>NZ_MWLL01000140.1 GCF_002198675.1 Kineosporia sp. R_H_3 | reverse complement strand
ACGGGTCACGTCCCCTGGCGTGGTGGAGTTCGGGTGAGGTCGTGGGCCGCGTGTCGATCATGACGTGAGCGGCCATCGTGCGACGGTCAGTGAGACCTGCTCAAGGGACTCACGGAAGGACACGACGCACGATGGCCTTGGACCATGCTGCCCTACTCGAGGTGTTGCAGACACTGACCGACGCTGATGTCAGCGACCGGGTCAGGGGTGCAGCGCAGACGATGTACCAGGCGTTGATCGACGCCGAGCTCACCGCGGTGATCGGTGCCGGCCCGTGGGAGCGGACCGACTCCAGGACGGCCCAGCGGAACGGGTCGCGGACGCGGACGTTCTCCACCCAGGCCGGGGACCTGGAGCTGCGGATCCCGAAGCTGCGCACGGGCAGCTTCTTTCCCTCGCTGTTGGAACGCCGTCGGCGGGTCGACCAGGCGCTCTACGCGGTGGTGATGGAGGCGTACGTCCACGGGGTCTCGACCCGCAAGGTCGACGACCTGGTCGCCGCTCTCGGGGTCACGACCGGGATCTCCAAGAGCGAGGTCTCCCGGATCTGCGCCGACCTGGACGTCGAGCTGGAGGCGTTCCGGACCCGGTCGCTGGCCGGTGCCGCCTACCCGTACGTGTTCCTGGACGCGACCTACTGCAAGGCCAGGGTCAACCACCAGGTCGTCTCCCAGGCCGTGGTCGTCGCGGTCGGCGTCTCCGCGGACGGCCGCCGGGAAGTTCTCGGCGTCGACGTCGGGGACAGTGAGAGCGGGGCGTTCTGGACCGCGTTCCTGCGCTCCCTGAAGGCCCGCGGCCTGACCGGGGTCCGGCTCGTGATTGCGGACGCGCACACCGGGCTGCGGCAGGCCGTCAACGCGGTCCTGCTCGGTGCCGGCGTCCAACGCTGCCGGGTGCACTTCCTGCGGAACATGCTCGCCCAGGTCCCCAAGGGCAACGCCGAGATGGTCGCCGCGACGATCCGCACCGTGTTCGCCCAGCCAGACGCCCAGCACGTCCGCGAGCAGTTCGATGTCATCGCGGGCATGCTCGCCCGGCAGTTCCCCAAGGCCGCCGACCTGATGGTCGCCGCGAAGGAAGACCTGCTCGCGTTCACCGTGTTCCCGGTCGTGCACTGGAAGAAGATCTGGTCGACCAACCCCCTCGAACGCTCGAACAAGGAGATCAAGCGCCGCACCGACGTCGTCGGGGTCTTCCCCAACCCGCCCTCGCTGACCCGGTTGGCCACCGCGGTCCTGGTCGAGCAGCACGACGAGTGGCAGGTCTCCGACCGCCGCTATCTCTCCGAAGCCTCGATGGCGCTCCTGGCCCTGCTCGACCAGAGCGATCAAACCGTCGTCACCGGCGAACTCCTCGCGGCATCATGAACACGCACTGACCCGCACGGTGTCGAGCCCGAACTCCACCACTCGGCGGGACGTGACCGCAGGACGACAGACGCTCCGCCGAGCATGAACAGGATCAGCGGAACCGGTAAGTCGTAGCGCTCTCCGAACGCATGCGTGAGCATTGGTCGACGCTAGCCGACGGTGTCGTCACACCCGCGCATCTCTGTACATCTGTAATCCGCACGCCATGTTCCATGATGCCGACGTGAGCGGCGACTCGGCCGGACCGATCGGTCGGGCCGGGAGTCCCACCCGCCAGCCCAGTGCGCAGAGAGCGAACGCGGTCGCGGCTGCGCTCGAGTGCGGACAATGCAGGCAGGCCGTCGCCTCCGTGCGACGGATATCGGCAGGACGCGGGCAAACGGTGCAGGAGTCCTGCCGGCGCATCGGCCTAACGTCGGGTTCCATGAACCCTCGTGCCGAGACCCCCACGAGCAGGAAAAGCGCGGCGCCGGGCGCAACGGCAAGAGGCCGACCTTGCTGACTTTCGCGTGCGGCGAGGTCCGCTGTCAAGCTCCCGGTCGGCCGCGGGGGTTGCCACGCAGGCTGGCAAGAATGAGCCCGGTGACGCCGGCGCAGAGCATTGTGTCGGCGAGGTTGAACGTTGGCCACCAACCGGTGTGCACGTAGTCGGTGACCACTCCGTCGCCGATGCGGTCGGCTAGATTGGACACGGCACCGGCCACGAGCGCGGCGCCCGCCAGGCGCGTAGCCCGACCAGCTGCAGGTGCCGCCCGCCAGACAGAAACGCCGATGGTGGCGGTGATAGCCCCGGTGACTGCAATGATCACCCAGGGAGGCAGCCAATTGCCGACACTAAACGCGACGCCCTTGTTGTACGTGAGCCGTAGCTCGATGAGTCCCAAATCGAGGTTGGTGTCCGCCAATCGGGCTTCGACAACCGCCTTCACGGTAAGATTCACGCCCGCCAGCACACCGACTGCGGCAAGCATCCTGGTGCGCACGCAACCTGCCGAGCGCATGGGCCTAGCCAAAGCGCCTGCTGTCATGCCGAGAATGGTGCCGTTGGCGAAAGCCAGACCTGTGACCGTGGCCGGCGACCGGTGAGCGGGCCGACAACGCTGTGTTTCTGGCGTCGAACGTCACCGAGGGTCTCTCACTCGAATCGTCCAGCGAGCACCGAGGGTGCGAGCAGGGCGGGTGGATCGTTCCACGGAATTGGAACTCTCTACGCCGAGCACGCCCTGCGTGGTCGCTCGCGACGTTGTCACCATGTGAGGCTACAGCTCGCCCCCGCGGCACCGGGATCTCGTAGTCACCGTCGATCACCGGGCAACAAACTGATCATCAGATGGGCGGGTCTGGCACCAACCCCGACCGCCGCGCGCTTGCCCGGTCTTCGTCCCACTGGCTTCCGTAGCCGCCCGACCGCAGGTGGAGGTCGGTGGACGCAACTCCAAGAGCCGCCGCTGCAGGTCTCAACCGCACCGCAGCGGGCGCATTCCATCGGCGGAACTCCCTAACGGCAGCGACACGCGTCCCAACGTCGAGTGGCGAACGAGCCCTGTGTCACGCCGCTCGTTCTGCCAGTCGCGCACGGGGCCGCCGACGGTCAGAGTTTCCTGTGCTCGATGGCGCGGACCGATGCCACCCACGCCAATGCAAGGCAGTGAACCGGGCGTGGAGCGACTACGTTCCGGAGGCGTGGGACCGACCGGCACCACGGACGAGCACCTCATG
>NZ_MWLL01000014.1 GCF_002198675.1 Kineosporia sp. R_H_3 | reverse complement strand
CCCGCGCTCCCACCGCCCGTCCTGCGCCCCGCACCTGGCCGCGGCCGCTGACCCGCCCCTCTAAGGCACTGTCGAGACACCGCCCAGCCCTCACCGGTGGCGCTCCGCCCGTGATCGGTCTCTCGGCAAATCCGCCGGAGCTACTTCACTAGCCCGGCGAACGGTTACCGGTTCGGCTTCGGATTCGGCAGCGTCGGAGTGGGCTTTGACTCCTCATTCGCGCGGTCGATCGCCTTGAGGATCGAGTCCATCTCCTCGTCGTCCTCGGCTCCGTAGGTGTTGAGCTCGCTCTGGTCGTAGCGCCGTGTCATGACCTCGACGGTATGGCTGCTTCTCGGACTTGCACAACGCGCGCCCGCGGACCGGAATCAACCGTTCCGGTGCTCGTCGACGACGTCGATGAGCACCGCCGACCACACCCTGCGTTCCCACCGCCCGGCCCGCGGTCCGCACCCGGCCGCACCCGCTGACCCGTCCCGGCAAGCCTGTCGAGGCCACCGCCTAACTCCCATCGAGAGGAACCTTCGTGACCCAGCACTTCTCCGAGCCCGTCCGGCCTGGCCCGTCTGTCCAGCACCCCGGGGACGGTCCAGCGCAGGACGGGGAATCGACAGCCGTCGGCCTTTCGCGCGCTGACGCTGCTCGCCCCGAGGAGCAGGTGAGCGGGCCGCTGGTCCTCCCGCTGCCCGGGCCGGCGATGGACGTCATCGCGATTCTCGCCGGGATGCAGGACCAGCTCGACGAACTGGCCACGCTCGTCGCCGGCCAGCAGACCGCGATCGTCTCCCTGCGCGCCGCGCTTCGTGCCGCCACCGGGGCCCCACGCGGATGACACCCCGCCGACGCCACCCCTCAGCCGGCGGCCGACAGGCTGTGTCCTCGGCGGCGGGCGGTGCCGCCGCCGGTGCCGCAGCCGATGCCGCCGGGACGGGCACGGACAAGCTGCAGGTCCTGCACGACCGCCTCGCCGAGCAGGTCGCCGCGCTGCGCAGCGGCCAGGACTGGCAGCGCTGGCTCGCCACCGCGGCCCGGTTCCACACCTACTCCTTCGGGAACACGATGCTGATCCTGGCCCAGCGCCCCGACGCCACCGCGGTCGCCGGGTACGGGGCATGGAAGGCCCTCGGTCGGCAGGTCAGCAAGGGCGAGAAAGGCATCGCGATCCTCGCCCCCGTCCTGCGCCGCACCCCCACCCACGGCGACCAGCCCGCACCTGTCCCGCAAGGCACCGACAGGACCACCGGCCCGCCCGAGACCGGCCCTGCCCGGACGGCGGACCCTGAGCGTGCGACGCCGGCGGCCGGTGGGGAAGGGGAGGTGCAGACGGGGAGGCGGCGGGTCAGCGGGTTCCGGGTGACCTACGTCTTCGACGTCTCCCAGACCAGCGGGACCCCGCTGCCCGAGCAGCCCGCCCCGCAACTGCTCGAGGGCCACGCGCCACCGGGCCTGTGGGACGCCCTCGCAGCCCAGGTCGCCGCGGCCGGCTACAGCCTCGAGCGCGGCGACTGCGCCGGCGCGAACGGCGTCACCATCCCCGCCACCGCCACCGTGCGGGTCCGCGACGACGTCGACGACGCCCAGGCAGTCAAGACCCTCGCCCACGAGCTCGCCCACGTCCTGCTGCACGCACCGCCCCCGCCCCGGACAACCGCCGCCACAGGCACCACCGAGAGGGCCGTGACGGTCGGGTCGGGCGCGCCGGCCGGGACAGGTCGGGCGGTACCGGCAGGGTCGGATCCGGGAGCGGCGCCGCCGCCTGCGGTGTTCGCGTGCCGGGGTGGGATCGAGGTCGAGGCCGAGTCCGTCGCGTACCTGGTCATGGCGGCCCACGGCCTCGACACCAGCACGTACACCTTCCCCTACGTCACGCACTGGGCCGAAGGCGTCCGGGACCGAAGCCCTGAGGACGTCGTCCGGGCCACCGGCGAACGGGTCCTGAGGGCGGCCCGCCAGATCCTGGCTGCCTCCACCGGTCCGGCCCCCGCGACCGGCGATCTCGACGTGGTCGGCCACCGGGTCGCCGTCGCGCGTGAAGCGGCCGTCGGGCTAGGTGTCGGTACTGACGGCCAGACCGTCGACGACGAAGCGGTCCCGAAGGCGCACCGCCTCCCGGGCAGTCGTGTCCTGCTGGCTGACGTCAGAGGCCTCGGGGGACCGCCCCGTGGGCCCGGGGCCGAGCCTGCTCCGATGCTCGCGCGGCGTGCCACCGCCAAGGCGCGACGGCCTCGATGACTGTCACGAGATCTCACAGCAATTGGAGATCGTCGTGCGTAGCGCCCAGCAGAAGAGGCAACGAGGACGTACGCAAGGGACGACTCTTAAGCCTGCGCGTACCCGTCGCCGTGTGATGTCGGCTCTTGGCTTACACCGTCTCACCTACCGACTGATGATGTGCGCGGGCCGCGTCAGGTGGGCAAATGTCCCCCAACGAGTTCTCAAGCGAAGCACGGTCGGTACGTTCATCACTATGTTCGTGACCCTGCATCGCGCCGTCACGCTCATGGCGTCGTGGTCGCGCACTCGGGCCTACCTGCGAGGCACGCGTCGTGGCTGACCCGAAGGCCCCCGAGCTCAGCCCGGCACACGTCATCTCCCACTACTCCGGGGACCAGTGGGAGGAGTTCGTCGATGAGCTGGTGGAGGGCATCCAGTCCACCCGGGGGTACCTCCTTGCTAAGCGGATGGGTGGCCCCGGCGACCAAGGCATCGACGTGGCCGGGTTCAAGACCCCCAACGGCCTCGAAGGTCCGTGGGACTGTTACCAGTGCAAGCAGTACGCCGCCGCGCTGCAGCCGTCTGACGCGTGGCCGGAGATCTTGAAGATCTTCCGCGCGACCGTGGCTGGGGAATGCGTCATGCCAGACGCGTATCTGTTCGTCGCGCCCAAGGGAGCCGGTCTGAGGCTCAACAAGACGTTGAGCCAGCCAACCAAGGCCAAAGAGGAGTTCATCAGCTGGTTGTCGACGCACGCGCCCACCCCAGCAATGGACTCCGACGAACCACAAGGGTCGGCGCGCTCGTCGCAGCAACGGACTTCGCGATGTTCGACGCGCTCCAGGCCCGCCATGTCATCTCGATGCACGCCGCCACCAAGTACCACGCACTTCGGTTCAACTCGCCCCTCCCCAATCGTCGTAAACCCGAAGCGGTGCCCGGCGCGTACACCGGTGATGAGAAGCGGTACGTCGACCAGTTGTTGGCGACGTACAGGGAAAGGCACCCCACCGACGTCCTCGACCGCGGCAACGTCGCCGCGCACCCAACCCGAGGCGGGCACTTCAAGAGGCAGCGGCAAGCGTTCTTCCGGGCCGAGTCGCTGCGGATGTACGCACGCGAGTCAACACCGGATGGGACGTTCGAGGCGCTCAAGGGTGACGTCCACTCCGGCGTCGTGGAGCTCGCCGAGTCCGACCACGTGGACGGGTACACCCGCGCGCAGGCGGTCCTCCAGGCATCGGCGAGCATCGACCTGAGCAGCCATCGGCTCATCGAGCGCACGGACCTGGACGACCGGAAGGGCATCTGCCACCAGCTCGTCAACGACGAGCGCCTGACCTGGGTCGAAGAACCGTGATCAGCCCGTTCAATTCTCCCGTCGAGGTCGGCGTCCGAGTACTCGCCGTCCTCGTTGAGTCCTACCCACGTGCGCTCGACCTGGGTCAGCTCGTCATGCTCGACCACCTAGTCCTCAATACGGCCGACGTCAACGGGCCCGAGAGTCTGCACCCGCCGCTGCCGACACGTATCGGGCAGCTGACGACCAAGCGGGCGTCCGTTTCCCGGGGCATCCGAGTGCTGCTCAGCGCGGGGCTGGCTGAGGCGTTCGCCACCGCGGACGGCCTGACGTACCTGGCCGGCGACCCCTCGATCCGCTTCCTCAACCTGCTGGAGTCTGCCTACGCGGCGCGGCTTCACGAACGTGCCACGTGGGTCATCTCCGAGTTCGGTGATCTGTCCGAGGAGGAACTACGCACCCAGTTCCGGAGCATCTTCGACGCTTGGGTCGAGGAGTTCGACGCGTACGAACGTACGAGGGATGACCTGTGAGCGACCGTATCTCCATCACTCACCTGACGTTCGTGGGACACGGCCGACCCGACGCGAGCGTTGAGTTCGGACCGAACGTGACCATCGTCCGGGGGCCGTCGGACACCGGTAAGTCGTTCATCGCCGACTCCATCGACTTCATGCTCGGGGCACAGAACCTCCGCGAGATACCCCAGCTGACCGGGTACACAACCGTGCTCCTGGGCCTCAGACTTCCCGACGAGCAGTTCGTCACCATCACCAGGCAGGTCTCGGGCGGCGGGTACACCGTCTATACCGGCACCCACTTCACCGTCCCTGCGGACCAAGAGGGGGACAACCGCGGCGCCGCCCACGACCACCGCAGCGACCGCGGCCTGTCCAACTACATCCTCGGCGCAATCGACCTGAACGGTCGTCAGCTCAGGAAGAACGCGAACAACAAGAAGGTTTCGTTCACGCTGCGGCACCTCGCTCACCTCACTGTCATCGGCGAGACGCGCATGCAGGCGCGCACAGCGCCGCCCCTCACCGGCCAGCACACGGATCGGACCACCGAGGTCTCCGCGCTCAAGCTCCTTCTCGTCGGTGAGGACGACTCGGCACTGGAGGAGGTCATCGCCCCAACCGAGCGTCGAACCATCGGGAAGGCGAAGGGCCAGGTCGTTGACCAACTCCTCTCCGAGGCACGGGGGAAGATTGGGAACTCCCCGGACGTCGAACAGCTCCGCACCCAGCTCGCGAACCTGAACGCGTCAATCCGCGCGGCCGGCGACGACATCGACGCCGCCACACGTGCGCGCGTTAGCGCAGCACAGCGCCTCGCAGGTCTCCAGGCCGCACGTACCGAAATCCAGCGGCGCGCCCGGGAGATTGGCGCATTGAGCTCACGGTTCGAATTGCTCACCCAGCAGTACGACTCCGACCTTGCCCGCCTTGAGATGGTCTCCGAAGCCGGGAACCTGCTCGGGTACTTCTCGCCGGAGACGTGCCCGTTCTGCGGCGCCGAGCCGGAGCACCAGCACTTGAACTTGGAGTACGGCACCGACACAACCGCGCTAGCGGTCGTCGTAGCCGGCGAACGCGCCAAGACCGAGGCCCTTCGCGGCGACCTCCAGCAGGCCATCGAGGACCTGCAGACTGACGCTCGACGGCTCCGCACCCGGAGCCGCACCCTCGTCGAGTCAATTGTCGCGAGCGAGACCGCCTTGCGTACGGCTGACGAAGAGCTTCGGCCACGCAAGAACGGGTTCGACCAACTCCTGCGCACCCGGTCCTCGGTCGAATCCGCGATCGCGGTACACCGCCAGATTGCCGACCTCGAGCTGATGCGCGCCCAGATTGAGGAAGCAGCGAAGCCGAAGCGGGCCGAGCCGGTGGACCCTCTCCCGCTCGCTGCCGCCGGACGCTTCTCGACCGCCATCCAGGAGAGGCTCCGCGCCTGGGGGTTCCCTGGAGCCGACAGCGTCCGGTTCGACCGAAACGAGCTCGACATCGTCGACGCCGAGCAGCTCCGGGCATCGCACGGCAAGGGAGTGCGAGCGATCCTCCACGCCGCATTCTCCCTCGCGCTAGCCGACGTCTGTCTCGCCAACGACCTCCCGCATCCCGGTTTCGTGGTGCTGGACTCGCCGTTAGTCACATACAAGCCACCGAAGAAGGGCGAAGCCCCCGAAGCCGATGACGAGTCGGCCCGGCGGCTCGACGACTCGTTTGTCGCGCGGTTCTACCGAAGCGTGCAGCAGACCGCGAACGTCCAGATCATCATCATGGAGAACACCGACCCACCCGAGGAACTTGCCGCCGAGACGATCGACATCGAATTCACCGACAGCAGCGAGGGCCGGCGCGGCTTCCTCGCAACAACTGCGAAGAAGGAGTAGCGAGCAAGCACAGCAGTCGGGCAAGCGCCGGCAAGCGCCGAACGACCCGCGGCGTGGGCAGGCGTCCCGGGCGCAGGCCGCTGAGGTGCTCGGCGCCGGTCGGCTGCGCAGGAACGCACTATCATCCGCACCGACCTGTTCCCCCTGCTCCGCACCCGGCTGTCCCCGCCGAGGTCAGCGGCCCGCAGCGGCAGGGAAGCGCCGAGATCCGACGCAGCTGGGGTGGCGGCTGGGTCGGTCCCGGTCACCGCACGGTCAGGTGACGGTGATGTCAGTCCGAGATCAGGGTCCGGAGTGTGTAGGTGTAGCCGAGCACCTGGGAGTACTCACCGTCGTAGGTCGACCCGCACGGCACACCGGGTTCGGGGTCGCTGATCGTGCGGCAGTCCGCCGACTCGTAAAAATCGACGTCCGTCGCGAACGTCGTGGCGTCGATCGGCGTGCCGTCCCAGGTGAAGGACGTTGCGCCCTGTCCGGTGAGCTCGATGGTCTTCTCGTCGAAGGGGACGTAGCCGGTGAAGGTCGACCTCTGCCGGGTGACGACGAGCTGGACGCGCAGCACATGCGCGCCGCCGGGGACGTCATACACGAAGTGCGTCGGTGGAGTGTCGTCAGAGGCATAGCTGACCAGGTAGGCGTTGCTCGGCACGCCGTCAACTGACTCCTTCGTGATCGACAGGACGGTCAGGTCGTAGTGGTCCGGCGTCACAGGAAGCGTTACCCAGTGAGCGGTCTGACCGGTGCCTGCCGGTCCGGGTGCTCCTTGCGGGCCAGGGTCACCCTTCGCGCCCGCGGCGCCGCCCGGGCCTGCTGGCCCGAGGGGGCCCTGGATGGTGATGACGCGCCAGCGAAAGCGGGAGTCTGACGGCGTCTGCGCGCACAGAAGGGTCTGGGTATCGGCCTGCAGAACTGCGCCCTTGGGGGAGCATGCCTTGCCAGGCGCAGGTGCTGCGACCGCGCCGGGGGCGAATGCGATCGTCGCGGCCAGGCCGGCGGCTCCGATAACAGCCCCCACACCCATGTACCCCAAACGCGTAACCAACGGCATAGGCGCGACGCTACTCACCGAGCCCAGGTCGCGCGGCCGACACAGCCCGACACACTTCGGCCGTGAACGATCTCAGTCCTTTCGCGGACTCGCGTAGAGCAGGTCCCGGGATCCGCTGCGATATGCATCCGGTCAGCCGACGCGCGGCCGCCAGCGCTGAGCGCACGAGACCGCAACCGCCGAACTGGCAGAAGTGGCGCGTGAACTCGGCGCTCCAGCCGCGCTCAAGGTCAAGGCCAGTTCCGTCGCAGCAGGCTGGAGTCTGAAGATCAAGACCAGCCAAGCCGCTATGGCGGGCATCGCCAAGGGGCTGACGATGTCGGGCGTGGGTCAGGGCCACACGGTGCTGGGGACGGCGACCGGTCTCATTTCGTCGCACGAGGCTGCTGCCAACTTGGCGCGTAGTTGGAGAACCGCCTTCGTGTGCATCTGGCAGATCCGCGCCTCGTTGACCCCGAGGACGCGACCGATCTCGGCGAGCGTGAGGCCCTCGTAGTAGTAGAGGGTCACGACGATCTTCTCCCGCTCCGGGAGCTGGTTGATCGCCCGGCTGAGGATGAACTTCGTCTCCTCGGTCTCGAACGCCGTGACCGGGTCCTCGGCCTTGGTGTCCTCCAGGGTGTCGACGAGGGAGAGCTTGTCGCCCTTCTCGCCGCCCACCGTGAGGAGCTCGTCGAGTGCCACGACGTTGACGTACGAGACCTGGCTGAAGATCGCGTGCAGGTCCTCGAGGGCGATGCCGAGCCGCTCGGCGACCTCGGCCTCCGTCGGGGTGCGGTGCAGCTCCCCCTCGAGGGACGCGTACGCCCGCTCGACCTCACGCGCCTTGTAGCGCAC
>NZ_MWLL01000139.1 GCF_002198675.1 Kineosporia sp. R_H_3 | reverse complement strand
GGTCGGGACGGGCTCCGGGGTCGGGGCGGGCTCCGAGTCCCGGCTCAGCCCTGGCGCGGCCTCGGGACGTCGACGCCCGCGAGCGGCACGTCGAACGGCGGCACGACGAACCCGTGGCAGAACCGGTTCGCCGGGTCGAGCGTGCTCTTCAGCGTGCGCAGCCGCTGCCAGGCGGCCCCGCCCGCGGCGCTCGCGGTCCGGGCCGCCTTCTCGGCGCCCTCGGTGAAGTTCAGGTAGGTCGCACCGGTGACGAACGGGGCGAGCCGGTCCCTGGTCTGCGTGTAGTGCCGCTCGACGGCGTGCGCGCGGGCCTCGTCGGCCGCGACGGTGACGTACTCGAGGCAGTACTCCGCCGACCGGGCCCGGTCGTTCGCGGCGTCGGCGCCGCCGCGGCGGACGGCGCCGCCGAGCTGGCGCAGCTCGGCGAGGACGACGAGCCGTTCGCCGTCGAGGTGCTCCTGCCAGCCGTCGACGAAGAGGTCGAGGGCCTCGTCGGGGAGGCTGTCGAGCTGCTCGGTCGTCACGTAGGCGGGCATCGGGTCGACGGGGTCGTGGCTGATGGAGCCGACCTCGCCGAAAGGCATGTCGGCCCAGGCGTCGACGAGCGGCGTGCGCCAGCGCCGCCAGTCGTCGAGGAGCTCGGTGCCCTGCGCCGCGTCGCCGCACCAGGCGCCGCGGACGACGGCGAACGACCTGCCGCGCAACGCCTCCGGAACCTCGGGGGCCGGCGGGTACTGCATGAGCACGACGCTGCTCGAGAGCTCCTCGGGGGCGCCGGCCACCCAGTCGCGCCAGCGCCGAGCGACCTCGCCGGCCAGCTCCGCCGGGTAGTAGAGGTTGCCGGCGTACAGCCGGGACAGCGGGTGCAGGGCGATCTCCATCCCGACGACGACGCCGAAGGGGCCGCCGCCGACACCGCGCAGCGCCCAGAACAGCTCGGGGTTGTCGTGGGCGCTGGCCCGCACGAGGGAGCCGTCGGGGGTGACGACGTCGAACGCGACCGCGTTGTCGGAGCCGAACCCGTACCGGCGGGCCAGCCAGCCCACCCCGCCGCCCAGCGTGAACCCGACGCAGCCGACGAGCGGGCTCGAGCCGAGGACCGGCGCGAGCCCGTGCTCCTGGGCCAGCGGCAGGACGTCGCCCCACCGGTTGCCGGCACCGACGAACGCCGTCCGGTTCACCGGGTCGACCCGGACCCGGCGCAGCCGCGAGGTGACGACGAGGAGCGCACCGTCCGCGGGCCGCCCGATCCCGTGGCCGGTCGACTGCACGGCGACCCGCAGCCCGAGGTCGGCCGCGCAACGGACCGCGTGGACGACGTCCGCGACGGACTCCGCGACGACCACCACGGCGGGGCGCTGGACGACGGAGGTGTTGAAGGGGGCGAACGACTCCGCGTAGCCGTGGGCGCCCTCGACGAGGACCGTCCCGTCGACCCGGGCCCGCAGGAGCGCGAGCGCGTCCGCGGGCAGGGCTGTCGTCGTGCTCACCATCGCTGGTCCTCCTCGCGTGCCCCGGCTGCGTCGCCAGGCGTCCTCACAGATGTGTCGACCACGGCACGGCCCGGGTTGAGCCGCGCGGGCGTGCCCGCTCGTCCGCGGCCGGGTGACGCGAGCCTGGTCCGGACGGGTGACGGACCACCGTCCGGACCGCGGGACGCCTCTCCCGCGGGACGCCGTCCGCGCCGTACCGTCGCCTCCATGACCGACTCCGGGCCCGGCGACCTCCTCGACCCGACCGACCGCGCGGACCTCGCGCGCGCGGCACGGCACCTCGTCCGCTACGGCGGCGGCGGCGACTTCATGCCGTTCGTCGCCGAGCGCGCCGCGGGGTCCTTCGTGTACGACCGCAACGGTCGGGCCGTCCTCGACTTCACGAGCGGCCAGATGAGCGCCGTCCTCGGGCACAGCCACCCGGCGATCGTCGAGGTGGTCGGCTCGACGATCGGCCGGCTCGACCACCTCTTCTCGGGGATGCTGTCGCGGCCGGTCATCGACCTCGCCGAGGTGCTCGGCTCGCTCGCCCCGGGCCTGGACAAGGTGCTGCTGCTCACGACCGGCGCCGAGTCGAACGAGGCCGCGCTGCGGATGGCCCGCCTCGTCACGGGCGGCTGGGAGGTCGTCGGGTTCAGCCAGTCCTGGCACGGGATGACCGGCGGCGCGGCGTCGGCGACGTACTCGGCCGGCCGGCGCGGCTACGGCCCGGCCAACGTCGGGTCGATGGCGATCCCGGCCCCGAACGCCTACCGGCCACGCTTCACGACCGCCGACGGCACCCTCGACTGGCGCACCGAGCTCGACGACGGCTTCGACCTCGTCGACCGGCAGAGCGCCGGCGGTCTCGCGGCGTTCATCGCCGAGCCGATCCTGTCCTCGGGCGGGATCATCGACCTGCCGCCCGGGTACCTCACGGCACTGCGGGCCAAGTGCGCCGAGCGCGGCATGCTCCTCGTGCTCGACGAGGCCCAGACGGGCGTCGGGCGGACGGGCACGATGTTCGCCCACGCGCGGGACGGCGCCACGCCGGACCTCATGACCCTCTCGAAGACGCTCGGTGCCGGGCTGCCGCTCGCGGCCGTCCTCACCACGACCGAGATCGAGCAGCAGGCCCACGAGCGGGGCTTCCTCTTCTACACGACGCACGTGAGCGACCCGCTGCCCGCGGCGGTCGGGCTCGCCGTCCTCGACGTCGTCGTCCGGGAGCGGCTCGCCGAGCGTGCGCTCGTCGCCGGCGAGCGGCTGCGGGCGGGCCTGCGCGAGATGCAGGAGCGGCACGAGTGCATCGGCGACGTCCGTGGCCGCGGCCTGCTCGTCGGCGTCGAGGTCGTCGCAGACCGGGCGTCGAAGAAGCCGGCGCCGGAGATCGGGCACGCCGTGAGCCGGCGCTGCCTCGAGCTGGGCCTGTCGATGAACATCGTCCAGCTGCCGTCGATGGGCGGCGTCTTCCGGATCGCCCCGCCGCTCACCGTCTCCGACGCCGAGATCGACCTCGGGCTCGACATCCTCGACCGGGCGATCACCGACGTGACGCGCTGAGCGTCTCGGCGACGTCCCTCCCGGCGAGCGCGACGAGCACGCGGCCCAGCGCGGTCGCGTGCTGGGCCGTCCGGCGGCGCACGGTGTGCGCGGTCGAGACGTTCTCCGGCACGTCCTGGGCGGGCCCGAGGCCGAGCCGGGCGTAGACCGCGTCGAGCCCCGCGGCGACGGGCCGGCCGGCGGCGTCGACGGCCCGCAGCGACGTGCTGAACCCCGACTCGTGGTGCCGCACCCACACCGTGACGAGCACCGCGAGACCCGGCCGGTCCCAGCGCAGCCCGTCGTCGACCGAGCGCGGCCCCTCGAAGGAGTGCTCGGCCACGAGGAACCCGAACGCGGGCGGAGCCTCGCGCCACAGGACCTCCACGAGGCCGGTCATGCCAGCGATGATCCGGCACCCGGGCGCGGCAGGGAAGACGCGACCCGTCGTGAGATGGGGCATCCGCCGACGGAACGCGCCGTCCGGCGGGGGCCGGTGACGCGCAGCGGGACGCCGCCCCGCGGGTCGCACGGTCGGTCCGTCCAGCCCTCGAGACGGCCGTACGCCAGGTCGTCACAAGACCCGTCAGCCGACGAACAGGCAGAACGGGTGCCCGGCCGGGTCGGCGAGGACGTACAGCGGCTCGTCGGCGTCGTCCGAGCGGTCGAGCCGCAGCTCGGCGCCGAGGGAGAGCGCCCGGTCGCGGTGCCGTTCGAGCGCGGCGACGTCGGGCACGGTGAAGTCGACGTGGAGCTGCATCGGGACGCCCGGCGGGTCGGGCCAGTTCGTCCGCGGCAACGCGTTGACCTGCTGGAAGGCGAGCATCCGCCGGCCGTCGTCCGCCGTCAGCACGAGCCAGTCGGCGTCGTCCGGGGTGCCCTCGGCGGGCGGCTCGTCACCGGGGCGGTACCGCAGCCCGAGCAGCCGGCGGTAGAACTCCGCGAGGCCGCGGACGTCGGTCGTGTCGAGCACGGTGTGCAGCAGGGTCGGGTAGTCGGCCATCGCAGCAGGGTAGGAGTCGGTGCCGCACCCGCACGCCGGGCGCCGCACCGTCAGGCGATCCGGACGTCCGCGTCCTTGCGGGCGAGCTCCACGTAGGTCTGCCCGGGAGCCATGCGCAGCGGCTCGCCGCCGTCGACGGTGAACCGGAACCGCTCCTGGACGGCGCCCTTCGTCCAGGTGCCGGTGACGGCCCGGCCGCCGTGGGCGTAGACGAAGGTGCCCTTGCTGTCGACGATCCCGTGCACCGGCTCGGCGCCGCCGCGACCCGGGTAGATCTTCGTGTACTCCTGCGTGGCACGGATGACGAGGATGTTGTCGGTGGCCACCCGGGTGCCGTTCGCGAGGACGTGCCTGCCCCACGGCATGCTCCGCAGGTAGCGACCCGTCGCGTCGTCGTACCGGTAGGACATGTCGTAGGTGTGCCCGCGCTTCCACGGCACCCGGACCGTCACGGCCTGCTTCCCGGCCGCCGTGCTCACCTCGGCGTCGGTCTCCGCGAAGGGGAAGTAGGGCTGCTGCGGGCCGTCGGCGAACGCCCTGCTCTGCTTCGCGAGCACCTTCGGATGGCAGACGACGGCCCGGTCGTAGTACGTGACGCCCTGGTAGACCCGGACCCGGGAGCGGTCGATCGAGTACGCCCCGGTGCCCTTCGTCGCCAGGTAGGTCCGCGAGCCGTCGAGGTACTTCTTGTTGTGGTCGACGTAGGCGAGCACCCACCCGGTCGCACCCGTGTTCCCGACGACGGCCCCGAACGGGGCGAGCAGCGGGACGTCGACCGGGCGCATCGAACGGACCGGTGCGACGCCGTCCGGCATCCGGGAGTGGAAGACCGGCATCAGCCGGGTGCCGGAGTAGCCGGACGCGTCGCGGTACCCGTCGAGCTCGACGAAGACGATGTCCGCCTTGTCGAGCCCCACCTGGGGGTGCTCGCGGACGTTGTCCGGGACCTTCACCGCGACCGGGGCGTGCCGGGCGGCCGCCTCGTCCGTGAGCAGCGCACCGCTGAGCGGCCACCGGGCGGCGGGTGCGGGCGGCGAGGACGTCGTCACCGGCGCCGGCGTCGGGGTGGGCGACGGCAGGGCGGACGACGTCCCCGCGGGCCGTTCCCCGGACCCGCCGGAGCACCCCGCGAGCGCACCGCCGGCCCCAGCGACCCCGATCAGCCCCAGGAGAAGGGTGCGGCGGTCGAACGACTCCATCCGGTCCTGCCCATCACTCGCCGACGGTAGTTCACTCATAGCGACACCTCGATGACGGTCAGTATGCAGGGTCCCGGCCGCCCGCACCCGGCCCACGCGCCGGACGGCGCCTCCCCGGGAACAGACGTGCCAGGGCCGGGCGGCTATCCGTCGGCGACGGCGGAACGCGGCCCCCTGCCTCCACGCTGCCACCGCCGGTGCCGCGCTGCCAGGGACCTGTGCCCGGCTGCAAGGCATCTGCGGGTGATCTGCCAGCGCCGGTGTGCAGGGTCGTGCCCGACAGCCACCACGCGACCGATCCCCAGGAGACGAACCATGTCCACCCCCACCGCAGCGATCGAGGCGGTCGGCCTCGTCAAGCGCTTCGGGTCGACGACCGCACTGGACGGCGTCGACCTGCACGCACCCGCCGGCACCGTGCTCGGCGTCCTCGGCCCGAACGGCGCCGGCAAGACGACCGCCGTCCGGATCCTCGCGACCCTGAGCCGTCCGGACGCCGGCCACGCCCGCGTCGCCGGTCTCGACGTCGTCCGGGACGCCGCCGCCGTCCGCCGCACCATCGGCCTCACGGGGCAGTACGCCTCGGTCGACGAGGACCTCACCGGCACCGAGAACCTCGTGCTCATCGGCCGCCTGCTCGACCTCTCGCGGCGCGACGCCCGCACCAGGGCCGCCCGGCTCGTCATCCGCTTCGGCCTCGACGACGCCGCCGGCCGCACGGTGAAGACCTACTCCGGCGGCATGCGGCGCCGGCTCGACCTCGCGGCGGGGCTCATGGGCCACCCGACCGTGATCTTCCTCGACGAGCCGACGACCGGGCTCGACCCCGGCAAGCGGGACGACGTCTGGCGGCTCGTGCGCGGGCTCGCCGACGACGGCGTCACCGTTCTCCTCACGACGCAGTACCTCGAGGAGGCCGACGCCCTCGCCGACCACCTCACGGTCGTCGACCACGGCCGGGTCATCGCGAACGGCACCCCGGCGGAGCTCAAGGCGACGATCGGGAGCCGCTCGGTCGACGTCCGGCCGCGGGCCGCCTCGGACCTCGACACCGTGCGCGCCGTCCTCGCCGAGGTGAGCGGCCGGGGGCTGCCGGCCGTGGAGACGATCGGCCGGCACGTCGCCTCGGTCCCGGTCGACTCGGACGACGCCGTGACCGCCGTCGTCGCCCGGCTCGCGGCGCTCGGCGTCGCCGTCGACGAGCTGGCGCTGCGCAGGCCGACCCTCGACGAGGTCTTCTTCGCCCTCACGGGCACCCGCACCGACGACGGCACCGACGACACCACCGACGGCACCACCACCCCCGCCACCCTCGAGGAGGTCCCGGCATGACCACCCTGACGTCGTCCCCCGGCGCCGTGCCCGCCCCCGGCTCGGCCGTGCTCGCCGCGCTGCGCCACAGCCTCGTGCTCGCCGGCCGCAGCGTCCTCAAGATCCGGCGCACCCCGGAGCAGCTCATCGACGTGACGCTCCAGCCGATCATCTTCCTCGGCCTGTTCGTCTACCTGTTCGGCGGCGCGATCGCCGGTTCGACGCACGACTACCTGCAGTTCGTGCTGCCCGCGCTCATGGTGCAGAACGGGCTCTTCGTCGCGACGGCGATCGGCGTGAACCTCAACTCCGACATCGGCAAGGGCGTGTTCGACCGGTTCCGCAGCCTGCCGATCGCGCGCTCCGCACCCCTGGTCGGCGCCGTCCTCGGGGACGTCGTCCGGTTCACGCTCTCGATCGGCGTCCTCGTCGCCGTCGGCATGGTCATGGGGTTCGACCCGACAGCCGGCCCGCTGCGCACGGTCGCGGCGTGCCTGCTGCTCGTCGGGTTCTCGATGTGCGTCTCGTGGATCTTCGTCCTCGTCGGCCTGCTCGCCCGCAGCGCCGGCGCCGTGCAGGGCCTGGCGTTCCTCCTGGTCTTCCCGCTGACGTTCGGCTCGTCGACCTTCGTACCCGTCGACACCATGCCCGACTGGCTGCAGTCCTGGGTGCGGGTCAACCCCGTGACGCACCTCGTGGACGCCGTCCGCGGCCTCATGCTCGGCGGTCCGGTCGGCACGCCGCTGTGGCAGACCATCGCCTGGGCGGCCGGCATCGTCGCCGTGTTCGCACCGCTCGCCGTCCGGGCGTACCGCCGCAAGGCGGTCTGACCGCCCGCGGCGACGCCGGTGCGGCCCGTCAGTCCCGGACGTACGCGTCGAGGAAGGCGTTGGACAGCAACCCGTCCGGGTCGAAGGTCCGCAGCAGGCTCCGGGCGTCGTCCAGCCGCGGGTACAGCGGCCGGACGGCGTCCGGCGCCGCCGCGAAGACCTTGCCCCAGTGCGGCCGGGCGCCGAGCGGCAGCAGCCGTTCCTCGATCCGCGGCAGCAGCGGGAGGACGGCCTGCGGGTCCGGCTTCCACGTGAAGTGCACCCCGACGGCATCGGTGCCGTAGGCGCCGCTGAGCCACAGGTCGTCGGCGGCCATCGAGCGCACCTCGGTGACGAGCAGCGCCGCCGCGATGTCGGACTCCATGTCCCGCAACGCGGCGAGCGCCTCCACGGCGCGGTCCCGGGGCACGAGGTACTCGGTCTGCAGCTCGTCGCCGGCGCTCGGGGTGAACCCGAGCCTGAAGTGCGGCAACCGGGTGTGCCACGGGCCGGGCGTGCCCTGCTCGGTGAGCGGGCCGGTGTCGCCGCCGGGGACCGGGCTCTGCGGGCCGGTGGCACGACGGGCGCCGAACACGCTGCCGTGCAACGGATCTGCAGTTCCGCCCGAGCCGTCGACCCGGACCTTGAACCACACCGAGTCCACGACGTCGCCGAGCCAGCGGTGGAACAGGCTCACGCTGTACGCGGCGGACATGATCTCGTCGAAGTGCTCGACGACGGCCGCGAACGGCAGGTCCTCGTGCACGGTCTGGACGACGTCGTAGGTCGGCTCGACGGCGAGGGTCACCTCGGTGACGACGCCGATCCCGCCGAGCGCGACGACGGCACCGGCGAACCCGCTCCCGCACCCCGGCCCTTCGCCGTCCCGGGAGAGCTCGAGGACGTCCCCGCCGACGGTGACGACCCGCAGCGCCCGGACGGCCGTCGCGAGGATGCCCAGCCCGTCGCCCGAGCCGTGCGTCCCCGTCGAGCAGGCACCGGCGACGGCGATGTGCGGCAGCGAGCCGAGGTTGTGCAGCGCGAGACCGTGATCGTCCAGCCACGGCGCGACCTCGCCGTAGCGCAGCCCGGCCGACACCCGGGCGAGCCCGCGGGCCGTGTCGAGCTCGCGGACGACGGGCATCCGGGCGAGCGAGACCTGCGCGCCGGGCAGCCCGCCCGGGGCCGGCACCGCGACGCCCGAGAACGAGTGCCCGGTCCCGACGGCCCGCAGCCGTTCGCCGCTGCCGAGCAGCCGGCGCAGGCTCTCGAGGTCCGCCGGTTCGTGGAGCACCCCGGGGAAGGCGATGTTGCCGGCCCAGTTCGTGCGCGTCACCGTCATGGTCGGAGGCTAGGGGTCGTCGCGGGGGTGCGCGACGGGGCGTCACCGGCCCGGGGACGGCTCCGCTGACGGCTGCGCGGACGGCGCTGCGGACGGCTGCGCGACCGTCTCCGCGAGGAGCGCGAGCGCGGCGGCGCGGTCGAGCCCACGACCGGCGGTGACGGCGGCGTCCGCCCCCGGCCCGAGCGCCTCCTGGAGCGAGGCGAGCAGCCCTTCGACGTCGGAGACCGACACGTCGACCGTGCCGCGGACGGCGTCCGCCGCGCCGAGCAGTCGCGCCGCGCGGGCCGGGTCGCCGGCGAAGAACGCCACCTCGGCGGCGGCCACCGCCACCATGGCGGCGACGGGCATGTCGAACGCGACGGCGGCACCGACCTGCGGACGCCGCAGCCACGCCCAGGCGTCGTCGAGCCGGCCCAGGGCGGCGTCGACCCGGGCCAGCCCCGCGCAGACGATCGCCTCGATCTGGGGCGGCTGCCCGGGGACGCCGTCCACGCGCCCCAGCCCCTCCAGCGCGTGGGCGCGGGCCTGCGCCAGGCGCCCCTCGCGCCGGTCGAGGTCCGCGAGGCCCGAGTAGGCGAAGGCGAGGCTCTGCCGGGACACCTGCTCGTCGGCGTCCCGGACCATCGCCTCGATGGCCTCCCGGACCCCCTGGCTCTCCCCCAGCCGGGCCCTGAGCATGAGCGCCCGCAGCTGCAGCGAGGCCGCGTCGTCCACCGCGCCCAGCTCCCGCATGCAGACGGAGGCCTCCTCGGCCATCGCGAGGGCCTCCTCGAGGCGGCCCTCGTAGGGCAGGATCGCCGACAGCGAGCCGAGGGCGCCGCCCATCCCCCACCGGTCGCCCACCGCGCGGAAGCCCTCCAGGGCCAGCGGCATCTCACGCCGGGCGAGCGCGAGGTCGCCCTCGTTCTCGGCGAGCAGTCCCGCGAACAGGTGCAGCGCCGCCCGTGCCCACGGCTCGGCCCGGGCCGAGAGCCGCTCGATCGCGGCCGTGGCCCCGGCGAAGTCGCCGCTCATCATGGCGAGACCGGGCTCGACGAGCATGAGCATCGGGTGCTCGTCGGCGTGCTCGGCGGCGAACCGGACGACCTCCTGGCCCCCGTCGGC
The DNA here is from genome assembly GCF_002198675.1 of Kineosporia sp. R_H_3. Lineage (GTDB taxonomy): Bacteria > Actinomycetota > Actinomycetes > Actinomycetales > Kineosporiaceae > R-H-3. The sequence continues at coordinate 12,014 of NZ_MWLL01000139.1, read as the reverse complement.
GAGCGCGGGCAGCCCGACCGACCCGCTCGCGCCGCCGTTCAGGGTGTGCGCCACGACGACGACGGTCCGGGCGACCGGCGGGGCGTCACCCTCCATGCCGATGACGAGCGAGAGCCACGTCGCCGCCTCGGCGTGCGCACCGCGCAACGTCCAGAACCAGGCGAGCGCCGCCCCGAGCCGCACGGCCTGCGCGGTGTCGCCCTCGGCGACGAACCACCGGAGCGCCGCCAGCACGTTCGGCCGGTCGACGGTGAGCCGGTCGAGCCACACGAGCTGCTCGGCCGCGCGCAGCCGCGGCTCGGCGGCCTCCGCGAACGCGAGGAAGTGGGCCGCGTGGCGGCCTCGCGCGGCGTTCGCCGCGCCGGTCTCGGTGAGCCGCTCGACGCCGTACTCGCGGATCGTCTCCAGCATCCGGAAGCGGACCCCGTCGCGGGGCGGCGCCCCCGCGGCCGGGACGTCCTCGGCGACGTGCAGCAGCGACTTCTCGACGAGCGACAGCAGGACGCCGGGGACGTCCGTGACCGCCGGGCACACCGCGCGGGCCGCGTCCTCCCCGAACGAGCCGGCGAACACGGCGACGTGCGCGGCGACCTCCCGCTCGTCGTCCGTGAGCAGGTCCCAGCTCCACGCGACCACGGCGCGCAGCGTCTGGTGCCGGGGCAGCGCCGTCCGGCTGCCCCCGGTGAGCAGCCCGAACCGGTCGTCGAGCCGGGCGGCGAGCACCTCGGGCGGCAGCGATCGCAGCCGGGCCGCGGCGAGCTCGATGGCCAGCGGCAGGCCGTCGAGCCGGCGGCAGATCTCGACGACCGGGCGCAGCGTCGTGGCGTCGACGACGAACCCCGGGCGGACGGCGGCCGCGCGGTCGGCGAGGAGCCGGACGGCGGGGTGCGTCAGCGCCTCGTCGGAGGTGGCGCTGTCCGGGGGCGTGCGCAGCGGTCCGACGCGGTGCAGCCGCTCGCCGTCGATGCGCAGCGGCTCCCGGCTCGTCGCGACCACCCGCAGGCCCGCGCAGCGCACGAGCAGGTGCTCGGCGACCCGGGCGGCCTCGTCGACGACGTGCTCGCAGTTGTCGAGCAGGAGCAGCACCGGCCGGCTGCCGATCGCGTCCGCGAGGCGGTCGAGCGCGGCGGCCGAGGACCGCGCGGCCGCGGGGCCGACCGGGTCGCCGGGGCCGCGCTCCCGCAGCACGCGCTCGCGCACCCCCAGCGCGTCGGCGACGGCGGTCGCGACGTCGTCCGCGCCGTGCGGTGCGAGCTCCACGAGCCGGACCTCGCGCCCCTCGCGGGCGTGCCCGCGGCCGACCTCGACGGACAGCCTGGTCTTGCCCGCCCCGCCGGGCCCGACGAGCGTCACGAGCCGCGAGACGCCGAGCACCGCCGCGAGCTCGGCGACCTCCTGCTCGCGCCCGACGAACGACGTGAGTGCCGCGGGCAGCGGGGCGCCCTTCGGCGCGACCGTGCGCGGCGGCTCCTCGGCAACCGCAGAGGCGTTCTCGCGCAACAGGTCCAGGTGCAGGGCCTGCAGCTCGGCGGACGGGTCGACCCCGAGGCTGTCGGCGAGCCGGGCCCGTAGGTCCTCGTAGGCGACGAGCGCCTCGGCCCGGCGGCCGCTCGCGGCGAGCGCCCTCAGGTGCAGGGCCTGCGCACGGTCGCGCAGCGGGTGCTCGAGGGCGAGGGTCTCGGCGTCGACGACGACCGCGGCCGCCCGGCCCGCGGCGACCTCGGCCTCGACGAGGTCCTCCCGGCACGCGAGCCGCAGCCGCTCGAGCCGCTCCGCCTCGGACGACGCGAAAGGCGCCTCGGCGACGTCGGCGAGGGCGGGGCCGCGCCACAGCCCGAGGGCCTCGCGCAGGGCGCCGCCCCGGTCCGCAGGGCCGCCGCCGTTCGCGGCCGCCCGGGCACGCTGCACGAGCCGGACGAACCGGACGGCGTCCACGTCGTCCGGTGCGACGGCGAGCGCGTAGCCGGCCGGGCCGGACACGACGAGGGCGCCGTCGCCGAGTGCGCGGCGCAGCCGGGAGACGAGCGTCTGCAGGGCGTTCGCCGCGTCCGCGGGCGGGGTGTCGCCCCAGAGCGCGTCGACGAGGGTCCCCGCGGCGACCGGCCGCCCGGCGTCCAGCGCGAGCCGGGCGAGCAGGGCGCGCAGCCGGACGCCGCCGACCTCGACGGTCCGGCCGCCGGCCTCGACGAGGAGGGGTCCGAGGACCCCGACCCGCACGGCCCCGCCCTGGGCGGACCGGCTCTGCATGGCCCCGCTCTGCACGGTCCCACTCTGTCAGCCCGGCGCGGGCCCGGGCCGTCAGACGGCGGGCACGGGGTGCAGCAGCCCGGGGTGCCCGGGCGGCAGCGCCCGCCGCAGCACCCGCCACGAGACGACGAGCACCGACGTCATGAGCGGCCACGACAGCGCCACCTGGACGACGCCGAGCAGCACCGGGGTCGACGCGAGGTAGAGCGCGCCGAGGACGACGGTGCGCAGCGCGAACGACCCGGCCCACCACCACGACGCCCGGGCGTACCCGCGGTACAGGTGCGGATCGGCCCGCCAGGCGCCCCGCTGCCGCAGCGCGGAACCGGTCACCACGCCGAGCAGCGGCCGACCGACCCAGATCGAGCCGGTCCAAGCCAGGGCGCTGGCGGCGTTCGCGAGGATGCGCACCGCGAAGAAGTCCTCGGCGCGGCCGGTCCGGGCCGCGACGACGGCGCCGCCGAGCACGGGCAGCAGGCCGAGGACGGCGGCCCGCACCTGGTGCCCGCGGACGGCGCGCCAGCCGGCGACGGCGAGCGCCGTGAGGGTGCCGGCCCCGAGCGACACCGGCAGCACGGCGTCCGGTGCGGCCCGGCCGGTGACGACGAGGGCGACGACGAACGCCACCGACGGCAGGGTCGCGTCGAGCGCGCTGCGCCGGCCTCCGAGCACGTCGAGCAGGGTGGTCGTCCCGCCGGCCGGGGCGGCGCCCGGGCGGGCCGCGGTCGCGGCGGGGCGCGGAAGTGTGGTGGACACCCGGTCAGGGTGCGATGCGGCGCGCGCCGGCCGCCGGGACCTACGGCCCGGCCGGTCCCGGTGCCGACGCCGAATCGGCGGGCACCCGGCTGTCCCTCCGGGCCGCACCCGTTCGTCCCTAGGGTGAGGACGCACCCGCGGCCTCGCCGCAGGGCCGCACGCGCGGACCGACCGAGGAGGACCCCATGCCGCAGTACGCCGCGATCATCTACAGCCCGGACGTCGACTGGACCGCCCCCGAGCAGGCCGCCGAGATGGGCGAGTACAACGCCTTCGCCGCGGCCGCCGGGGCCGTGATCCGGGGCGGTGCCGCGCTCTACCCGACGTCCACCGCGACCACGGTCCGGGTCACGGGCGGCAAGGGCGGCGACGTCGTGACGAGCGACGGCCCGTACGCCGAGACGAAGGAGGTGCTCACGGGCTTCTACCTGCTCGAGTGCGCCGACCTCGACGAGGCCGTCCGGCTCGCCGCGACGATCCCGACGGCCTGGAACGGCGCCGTCGAGGTGCGCCCGGTCATCGACTTCGGGCGCTGACACCGGCTCGTGGGCGACCAGCCCCAGGAGGACGCGGCCGCCCGCGCCGCCCTCGTCCGGCTCGTCCGGGACGAGGGCGCGCGGGTGCTCGCGACGCTCGTGCGCATCACCGGCGACGTCCAGCTCGCGCAGGACTGCGTCCAGGACGCGACCGTCCGGGCGCTGGAGACCTGGCCCCGGGACGGCGTCCCGGAGGTCCCGCGGGCCTGGCTCGTCGCGGCGGCCCGCCGCCGCGCCGTGGACGTCGTCCGGCGCGAGCGGGCCCGGGCGCCGAAGGAGGTGGCCGCCGTGCACGACCCGTTCGGCACCGGCCCGTCGGAGGCCGTCCCGCCCGGGCGTTGGGGGGCCGACCCCGCGCTCGCCGACCTCGACGCCCACGACGTCCTCGAGGACGACCTGCTCCGGCTCGTCTTCATGTGCTGCCACCCGGCGCTGGCCGTGGACGCACAGGTGGCGCTGGCCCTGCGGACGCTGTGCGGCCTGACGACGGCCGAGGTCACCCGCGCGCTGCTCGTCCCGGAGGCGACCGCCCGCAAGCGGCTCACCCGTGCCAAGGACAAGATCGCCCGGGCGGGCATCCCGTTCCGGGTGCCGGCCCCGGCGGACCTGCCGGCCCGGGTGGGCGGCGTCGCCGCGTGCGTCTACCTGCTCTTCAACGAGGGCTACGCGGCGACGTCCGGGGACGACCCGCTGCGGGCCGACCTCGTCGACGAGGCCCTGCGGCTCGGCCGGCTGCTCGTCGGCCTCATGCCGGACGAGCCGGCGCTGCTCGGGCTGCTCGCCCTCATGCTGCTCCACGACTCGCGGCGCGGGACACGGACGGACGCCGACGGCGACCTCGTGCTCCTCGCGGACCAGGACCGCTCTGCCTGGGACCGGGCCCGGATCACCGAAGGCGTCGTCCTCGTCGGCGACGGGCTGCGCCGGACGCCGGACCGCCCGGACCCGTACGTCGTCCAGGCCGCGATCGCCGCCTGCCACGCGCTCGCACCGACGTTCGCGGCGACCGACTGGGGCGCCGTCGTCTCCTGGTACGACGTCCTGCTCACCGTGCTCGACACCCCGGTCGTGCGGCTCAACCGGGCGGTCGCCGTCGGCGAGCGGGACGGCCCGGCCGCCGGGCTCGCGGCCGTCGAGGCGCTGCTGCCGCCGGGCGGCGGCGGCGCCCTCGCGGACTACCCGCTCGCGCACGCCGCACGCGCCGAGCTCCTCGCCCGGCTCGGGCGCGATGCCGAGGCAGCCGCCGGCCACGCGGCCGCCCTGGCGCTCGACATGAACGACGCGACCCGGCGGCACCTGGAGCGCCGGGCCCGGGGGTCTTGACGCAGCGCCGCCCGGTGGCGGAGTGTTCGCCCACTGTCGAGCAGCGTCGCCGACGTCGTCGCGTGCTGCCCGTGGACCGTCAACGGGAGGTGGCGTCGTGATCGCAGGACGTGCAGGTGGGCGTCGGCGCAGGGTCGGTCTGGCAGCGCTGGGGGCGGCCGCCGCCCTCGTGCTCGGGCTGGCCGCACCGCCCGCGGCGTCCGCCTCGGGCTCCCGCGGCGACGACCGGCTCACGGTGATGACCCGCAACCTCTACCTGGGTTCGAGCCTCACCCCGGCCCTCACCGCGACCGACACCCCCGCGTTCCTCGGCGCCGTCGCGCGGATCTACGGCACGGCGCTCTTCACGAGCTTCCCGACCCGGGCCGGTGCGATCGCGGACGAGGTCGCGGCGAGCCGGCCCGACCTCGTCGGGCTCCAGGAGGTGAGCCGCTGGGTGACCTCCGGGCCCGGGGTGCCGCCGACGCTCGACTTCCTCACCGAGCTGCAGTCGGCGCTCGCCGCCCGCGGCCTGCACTACACGGTCGCCTCGGTCGCGGAGAACGCGAACATCGGGCCGGTGCCGCTCGTCACGCCGTGCGGTTCGACGGTCGTCGGCGCCTGCCTGGTGACGCTGCAGGACCGGGACGTCATCCTCGTCAACGCCGACCGCAAGGGCCTCACGTGGAGCAGCGCCCGGTCGGGCCGTTACGTGGCGCAGCAGTCGTTCCAGCCGCCCGTGCCCGGTGCGGCCCCGGTGTCGTTCAGCCGCGGCTGGACGACGATCGAGGGCCGGCTGCACGGCGTCCGGTTCCACTTCGCCAACACCCACCTCGAGACCGAGGACTTCCCGGCCGTCCAGGAGGCGCAGGCGGCGGAGTTCCTCGCCGGTCCCGCTCTCGGGCGCGGCGCCGACATCGCGACGGGGGACTTCAACTCCGCGGCCGACGGCAGCACGACGACGTCCTACGCCCAGCTGACGAAGCGGTTCCGGGACGCGTGGCGGGTCAACCGCGGCGCGCCCGGCCTCACCTGCTGCCAGAACGAGACCCTGACGAACCCGGTGTCCCAGCTGCGGTCCCGGATCGACCTCGTGCTCGCCCGCAGCGGCGCCCGCGCGGTCTCCGCCAAGGTCGTCGGGGCCACCCCGTTCCAGGCGGCCCCGCCGTTCTGGGCGTCCGACCACGCGGGCGTCGTCGCGGTGATCGAGCTCGACGACTGAGCGCTCGGACCGGCCGGTCAGGCCGCGGCGGGCTCCTCGTCCGCCGCGGCCGCCGAGCCCGCCGGTTCCAGCGCGAGCTCGAGGACCTGGCTCACGTCGTCCACGAGGTGCACGGTGAGCGCCTCCCGGACGGCGGCCGGCACGTCGTCGAGGTCGGCCTCGTTGCGCGCCGGGAGGATGACGGTCGTCAGCCCGGCCCGGTGCGCCGCGAGGAGCTTCTGCTTGACCCCGCCGATCGGCAGGACCCGCCCGGTGAGCGAGACCTCGCCGGTCATCCCGACCTCGGCCCGGACGAGCCGGCCGGTGAGCAGCGACGCGAGCGCCGTCGTCATCGTGACACCCGCGCTCGGGCCGTCCTTGGGCACGGCACCCGCCGGGAAGTGCACGTGGACCCGTTGCTGCGCAAGCCCTTCGGGGTCGACCCCGAGCCGGTCGCCGTTCGCCCGCAGGTAGCCGAGCGCGATCTGCGCGGACTCCTTCATGACGTCACCGAGCTGGCCGGTGAGGGTCAGCCCCGGCTCGCCGGGCATCGACGCGACCTCGACGAAGAGCACGTCGCCGCCGGCTCCGGTGACGGCGAGCCCGGTCGCGACACCGGGCACCGCCGTCCGCCGCGCCGCCTCGGGCTCGAACCGGGCCCGGCCCAGGTAGCCGCGGGTGTCGCCCTCGTCGACGACGACCGTCTCCGGGGCGTCCCCGTCCGTCGTCCCGCCCGTCGTCGCGAGCGTCGTGGCGACCTTGCGCAGGATCTGCCCGATCGAGCGCTCGAGCCCGCGCACCCCGGCCTCCCGGGTGTACCCGGCGACGACCTCGCGGAGCGCGTCGTCGGTGACGCGGACGTCGTCGATCGTCAGCCCGGACCGCTCGAGCTGGCGCGGCAGCAGGTGGTCGCGGGCGATCGCGACCTTCTCGTCCTCGGTGTAGCCGTCGAGCCGGACGACCTCCATCCGGTCGAGCAGCGCCTCGGGGATCGCCTCGGCGACATTCGCCGTCGCGAGGAACACGACGTCCGACAGGTCGAGGTCGAGCTCGAGGTAGTGGTCGCGGAAGGTGTGGTTCTGGGCGGGGTCGAGCACCTCGAGCAGGGCCGCGGCCGGGTCGCCGCGGTAGTCCGAGCCGACCTTGTCGACCTCGTCGAGCAGGACGACCGGGTTCATCGAGCCGGCCTCCTTGACCGCACGGACGATCCGCCCGGGCAGCGCCCCGACGTAGGTGCGACGGTGCCCGCGGATCTCGGCCTCGTCGCGGACGCCGCCGAGCGCGACCCGGACGAACGTGCGGCCGAGCGCCCGCGCCACGGACTCGCCGAGCGAGGTCTTGCCGACCCCGGGCGGGCCGACGAGCGCGAGCACGGCGCCCGAGCCGCGGCCGCCGACGACCTCGAGCCCGCGGCTCGCTCGACGGGCCCGGACCGCGAGGTGCTCGACGATGCGGTCCTTGACGTCCTCGAGCCCGGTGTGGTCGGCGTCGAGCACCGCCCGGGCGGCGGGGATGTCCGTCGTGTCGGTCGTGCGCGTCGTCCAGGGCAGCTCGAGCACGGTGTCGAGCCAGGTCCGGATCCAGCCGCCCTCGGGCGAGGCGTCGGGGGTGCGCTCGAGCCGGTCGGCCTCGCGCAGCGCCGCCTCGCGGACGGCGTCCGGCAGGTCGGCCGCCTCGATCCGGGTGCGGTAGTCCGGGCTCGCGTCGGCGTCCGCCTCGCCGGTGAGCCCGCCGAGCTCCTTGCGGATGGCGGCGAGCTGCTGGCGCAGGACGTACTCGCGTTGCGACTTCTCCATGCCCTCGCGGACGTCGTTGCTGATCTTCTGGCTCACCTCGAGCTCGGCGAGGTAGGCCGTGGCCTTCTCGAGCAGCGAGGTCAGCCGCTCCTCGACGTCCGGCGTCTCGAGCAGCCGCACCTTCGCCGCGGTGTCGATCCAGCCGGCGTACCCGGCGGCGTCCGCGAGCTCGGAGGGGTCGCTCATCCGCTGGACGGCGTCCTGCACCTGCCACGCCCCGCGCTCGGCGAGGATCGACGTGAGCACGGCCTTGTACTCGCCTGCGAGCTCCCGGGCCCGGGCGGACGGCGCGGGCTCGGCGAGCGTCGTCGCCTCGACCCAGAGCGCGGCACCGGGGCCGACGGTCCCGCCGCCGATCCGGGCCCGGGCGGTGGCCCGCAGGACCATCGCCGCCTCCCCGGACGGCAGCCGCCCGACCTGGGTCACCTCGGCGACGGTGCCCATGACACCGGACCGCCCCTCGACCCGGGGCACGAGGAGCAGCCGCAGCGTGTCGGTGGCGTCGCTCCCCGCGGCGCGGGCCGCTCGCGCCGCGTCGAGGGTCGCCTGCGCGGCCCCTTCGAGCTCGACGGGCACGACCATGCCCGGCAGGACGACCTGGTCGTCGAGGAAGAGGACCGGGAGGGTCTGCGTGCTGCCGGCGCTCCCGGAGGCGCCGGACGGGGTGCTCGCACTGTTCATAGCCGCTGCAACGTTGATTACATGCTTACTGTTTCGGTTCGGGGTTCGCCCTGGACGAACACGCGACGGGCTGTCCGCAGCGCGGCCCCCGGGTCTAGGTTCGCGCCATGGACACGTCGCCGACGCCGCCGCCGCGCCCGCCGCTCCCCCCGTTCACCGCCGAGACCGCCCTGAAGAAGGTGCGCGCCGCCGAGGCCGCCTGGAACACCCGCGACCCGGAGAAGGTCGCCGCCGCCTACACGGCGGACTCGGTGTGGCGCAACAGGTCCGAGTTCCTCCAGGGCCGGGACGAGATCGTCGCCTTCCTCACGCGCAAGTGGGAGAAGGAGCAGGAGTACGTCCTGCGCAAGGACCTCTGGGCGTTCACCGACGACCGGATCGGCGTCCGGTTCCAGTACGAGTGGCACGACGCCGACGGGCAGTGGTGGCGCTCGTACGGCAACGAGCTGTGGGAGTTCGACGCGCTCGGGTACATGCGGCGCCGGGAGGCGAGCATCAACGACGTCGCGATCGAGGAGTCCGAGCGCCGGATCCACGGCCCGCGCGCCGAGGGCGACGACACCGCCCCGCCGCTGCGCTGACCCGCGCCGACGACGTCCGCTAGGTTGCGCCGGTGACGACGGTCGAGCTCAGGTCGGACAACGCCGCGGGCGTCGCGCCGCAGGTCCTCGCGGCGCTCGCCGCCGCGAACACCGGCTCCGCGCTCGGCTACGGCGGGGACGAGGTGTCCGCCCGGCTCGAGCAGCAGGTCCGCGAGGTCTTCGAGCACCCTGGGGCGCGGGTCTTCCCGGTGGTCACCGGGACCGCCGCGAACGCGTTGGCGCTGAGCGCCATGTGCCCGCCGTGGGGCGCGGTGCTGTGCCACGTCGGCGCGCACATCCTCACGAGCGAGGCGAACGCCACGGCCATGTTCGGCGGCGGCGTGCTCGTGCACGGCGTCCCGGGCGACGCCGGCCGGCTGTCCGCGGACGGCGTCCGCGCGGCCCTGGACGCCGTCTGGTGGGGCGACAACCACGTGTCGCAGCCCGCCGTCGTGTCACTGACCCAGGCCACCGAGCAGGGCACCCTCTACCCGGCCGCCGAGGTGGCCGCGATCGCGGCGGTCGCCGCGGAGCGGGGGATGCGGGTGCACGTCGACGGCGCCCGGTTCGCGAACGCCGTGGCCGCGCTGGGCTGCTCGCCGGCCGACCTGACGTGGCGGGCCGGGGTCAGCACCGTCTCGCTGGGCGCGATCAAGAACGGCGGGCTTTCCGCCGAGGCCGTCGTCACCTTCGACGACGCGGTGGCCGACGAGCTCTACTTCCGGACGAAGCGCGCCGGTCAGGTGTCGTCGAAGATGCGGTTCCAGTCGGCCCAGCTCCTCGCCTACCTCACCGACGGCCTGTGGCTGCGGCTCGCCGGCAGCAGCAACCGCGCGATGGCCCGCCTCGCCGACGGCCTCGCCCGGCTCGGTGCGCACCTCGAGGACCGGCCGGAGGCGAACATCGCCTTCGTCCGGGTGGACGCCGCCACGGCGGACCGGCTCCGCGCCGCGGGCCTGCTCTTCTACGACACCGCCCCCGGGACGATCCGGCTGGTCACGAGCTGGCAGACCTCGGACGAGGACGTCGACGCGACCCTCGCCGCGTTCGCGGGCGCGCTCTGAGGGCCGCGATGCTCCGCGAGTGGGTGCCCGCGCTGGACTGGGTGCCGCGGTACGAGCGGCGCTGGCTGCCGCGGGACGTCGTCGCCGGACTCGTCCTCGTCACCCTCCTCGTCCCGCAGGGAATGGCGTACGCCCAGCTGGCCGGACTGCCGCCGATCACCGGGCTCTACACGACCGTGCTCTGCCTGCTCGGGTACGCCGTGTTCGGCCCGTCCCGCGTGCTCGTCCTCGGGCCGGACTCCTCCCTCGGCCCGATGATCGCCGCGGTCGTCGTGCCGATCGCCGGGGCGGACGGCGACCCGGCGCGGGCCGTGGCGCTCGCCTCGATGCTCGGGCTGCTCGTCGGCGTGACGATGGTGGCGGCCGGCGCGCTGCGGCTCGGTTTCGTCGCCGACCTGCTGAGCCGCCCCACCCAGATCGGCTACATGAACGGGCTGGCGCTGACGATCCTCGTGAGCCAGCTGCCCAAGCTGCTCGGCTTCTCCGTCGACGCGGACGGCGTCGTCGGCGAGGCGGCCGCCGTCGTCCGCGGGATCCTCGAGGGCCGCACCGTGCTCCCCGCGCTCGCCGTCGGGGCGGCCGCGTTCGTCGTCATCGTCGGCGGCCAGCGGCTCGCCCCGAAGGCGCCGACCGTGCTGCTCGGCGTGCTGCTCGGGATCGGCGCGACCGTCGCGCTCGACCTCGGCGACCGGGGCGTCCGGCTCGTCGGCGCACTGCCGCAGGGGTTCCCGCCGCTCAGCCTCCCCGCGGTGTCGCTGCAGGACGTCGGACTGCTCGTCGCGGGCGCGCTCGGGATCACCCTGGTCTCGCTCGCCGACACGATCTCGACGGCGTCCGCGTACGCGCGCCGGGCCGGCGCACAGGTCCGGGGCAACAACGAGATCGTCGGGATCGGTGCGGCGAACGTGCTCTCCGGGCTGTTCCAGGGCTTCCCGGTGAGCACGAGCGGCTCCCGGACGGCGGTCGCGTTCGCCGCCGGCGCCCGCACCCAGCTCGCCGGGGTGGTCGGCGCCGTCGCGATCGTCGTCCTGCTCGTCGCCGCCCCGGGCCTGCTCGCCGACCTGCCGCAGCCGGTGCTCGGCGCCGTCGTCCTGGCGGCGTCGCTCTCGATGGCCGACCTGCCGGGCCTGCGACGGCTCTGGCGGCAGCGCCCCGTCGAGTTCTGGCTCGCCGTCGCCGCGTTCGCCGGGGTGGCGCTGTTCGGCGTGCTCCCGGGGATCGCGATCGCCGTCGGGCTGTCGATCCTCAACGTGTTCCGGCGGGCCTGGTGGCCGTACCAGACCGTGCTCGGCAACGTCGCGGACCTGCCGGGCTACCACGACGTGCGCAGCTACCCCGAGGCCGAGCTCCTGCCCGGGGCCGTGATCTTCCGGTTCGACGCGCCGCTCTTCTTCGCCAACGCCCGCGTCTTCCGCGAGCAGGTCGAGCGGCTCGCGGCGGCGCAGCCGCGGCCGCACTGGATCATCGTCGCCGCCGAGCCCGTCACCGACGTCGACACGACCGCGGCCGACATGCTCACCGAGCTCGACCGGGACCTCGACGCCGCCGGCACCCGGCTCGTCTTCGCCGAGCTCAAGGACCCGGTCCGCGCCAAGGTCGAGCGGTACGGGCTCGCCGACGCCATCGAGGCGCAGCACTTCTTCCCGACGATCAAGAGTGCGGTCCGGGCGTACAAGGAGAAGCACGGGGTCGACTGGCAGCCTGTGACCGGGCCGACGACGCTCTCGGATGGGCAACCACCGAACGATGTCGGACACTAGGAACGGCTAAGGCTGTTACCCGAGCCGAGGCCGTGCCCAGCCCCCGACGGCGATCGCGATCCCCGGGAGCACGCCGAACAGCGCCACCCC
>NZ_MWLL01000138.1 GCF_002198675.1 Kineosporia sp. R_H_3 | reverse complement strand
GCCTACCTGGCGTGCACGGCGACGCTGACGAGAGTGCTGCTGGACCCGAACGGGGCACCCCTCGACGTCGGACGGGCGCACCGGCTCGCGACCCCGGCGCAACGCAAGGCCCTCGCGGCCCGCGACGGTGGGTGCGTGATCCCGGCGTGCCCGGTCCCGCACGAGGGCACCGACGCCCACCACCTCCACGCCTGGGAGCACGGAGGTCGGACGGACCTGCACAACCTGGTGAGCCTGTGCCCGAACCATCACCAGCAGGTCCACGCCGGCCTGTGGGTGATCGAACTGCTCGACGGCATCCCATGGGTGCGGCCACCGTCCTGGATCGACCCCGAACGACGCCGCACGAGGAACCTGCACCATCAGACGCACGCCGCCGCCCAGCGGATCGGCCAGCAGCTACGGCTTGCCCTGGACGAGGACGCCGACGCCCGAGGCGTCGGACCGAGCCGGACCGGCCTCACCCCGATCGACCTCACACCACCGATCTGGAACCAGGCACCACCCGACGACACCTGGAAACGCACCGCCTGACGCGGAGCAGCCTGCCGAGGCACCGCCGCCCTGCCGCGCCCAGTTCGTCGGCGACGTGTTGCAGGAAAACACTTTCCGGTCGTGACCCGTCGGAGCCTAGGGTCGTCCGGGTCACGGTCCCGAACGGCAGGAGCGCTCGTGCACGGCGACAGGCAGTGGCCCGAGGTGCACGACGTCGTGCCGCTGACGAGGCCTCCGGACGTGTCGGTCCGGGTCCCGGGGTCCAAGAGCATCACGAACCGGGCGCTGCTCTGCGCGGCGCTCGCACCCGGGCGGAGCACCCTGCGCGGGGCACTGGTCGCCGACGACACGCTCGCGATGCTCGACGCCGTCCGTGCGTTCGGGGCCACGGTCACCGTCGAGGCGGACGGGTCCGGCCCGAGCGGCGCGACCGTCACCGTCACAGGTGCCGACCTGACCTGCACCGACACGGTGGAGGTGTTCGCCCGGCAGTCCGGGACGACGTCCCGGCTCGTGCTCCCCGCCGCCGCACTGCGTGCCGGGACGACGCTCGTCGACGGGAGCGAGCAGCTGCGGGCGCGCCCGTTCGGGCCGCAGCTCACGGCGCTGCGGCAGCTCGGTGCGACGGTCGAGGAGCTGGGCCGGCCGGGGTTCCTCCCGGTGCGGGTGCTCGCCCCGGCCCGCGGCGGACGCGCCGACATCTCCGGCGACGTGTCGAGCCAGTTCGTCTCCGGCCTCCTGATGGCCGGCCCGCTCATGCCCGAGGGACTGCGCCTGGACCTGACGACGACGCTCGTGTCGCGGCCCTACCTCGACATCACCCGGGACGTCATGGCCGCCTTCGGCGTCGTCGTCGACGGGCTCTGCGTGGGCGCAGCGACCTACCGGGCCACGGATCTCACCGTCGAGCCCGACGCGTCGTCCGCCTCCTACTTCTTCGGGGCCGCCGCGGCGACCGGCGGGCGGGTCACCGTCGACGGGCTCGGGCGCGGCAGCGCCCAGGGCGACCTCGGGTTCGTCGACCTGCTCGAGCGGATGGGCGCGACGGTCGAGCGCGGCACCGACCGGACGACGGTCACCGGCCCCGCACGCCTGCGCGGCATCGACGCCGACATGCGCCACGTGTCCGACACCGCACAGACCCTGGCCGCCGTGGCGGTCGGGGCCGACGGCCCGACCCGGGTCCGGGGCATCGGCTTCGTCCGGGGCAAGGAGACCGACCGGATCCGGGCCGTCGTCACCGAGCTGCGGCGCGCCGGGATCGACGCCGTCGAGCACGACGACGGCTTCACCGTGGTCCCCGGCATCCCCCGCCCCACCGTCTTCCGCACGTACGAGGACCACCGGATGGCGATGAGCCTCGCCCTGCTCGGGCTGCGCCACCCCGGCATCGCGCTCGCCGACCCCGGGTGCGTCACGAAGACCTACCCCGGCTTCTTCGACGACCTCCGGGCCCTGCGCACCTGACACCCGGTCCGACGTCTTCGCACCCGGTCAGCCCGGCCGGAACGCCGTCTGCGAGTGCGGGAACCGGGAGAACGCGAGCACCTTCGCCGGGCGCACCCGGAACACGTCCGCGTGGTCCGCGATCCCCCGCTCCCCGCCGTCGGCACCGCCGTCCGGGCCGCCGTCAGCACCGCCGTCCGGGCCGCCNTGCTCGCGTTCTCCCGGTTCCCGCACTCGCAGACGGCGTTCCGGCCGCCGTCAGCACCGCCGTCCGGGCCGCCGTCCGGGCCCGCGACCGCACCGCCGAACCCGTCCGCGTCGACCTCGAAGAGCCACGCGTCGCCGTACTTGAGGAAGTACCCGTCCGACAGGCGCAGCAGCGTCTCCCGGTCGAGGACCCGCTCGACGACACCCTCGACGACGACGTCCGTGCCCGGCGCCCAGCGGTTCACCCCGGTCGTCACGGCGACGGCGCCGTTGGCCCGCAGGTTCACCGCCTTCTGCTCGTCGCGCCCGGTGCAGAAGACGAACGACCCCCGGTCCCACAGGCCGACGAGCGGGGTGACGTGGGGTCGGCCGTCGCGGCGCACCGTCGTCAGCCAGTACATCTGCGCCTCGGTGAGGATCCGCTCGGCGTCCGGCCACACCGTTCCCGGTGCGTCCGGCTCCCCGAACCGCTCGTCGACCCGGCGGGTCATCGCCGGCCTGCCCTCGACACCCAGCCCGTGCGCGGTCATGGCGTTCCTCCCTGTCGGTGGTCCTGCCGGTGTTGACCAGGGCACGGGCACGCGCTCATCGGCGCGCACGGCAGGAGCGGAAACAGGTTCAGGCGACGACGTAGACCTTGCGGAGCGTCTCGTGCACCGTCCACGTCGTCCGCGCCCCGGCGGGCAGCAGGCCGACGTCACCCGGGCCGATCTCGAGCGTGGGACCGCCCTCGACCTCGACCGTGGCCCGGCCCGAGAGGACGACGAAGATCTCGTCCGCCTCGACGTCCCGGCTCACGCCCGCCGAGTGCTGCCACACCCCGACGGCGACCCCGCCGCCGCCCGGGCCGTCGTGCACCCCGGCGTCGTGGAGGGCGAGCACCCGCACCTCCGGCTCGCCGGACACGACCTTCGCGGGGTCGAGCGGGTCGGCCTCGAGGTCGGCGTCGGGCAGGGCGGCGGCGCGGACGACGCGCGCGATGTCGGTGAACACGCGGCGAGGATACGCAGCCGGCCGGGTTCAGCGCGCCGGCCGGATCCGGACGAGCCGGTAGCCGACGGTCCGCCGGGCGAGCGCCGCGTCGTCGAGCCGGCCCACGTGCACGCCGGCCAGGTGCGCGGCGAACCCGCTGGCGGCGAGCACCTGCCGGACGAGCGCCGTCCGGTCGGGGTCGTCGTCCGCCGGCTCGGCGCGGCCGGCGGTCCCGTCACCGCCGATCGGGTCGCCGGGCAGCCAGACCCTCACCTCCGGGTGCGCGAGGACGTTGCGGTACCAGTCGCTGCCCTCCCCGAACCCGGCGACGCAGAACAGGTCCGGGCCCACCGGGGCGTAGTTGAGGGGCGTCCGCCGGAGCAGACCGCTGCGCCGGCCGACGTGCCCGAGCACGAGGATCCGTCCGGTCCCGGCCGGCCAGGCGTTGAGCATCCGCCCGGAGCCGACCCACCAGAAGCGGAGCATGAAGCGGTTGAGCACCCGGAAGGCCCGCCGGCCGGCCCCGACCCGGCGGGCGGACGGCGCCCGGCGCGCGCTCATCCCGCGAGGAGCTGGACGAGCTGGACGGTCAGCGCGTACAGCGCGAGCAGCACGTTGACGGCGAACGCCGAGACGGCGAGGGCACCCCCGCCGAGCCGGGTCGCCCGGGCCCCGAGCACCGCCCCGACGGCGACCGGCGACACCTCGAGCAGGAGCAGCCCGGCGGCGACGAGCCAGCCCGCACCGCCCGCCGCGCTGAGCAGCTGCCCCTCGGCGAGGCCGAGCCACGACACGGCCGCCATGCCGAGGAACGCGCCGACGACGAGCACGACGAAGAACAGCCCGACCATGATCCACGACCATCGGGTCAGCCGGTCCGCGCGCGGGTCGACCGGCGACCGGGCGGCGGGGACGCCGGTCGCGGGCACGCCGGTCGACATGGTCACCACCTCCGTGACGGTCACCGTCGGGGCGCCGGCGACCGCTCCCTCCAGCATCGTCCGCGAACGGCCCCGGGTCGAGGGGCGGACGTCACCGTGACGACCTACCCGAGCCAGCGCACCTGGGCCGGCTTGTGCTCCTCGTACGCCGCCCGGCCCGACAGCCCGGCGGGCACGCCGACCTCCCACCACGAGCCGGCCTCGGTCCACGTGCTCGGGTGGGTGCGGCACACGACGACGGCCGGACGGCGGGTGCTCACCGCCGCCTCCTTGGCGCGCAGGTAGGCGGCGCGCAGGTCCTCGAGGGTGCCCTCCGCAGGGACGTCCTCGACGGACGCGCCGAGCGCCCGGGCGTGCGCGGCGAAGTCGACCCGCAGCCCGCTCGCGGCCCCCGGGCCGCGGGCGTCGTCGAAGAGGTTGTTGAACCCTGCGGCGCCCTGACCGGTCTGGAGGCGGTGGATCACCGCGTAGCCGCCGTTGTCGCAGACGACCGCGACGAACGGGTGCCCGGCGAACGCCGCGGAGTAGAGCTCCGAGTTGAGCATGAGGTACGAGCCGTCGCCGAGCAGCGTCGTGACGACGCCGTCCGGGTGCGTCCGGGCCCGGGCGATCGAGGCGCCCCAGGGCCCGCAGACCTCGTAGCCCATGCACGAGAAGCCGTACTCGAGGTCCATCGTCGCGCCGGAGACGCCGCCCGCGGGCGACACCGTGGTCGCCGACGACGCGGTGTCTCCCCCGGCGACGGCGCCGGAGACGACCGTCCGCCAGCCGCCGTGGATCTCGCCCGGGAAGCCGCCCGAGGAGACGATGACGTAGTCGGACGGCGTGCTCGCGTCGTTGACGACGCCGAGCACCTGCGCGTACGAGAGCGACCCGTCGGGCGTCGCCCCGGCCCGCAGGGTGTCGACGTGCGCGTCCCACGCGCCGCGCTCGGCGGCCGCGCGCGCCGTCCACACCGGGTCGACGACCCAGCCGTCGAGCGCGCCGTGGAGCTCGAGCAGCGTCTCCCGGGCGTCGCCGACGACGGCGTGCGCGGCGTGCTTCACCGCGTCGAACCGCGCGGCGTTGACGCTCACGAGGGTCGCGCCGGCGCCGAACACGGTCCACGACGCGGTCGTGAAGTCCTGCAGCCGGGTGCCGACGGCGAGCACGACGTCGGCCTCGCCCGCGAGCGTGTTCGCGGACGTCGCGCCGATGATGCCGAGCGCGCCGCCGTGCAGCGGGTGGTCGTGCGGCACGAGGGTGCGACCGGCGGGCGTCTCGACGACCGGGATGCCGTGCGCGGTCGCGAACGCGAGGAGCGCCGGCCCGGCGCCCGAGTAGCGGGCACCGCCGCCGGCGACGAGCAGCGGACGGCGTGCCGTGCGCAGCAGCCGGACCGCCTCGGCGACGGCCTCCCGGTCGGGCCGCGGCCGGGGCACCCGGTGCACCCGCTCGGCGAACATCCCCACCGGGAAGTCGAACTCCTCGGCCTGCACGTCCTGCGGCAGCGCGAGGACGACGGGCCCGCAGTCCGCGGGGTCGGTGAGCACCCGGGCGACCTGCGGCAGCGTCGCGAGGAGCTGCTCGGGCCGGGTGACCCGGTCGTAGTAGCGCGACACCGCCCGGAACGCGTCGTTCGCCGTCGTCGTCGGGTCGTCGTAGTGCTCGACCTGCTGGAGCACCGGGTCGGGCCCGCGGCCGTTGAACGTGTCGCCGGGCAGGAACAGCACCGGCAGCCGGTTCGCCATCGCCAGCCCGGCCGCGGTGACCATGTTCAGCGCCCCCGGGCCGATCGACGACGTCGCGACCATGACCTGGCGCCGGTCCATCGCCTTGGCGTAGGCGACCGCGGCGAGCGCCATCCCCTGCTCGTTCTGGCCGCGCCACGTCGGCAGGTCGTCGCCCGCGGCGTGCAGCGCCGTCCCGAGGCCGAGGACGTTGCCGTGACCGAAGATCCCGAACACCCCGGCGAACAGCGGCACCCGGGTGCCGTCGAGGAGCTCCGAGCGCTGGGCGACCATCCAGCGCACGAGCGCCTGCGCCGTCGTGAGCCGCACCGTCGTCGGGGCCGCGGCGTCCGCAGGCTGGGTCGTCGGGTCGGTGAGGGTCATCGTGCGCTCCAGGTCGGTCGGGTGCTGGTTCGGTGCAGCGGGTGCAGGGGTCAGGTGCCCTCGGCGACCGGCAGCGCACCGGTCTCGGGCAGCGACAGGCCGTCGACGCGGCCCTCGGACGACGTCACCGGGCAGCGCGGGTCGGTCGGCGTCCCGGCCCACGAGTCGCGGACCCAGGCGTGCGCCGGGTCGTCGCAGAAGAGCATCGCGCGCTCCCCCGGGCCGGCCATGACGTTGAGGTAGTACATCGGGTACCCCGGCGCCGCGACGCACGGCCCGTGGTAGCCGTGCGGCACGAGGACGACGTCCATGTCGCGGACCTCGAGCCGGTCGTCGAGGTCGCCGAGGCCGGCGTCCTCGTGCTCGGGGCCCGTGTAGGTGCGGTGCATCCCGAAGCCCTCGCGGCTCGGGGTGAGCTGGTCGGGCCCGGCGATCCGGTAGAAGTAGATCTCCTCGTTGACGACCGGGCACGGGGCCGACGCGTCGTGCTTGTGCGGCGGGTAGCTCGACCAGTTGCCCGGCGGCGTGACGAGCTCGCAGGCGACGAGCCTCTCGGCGTGGTCGAAGACCCCGGGCACCCCGAAGTTCACGACCTGCCGGGTCGCCGGACCGGCGCCCCGGACCTCGACGGGCACGTCCTCGGCCGGGCCGTACCGGGACTCGCGGCGGCTCTCGCAGACCGCCGACGGCACGGCCACCTCGGCACCGTTCGCGCTGATCAGGGTGATGAGGGAGTCCCGGCCGACGTACGCGAAGTCGGTGACCCGGGTGAACACCGACGCCCGGCCGGTCAGCGCGTAGCGCGCCTCCCGGACCGCGGGCGAGGACTCGGCGGAGACCTCGATCGTCAGCCCGCCGGACAGCGGCAGCACGAAGACCTCGCTCGCGCCGGTGCGGATCGTCCGGACGACGCCGGGCTCCAGCCGGACGACGCGCAGCCCGCTGTACCCCCAGCCGGCCGACTCCGGGGTCACGAGGACGAGGTCTCCGGACTCCGGGCCGGTCGCCGTGAGCCACGGCCTGTGGTTCGTGCTGGAGGTCATGCCTGCTCCCCTTCCGTGGCCGCGCGCAGGAGGCGTGCGGCGGAGTCGACGGCGGCGCGAACGTCGCCGTCCGGAGGGTAGAGCAGCGACCTGCCGACGACGAGGCCGCGCACCACCGGCTCGCCCAGCGCGCGGCCCCACGAGAGCAGGTCGGCGGCCGGGTCCGGGCCCGGCGCACCGCCGAGGACGACGCACGGCAGGGTCGTCGCCCCGAACACGGTCGCCGGGTCGTCGGCGGCCGGCAGCTTGAGCCACGTGTAGGCGCTCGTCGTGCCCAGCGCGGAGGCGACCCCCACGACCCGGGCGAGCGAGGCGGCGTCCTCGACGAGGACCCGGCGGCCCGCCGCGTCCCGGGCGTACGGGAGCGGCTCGACCATGGCGACGAGCCGGGCCGCCGCGAGGTCGGACACCGCCCGCGCGCACGCCTCGAGGGTCGAGGCGGTGGCGCCGTCCTCGTCGTCGATGCGCAGCAGCATCTTGCCGCCCTGGAGCCCGCACTCGACGATGCGGCGCGCGTCGTAGCCGGTGAACCGGTCGTCCATCGTCCACGCGGCGCCGTCGAGGCCGCCGCGGTTCATCGAGCCGATGACGACCTTGCCCTCGAGGGCGCCGAGCAGGAGCAACTCCTCGACGACGTCCGGGGAGCCGAGGACGCCGTCGACGTCCGGGTGCGCGAGCGCCGTGACGAGCCGCTCGAGCAGACCGCGCCGGTCGGCCATCGCGAGCGCGTCGCCGCCGGACGCCAGCGCACCGCGGGCCGGGTGGTCGGCCGCCACGAGGAACAGCGTGCCGCGGCCGGAGACGAGCGAGGACGGCCGCAGCCGTTGCGCGTACGCGGCGGCGACCTCCTGCGGCCGGGTCGCGCGGGTGTCCAGGAGCCAGCGCCACAGCTCGTCGGGCAGCCGGGGGGCCGCCCCCGCGGCGCCGTCCGGCCCCGATCGGCGGGTCACGACGGTCACCGCGCCCGCCCCAGGACCATGGCCTCGAGCTCGTCGAGGGTCGGCATCGCGTCGGCGCAGGCGAGCCGGGTCGCGACGATCGCACCCGCCGCGTTCGCGTACTCCGCGATGCGCACCGGGTCCCAGCCCGCGAGCAGACCGTGCGCGAGGGCGGCCCCGAAGGCGTCGCCCGCACCGAGGCCGCAGACGACCTCGACGACCTGGGGCGGCACCGTCGTCATCGCGTCCGCGGTCGCGACGAGGACGCCGTCCGCGCCCTGCTTGACGACCGCCAGCTCCACGCCGAGGTCGAGCAGCCGGCGGGCGCCCTCCTCCGGGTCCCGGGTCCCGACGGCGACCTCGACCTCGTCGCGGTTGCCGACGGCGACGCTCACGTGCTCGAGCATCCGGACGTACTCGCGGCGCGCGGCCCGCGGCGACGGCCAGAACATCGGGCGCCAGTCGAGGTCGACGACGGTGAACCGGCCGGAGCCGGGCGCGGGCCGGCCGCGGTGGGCCAGCATGTCCAGGTGGGTCTGCCGGGACGGGTCCACGGACATCCCGGTGCCGGTGACCCAGAACAGCGGCACCCGGGCGACGAGGTCCCACGGGACGTCCGCACCGGTGAGCGTGAGGTCGGGCGCGATCGGCTGCCGGTAGAACAGCAGCGGCGGGTCCTCGGGCGGGTCGAGCGCGCAGAAGACGACCGGGGTCTGCAGGTCGTCGGCCGTGCCGACGTAGGCGGGGTCGACGCCGAAGCCGGCCATCGCCGTCCGGACGTAGTCGCCGAAGCCGTCCGCGCCGACCTTCGTGAGGACGGCGCTGCGCCGGCCGAGGCGGGCCGCGCCGACGGCGACGTTGGTCGCCGTCCCGCCGAGGGACTTGGCGAACGACGTGACGTCGGCGAGCGGGACGCCGGACTGCTGCGGGTACAGGTCGACCCCGACCCGGCCGACCGCGAGCACCTCGACCGGTTCCGTGGCGTCCATCTCCCCAGCCCTCGTGTGTCGAGCCCGGCGACGGCGCTGCGGGCTGCTCCATCCAACCCAGCCGCGCCTCAGACTGTCAAGAGTTTGTCCTTACATAATGACCATGTGACTACGTCGCCCGGCGGCCCCATACTGGCCCCGTGTCCACAGACCCCGGCACGCAGACCGACGCACCGACGAACCAGCTGCTCCTGCGCACGCTGGTGCTCGACCGGTCCAGCCCCGTGCCGCTCTACTTCCAGGTCGCCCAGGCGATGGAGGGGGCCATCTCCGACGGCCGTCTGCCGCCGGGCTCGCGACTGGACAACGAGGTGCTGCTCGCCGAGCAGCTGGGCCTGTCCCGGCCGACGATGCGCCGCGCGATGCAGTACCTCGTGGACAAGGGCGTGCTCGTGCGCCGCCGCGGCGTCGGCACCCGCGTCGTGCAGCCGAAGGTGCGCCGTCCGCTCGGGCTGTCCAGCCTCTACGAGGACCTCAAGGGCAGCGGGCAGGCGCCCTCGACGACCGTGCTCTCGCTCGGGCCGGAGCCGGCCCCGGCCACCGTCGCCGAGGCGATGGGCATCCCGGCGGAGACGCTCGTGACGGTGCTCGTCCGGCTCCGGTCCGCCGGCGACCGGCCGATCGCGCGGATGTGCAACTACCTGCCGCACACGGTCCCCGGGCTCGCCGAGGGGCTCACGGCGACCGTGCTCGAGGAGCACGGCCTCTACGAGGTGATCCGCGGGCTGGGCATCCAGCTGCACGCGGCCGACCAGTCGATCGGCGCGCGGACGGCGACCGCCGAGGAGGCCCGGCTCCTCAAGGAGCCCCGGGGCGCCGCGCTGCTGACGATGCAGCGCATCGCCTACGACGACCACGGTCGCGTCGTCGAGTTCGGCAGCCACATCTACGCGGCGTCCCGGTACAGCTTCGAGCTGAGCATGCTCGCGGGCTGAGCCCACGAGCATGCCCGGGGTCGGCCCGGGGTCGGCCCGGGTTCGGCCCGGGTTCGGCCCGGGTTCGGCTCGGGGTCAGGTCGTGATGTCCGGGTACGGCAGCGAGTAGCCGCTGAGCCGCTGCGCGTACTCGAGCTGGAAGCCGAGCGGCTGCTCGTAGTCCCGCTCGAAGAGCGCGATGAACAGCGTCAGCGTGAGGAACGGGTGCGCGCCGAGCTCGAAGAGCCGCGGGTAGTCGTGCGTCGCCAGCGCCTCGCGCTCGTCGTCGGCGAACGCGAGCCACGTGGACCGCTCCTGCGAGACGCAGTTGAGGAGCCGGTTGGCCTCCTCCGCCTCCCACCAGGCGACCGTGCCGCGCGGGTCCTCGCGGTACCGCTCGACGAGGTCCGGGTCGCGGTCGACGGTGAAGAGGAACTTGTCGACGAGGTAGCGGCTCATCTGCTCAGACCTCCTGCGCCGCAGCGGCTGCGGCCTGCTCGGGCAGCGACGCGGCAGCCGCCGCGGCGGCCTTGCGCGGGTCACCGCCGGGGTACCAGGTGAAGTACGCCTCCATGGTGTGGAACAGGTCGAGGTTGTCGGAGTAGTCGGCGGTGACGCCCTCGCCCGCGACGCCCATCATGAGCATGAAGTCCATGAAGCCCTGCGTCGCGTTGCCGGGCTCGAGAAGGTTCTCGATCGTCACCTCGCCGAGGCAGCGCTCGATGTCGCCGGTCCGGATCCACTCGACGGCCTTCGCGTCGAACTCCGGGTCCGGCCCGTGCGGGCCGAACTGGCGGGGGCCGCCGAGCTCGAGGGACAGGTGCCCGGTGCCGATGATGGCGACCCGCTTGTCGCTCGGCCAGGACTCGACGAGGTCGCGCAGCGCCTGCCCGAGCTGGACGAACCGCTTCGGCTGCGGCAGCGGCGGCGCGAAGATGTTCGTGTAGACCGGCACGACGGGCAGGTCGTTCTGCGGGCGCAGCGTGATGATCGGGCACGTGACGCTGTGGTCCAGGCGCAGCTCGTTGCTGAACGCGAGGTCGAAACCGGTGTCGAGGCCGCCGCGCAGGATGTGCCCGGAGAGGTCGCGGTCGCCCTGCATGTGCATCCGCGGCAGGCCGAACTCGCGCTCCTCGTTGTACCAGTTCGCGTCGTACTGCTCGGCGTGGCCGACGAGGAACTGCGGCATGTTGTCGAGCCAGAACTGGTGGAAGTGGTCGCTGCCCACCAGGAGCAGGACGTCCGGCTCGGCGACGGTGAGCGTCTCCCGGAAGGCCTCAATCTTCGCCTGCCACGCGTCCGCGAACGGCGGCCGCTCGGCGCCCGTCGACGTGCTCGCCTTGTAGTAGAACGGATGGTGCGTCGACGCGATGACTGCGGCGATCTCTGCCATCGGAACTCCTCGGTCCGGGACGTGTTTCGGGGTTGGGGGAGGTCGTGCTGCGAGCGGGTGCGGACGGCGCCCGTCAGGGCCCGGGCGGGACCGACGTGGCGCCGTGCTCGACGTGCAGGTAGATGTCCATGCCGACCGGACGCCGGCGCTCCTCGGCGAGCTGGCCGAGCAGGCCGGCGGTGCGGGCGAGCAGCGCGAAGCCGCGCAGCAGCTCGACGGGCAGCCCGAGGTCGGCGAGCGCGGCGCCGCAGACGCCGGCGCCGTTGAGCGGCAGCCAGCGGCCGAGCACCTCCTCGTGCACGCGGCCGACCGCCTCGAAGAGCGACAGGTGCGGGCCGAACAGACCCTCCTCGCGGGCGATCTCGAACAGCCGCGGCGTGCGCGGGTCCCCGTCCTTGTGCACGGGGTGCCCCAGGCCCGGGACGAACCGCTTGGCGGCCCGGGCGTCCCGGACGGCGGCCAGGGCGAGCGCTTCCCAGCCCGCCTCGTCCGTGGGCAGCGCTCCGCCGGCGGCGACGTGCGCGGCGAGGACGCCGTCGAGGAACGTCCCGCAGTCCTCGGTGACGCCGAGGAACCGCGAGCCGCCGCCGAGCAGCCCGGCCGCGAGCGCCCCCTGGAGGGAGTCCGGCGCGGAGAGGTACGTCATCCGGGCGGCGATCGCCGTGGGCGTGAAGCCGTGGTCGGCGAGCGCGACGAGGACGGACTCGAGCACCCGCACCTCCCCCGGCGTGGGGCGGCGCTGCGTGACGAGCCAGAACGCGAGCTCGCCGAACCCGACCTTGCCCATGAGGTCGGCGGCGAGGTCCTGCCCGAGGAGGGTGATCGAGTCCCGGGTCGAGGCACCGAGTGCTGTCGGGTAGGACGGCGTCGTGTCGTCGCTCACCGCTGCTCCCCCTCGGGGTCCTGCGCCAGCCATGCCCGGATCTCGGCCCCGTGCTCGTCGAGCCCCGGCGGCGGCAGGACGTAGCGCGGCGGGGTGGCCGACAACCGGATCGGGTTGCGGATCGAGCGGCGCTGCGCACCGTCCGGGCCGAGCGCCACGACGGGGTCGAGGCCGAGGCTCTCGGCGAAGGCGACACCGTCGTCCACGGTGTTGATCGGGCCGCACGGGACGCCGGCGCCGATGAGCAGGTCGAACCACTCCTGCTTGCCGCGGGTCGCGAGCCGCTCGAGCAGGAGCGGGCGCAGGGCCTCGCGGTTCGCCGTCCGGTCGGCGTTCTTCGCGAAGCGCGGGTCGTCGGCGAGCGCGGGCACCTCGAGGACGCCGCACATGACGCGGAACTGACGGTCGTTGCCGACCGCCACGATGAGGTCGCCGTCCGCGGTGGGCAGCGGCTCGTAGGGGAAGACGCTCGGGTGCGCGTTGCCCATCCGGTACGGCACGGTGGTCGAGTTCACGACCGTCGAGGTGTGGTTGACGAGGCCGCTCAGCGCGGACGACATGAGGTTGACCTCGACGTTCTGCCCCTCGCCGGTCACCTCGCGGTGCCGCAGCGCCGCGAGGATGCCGATCGTCGCGTGCATGCCCGTCATGACGTCGAAGACGGAGATCCCGGCGCGGTACGGCTCCCCGTCCGGGGAGCCGGTGAGGCTCATGAGCCCGGAGATCGCCTGCACGATGAGGTCGTAGCCGGGCAGCGCGGCGCCCTGGCCGGCGCCGAAGCCGCTGATCGAGGCGTAGACGACCCCGGGGTTGTCCGCGCTGACGTCCGCGTAGCCGAGACCGAACCGGGCCAGACCGCCGGGCTTGAAGTTCTCGACGACGACGTCCGCGCGCCGGGCGAGCTCGCTGGCCGCGGCCCGGTCGGCGTCGTCCTTGAGGTCGAGGACGACGGACCGCTTGTTCCGGTTGACCCCGAGCCAGTACGTGGAGACGTCGTCGTCGGTCGTCGGGGGCTTCCACCCCCGGGTGTCGTCGCCGTCCGCGCTCTCGACCTTGACGACGTCGGCCCCGAGGTCGCCCAGGAGCATGGTGCAGTACGGCCCGGCGAGGACCCGGGAGAAGTCGGCGACGAGCAGGCCGGCGAGCGGGCCGGTGTTCGCGACCTGCCCGCCGTCCGGGTCGGGCGCGGGGAGGGGCTGGTGGGCCACGGGACGGGTCTCCTTGCGTGGGGTGGGCGTGACGCCGTCCGCCCGACGTCGTCGGCGGGCGGACGGCGGGCCCGTTGCCGGCCGTGCGGTGCGCTACTCCTGGCCGTGCGTGCTGCCGGACGCGAAGTCCGTGTACTGGTACGGGTTGTCGAGCACCTTGGTCTCCGGGATGTCGGGGTTCATCCCGCTGCGCCATGCGTCGCCGAGGTTCGACTGCAGGAACTCGATCGTCCCGGCGACCTCCTGCTTCGCGGTGGCGAGGGTGCCGCCGTCGACGAGCCGGCCGTCGGCCTTGACGACCCGGCCGTCGACGACGACGGTGTGGACGTCGCCGCGCTGGGCCTGGAACACCACGTGGCCGTAGGGGTTGAGGATCGGGAACATCGCGGGCGACGCGTCGTTCTTGATGAGCACGACGTCGGCCTTCTTGCCCTTCTCGAGGCTGCCGACGAGGTGGTCCATGCCGAGCGCCTTCGCCCCGCCGCGGGTCGCCCAGTCGACGACCTGCTCGGCGCGCAGCGCGTGGTGGGTCACCGTCTCGGACTTCGCGTGCGCCTCGAGGTGCTCGCGCGAGCGGTCGGCCGACAGCGTCGTGCGCATGGCGGAGAACAGGTCCCCGCTCCACCACACGCTCGTGTCCATCGACAGCGACACCGGGATGCCGTACTTGCGCAGCGTCCAGGTGGGCGGGTAGCCCTGCCCGGCGCTCTGCTCGCTCTCCGTCGAGACCGAGACCGACCCGCCGCTCGCGGCGATCCGGTGGTAGGAGTCGGCGCTGAGCGTCGCCGAGTGCACGTAGATCGTCTTGCGGTTGGCGAAGCCGTTGTCGTGGATGAGCCGGATGCTGTCGTCGCCGGTCGCGCCCCAGACCCCCGAGTGCGTCGAGACCGCGACGTCGAGGTCGCGGGCCACCTCGAACGCGGCGCGCTCCGGGAAGGCCGGGTCACCGGTGACGTCGAAGGCCATCTGGAAGCCGAGACGGTCGCCCTTGCCGTCGATCCGGCGCCGGTAGAAGTCGCCGAACTCCGGCGCGGTGGACCAGTTCCACGGGCCGTCCTGGATGTTGCCGTAGCCGAGCACCCAGCGGCCGGGGACGGCCTCGAGTGCGTCCACGGCGGCGTCCGCGTGGTCGACGCTGCGCAGCCCGTGCGACCAGTCGACGGTCGTCGTGACCCCGGCGTCGAGCGCCTCGACCGCGCCGAGCAGGTTGCCGGCGTGGATGTCCTCGGGGCGGAAGATCTTGCCCCACTCGAGGTAGTACCAGACGAAGTACTGCGTGAGGCTCCAGTCGGCGCCGTAGCCCCGCATCGCGGTCTGCCACAGGTGGCGGTGGGTGTCGACCATGCCGGGCATGACGATGCCGCCCGACGCGTCGATCTCGAGGGCGCCGTCGGGGGCGGCGAGCCCGACCCCCACCTCGGCGATGCGGTCGCCCACGACGAGGACGTCGGCGCCCTCGAGGACGGTGTGCGCGTCGTCCATGGTCAGGACGAGGCCGTTGCGGAACACGATCGGACGGGGGCTGCCATCCGCTGCAGTCATCGGGTTGCTCCTGGGGTCGACACTGACCGGACTCTGCGCCGAGAAGCGTACGGACAGCCGTCCGCTCTACGGACATGACGTGCTCCGCGTCACTCTCATCTGCCTCGGCCATGGTGTCAAGACGACCCCGCAGCGGTGTTTCCGGCACGCCGCGGTTGTTACTCTCCCTGCCATGGCGCGCGAGCGGACCGGACCGGACTTCATCGAGGCGCTCGCGCGCGGCCTCGACGTCATCACGGCTTTCCGCCCCGGCGTGCCGGTGATGTCGCTGTCCGCGGTCGCCGCGGCGACCGGGCTGGCCCGCCCGACCGCCCGCCGGATCCTCCTCACGCTCGAGGAGCTGGGCTACGTCCGCCAGACGGACACCGGTTTCAGTCTGACCCCGCGGGTGCTCGACCTCGGCGTGACGTACATGCGCTCGCTCGGGCTGTGGGACGTCGCGCGCCCGCACGTGGAGGCGCTCGTCGCGCAGACCGGCGAGTCGTCGTCCATGGCCCAGCTCGACGGCTCGGACATCGTCTACGTCGCGCGCGTCGCCGTCCCGAAGATCATCACGCTCGCGGTGACGATCGGCACGCGCTTCCCCGCGCTGCAGACCTCGCTCGGCAAGGTGCTCCTCGCGGACCTGCGGCCCGACGCGCTCGACGACGTGCTCGCGCAGCCGACCCGGTCCGGCCTCGTGCCGCGCTGGCAGCCGGACCGGGAGGAGCGCGACGAGGCGCTGCGGGAGGTGCGGGCGCGCGGGTGGGCGCTCACCGACGAGCAGCTCGCGCCGGGGATCCGCTCGGTCGCGGCGCCGCTGCGCGACGGCTCCGGCCGCGTCGTCGCGGCGCTCAACGTCACGGTGCACGCCGCGGAGACACCGCTCGACGTGCTCCTCGAGGAGCACCTGCCGCTGCTGCTGCGGACGGCGAGCGCCGTCAGCGAGGACTGGGCACGCTTCGCCGCCCTGCCCGAGGTGGTCACGAGCGCCTGAGCGCCCGCGACCGGCCGGGGGCGACCGGGGCGGGACCGGGTCAGGGGTCGGGCA
>NZ_MWLL01000137.1 GCF_002198675.1 Kineosporia sp. R_H_3 | reverse complement strand
GCCTGACGGGCGGGTCGGGCTGGTCGGGGTCGGGCACGGCGCCTGCTTCTCTGGGCGGTGGCGGACGGCGTGCTGCCGTGCGCGACCGGGACGGCTCGACCCTGTCTCGGCACTCGACCCGGCGGTCGAACTGGTGTTCGATCGCCTGTGGTCATGTGTATCCCGTGCCGCCGACCCGGCGCGTGCGCCGAACGGGTGGTTCCCGGCCGGTGCCTCGGTGGCGGCCGCGGGGGCCCGCCGGGGTGGCCCTGCCGCCCAGGACGACAGGTGTGCGTGTCACCCTCGTTACGTCTGGTGATCACCGGGGGAGTCGACCAGGGAATTCTTCGACTTGTGCCAACACGGGCAGTCACCGCGGCATACGATCTCGCCGTGCTTCTCGCCCCCGTGAGCAGCGAGGTCGCCTTCTGGCACGGCATGGACCGGCTGGTGGGTGACGTCGTCCTGCCGCCGTGGCCCGGCCCGCACCCCGCAGTCCTGCTCGTCCGCCCGCCGCAGGGTGGGGCCGGCCCGTGCACCTGGCAGCAGCGCCTCGCCGCAGCCGGGATCGCCAGCCTCGCCTACGACCCGCCCGGTGCGGGTCGCTCGACGGGGGACTGGCGCCGTCAGGTCGTCGGGGACCGGGCGAGCGAGGTGCTCGCCGCCCGTGAGGTGCTCGCCGCCCGCACCGACGTCGCGGCCGACGCGATCGCGCTGCTCGTCGTCGGGGAGTCCGGCTGGGCCGGGATCCGCGCCGAGGCCTTCGCCCGTGTGTTCGCCGGGCTCGTCCTGCTGTCCGTGCCCGTCCTGGAGCCGGTCGCCGTCGAGCAGTACCGGCTCGGCCGCCGCCTCGAGCGGCACGGCGTCGGCACGGACGAGATCGGCCTCGCGGTCGCCGTGCTCCGCGAGCGGTTCCGCCGGCTCGCGGACGGTGCGGACGCCGACGAGGTGCTCTACGCCGAGGCGGCCTGCCGTTCGGCGGCCTGGTACCGGCTCATGCCACAGCTCACGGCGCAGGACGTCCCGCTCTTCACGCGTCTCGTCGGCGTCGACCCGGCGCCGGAGCTCTCGGCCGTCACGTGCCCGGTGCTCGCGCTCATGGGCGCCGCCGACCTCAGCGTCCCGGTGCAGCGCAACGTCGAGGCCGTGCTGTCGGCCCTGCGCTCGGTCGGTCACACCGACCATGCCTGCGTCGTCGTCCCCGAGGCCGACCACGAGCTGCGCGGTCCCGGTCCCGAGACCGCCCCGGGGGTCCACGAGCTCGTCGTGACGTGGCTCGACCGCCGGCTGGCTCGGGCCCGTCGTGCCGCGGCCCAGGCCGCGCCGCTGCCGGTCACCCCGCTCCCCGTGGCGGTGGCACCGGCCGCCGCCGCGGCTCCCGCGCCGTCGCGGATGCCGCCGCCCCCGCCCGTGCTCGTCGGCGCGAACGGCGCTGCGAACGGCTCCCTGAACGGTTCGGCGAACGGTTCGGCGAACGGCGCCACGAACGGGCGGGCGCGCACCGCGACGAACGGTGCGTCGACGAACGGTGCGTCGGCGTACGGCGCCTCGGCGGGCCGGCTCGACGACCCGGCTGCCGGCCGCTGGAGCGGCCACGGCGACGCCGAGCCCGGCCACGGTCTCCCGTCGGGCGGGTACGTGCCGCCGGCGGACGACCTGTTCGCGCCCCGGCACGCCGAGCCCGCTGTGTCGTCCGCGCCGCAGCCCGCACCCGGCCCCGGCTGGGGCCAGGACGACGGCGACGAGATGCACCTGCCGATCACCCAGGTCATGCCGATCGTCGGGCGTCGGCCACCGGGCGTCTGACCGTCGCGGCCCGCCCCTCGGGCCGGGTCAGTGCATCGTGGCGATCTGGATGAGGTTGCCGCACGTGTCGTCGAGGACGGCGGTCGTCACCGAACCCATCGCCAGCGGCTCCTGCGTGAACCGGACGCCGAGCGCGACGAGCCGGGCGTGCTCCGCCTCGACGTCGTCGACGGCGAACTGCGTGAACGGGATGCCGTCCGCGACGAGCGCCGCCTTGTAGGCGGTCGAGGCGGGGTGCCCCTCCGGCTCGAGGAGCAGCTCGACGCCGTCCGGGTCCTGCGGCGAGACCACGGTGAGCCAGCGGTGCTCGCCGAGCGGTACCTCGGTCTTCTTCACGAAGCCGAGGACTTCGGTGTAGAAGCGCAGCGCGCGGTCCTGGTCGTCGACGCAGACGCTCGTCAGGGCGATCCTCATACCTGCTCCTGGGGTGGTGGGGGCTGCGGCCAGCGGTCGAGGAGTGCGCGCAGCGGACGGGTGTCGAGGTGGTGGAACGTGTACCGGCCCTCGCGCCGGCGGGTGACGAGCCCCGCGGCCTCGAGGACGTCGACGTGCTGGGAGACGGCCTGCCGCGACGACGTCAGTCCGTGCCGGCCCACGAGCCGGGCGCAGAGCTCGAAGAGCGTCTGGCCGTCGCGGTCGGTCAGCTCGTCGAGGATCGCCCGGCGGGTCGGGTCGGCGAGCGCCTTGAAGACGTCACCCACGGCCCGACCATAGGCAAGTAACTACTTGCATGTCAATGCACGGCCCTGCCCGTCGCGCCCGGACGGCGAAGGCCGCCGCCCCGACGGGACGACGGCCGGTCGTTCCGGTGCTCAGGCTGCGTTCTGGCCTGCCACGAGCCGGCGGGCGACGGTGACGGCCCGGGTGGCGAGGTGGTCGAGGGCCGCGTGGTCCACGTCCGTCAGCGGGTCGGAGTTCTCCGGGCCCGTGACGTGCGAGGCGCCGTACGGGTTGCCGTCGGCGAACTTCGTCGGGTCGGTGTAGCCCGGCGCGACGATGATGCCGCCCCAGTGGTGGAACGTCGTGTACATCGCGAACAGCGTCGACTCCTGGCCGCCGTGCGCCGTCATCGACGCGGTGAAGCCGGCGTAGACCTTGTCGGCGAGCAGGCCCCGCTGCCACTGCGGGCCCAGGGTGTCCATGTACTGCTTGAGCTGGGCCGCGACGTTGCCGTAGCGCGTGGGCGTCCCGAAGAGGACGGCGTCCGCCCAGACGAGGTCGTCCGCCGTGGCCTTCGGCTCGTCCTTGGTGCGGTCGAAGTGGTCGCTCCACGCCGCGTTCGAGGCGATCGCCTCCTGCGGCGCCAGCTCGGCCACCTGGCGCAGCCTCACCTCGGCGCCGGCCTTCTCGCCGGCGGCGGCGACCCGCTCGGCCATCCCGTGCAGGGTGCCGGTGGACGAGTAGTACAGGACGGCGAGCTTGACGTCGGTCATCAGGGCGCTTCCTCCGTGCTCGGGAACGGGCTGTCCCCGAGCACCGTGCCCGGCCGGCGGCGCCCCAACCCTCAGCGCGGCGTGATCTCGCCCATCTCCGACCAGCCGGACTGGCCGGGGATCTCGACGTTGATGATCTCCGGCTTCGCGGCGACCGCGTCGGGCAGTGTCGCCATCGCCGTCTTGAAGTGCTCGGACTGCACGTGGGCGACACCGGCGTCGCCGTCCGCGAAGGCCTCGACGAGCGTGTAGCGCGTCGGGTCGTCGACGTCCCGCGACCAGTCGAAGAAGAGGTTGCCGGGCTCGGCCCGCGTCGCCTCCGTGAACGGCCCGACGATCGACAGCCACTCGTCGGCGAGCTCGGGACGGATCTGCCAGCGCACCACGATGAAAATCATGCGCCGATCGTCGCTGCTCCGGGCGGGTGAGGCAAGGGCTCGTGGAAATACTTAGCAAGACTAATGAGTTAGGCTAAGCATCATGGAGACCGTCGTGCCGCGCCCCGGCAAGCAGCAGTGCCGCCCCGCGGGGCTGGCCGCGGAGCTGCGCCCGGCGCTCATGCGCACCGTCCGCAGGATCCGCGCCGAGAAGGCGGACGCCGACCTCACCGAGTCGCAGTACTCCGTGCTCGCGCTGCTCGACCGGGAGGGGCCGCAGAGCCCCCGCGCGCTCGCCGCCTACGAGCGGGTGCAGCCGCCGTCGATGACCCGCACGGTCGCGGCGCTCGCCGACCTCGGGCTGGTGACGCGCAGCGAGCACCCGGACGACGGCCGCCAGGTCGTCGTCGCCCTCACCGCCGCGGGCACCGCCACCATCCGCGAGACCCGCCGCCGGCGGGACGCCTGGCTCGCCCGGCGCCTCGCCGAGCTCACCCCCGCCGAGCGCGAGACGCTCGCCGCCGCCAGCGAGATCCTGAGGAGGATCGCCGCCTCGTGAGTCCCACGTTCCGTTCGCTCAGCATCCCGAACTACCGGATCTGGGCCGCCGGCGCCATCGTGTCGAACACCGGCACGTGGATGCAGCGCGTCGCCCAGGACTGGCTCGTCCTCACCGTCCTCACCGAGAACTCCGGGGTCGCCGTCGGCATCACGACCGGCCTGCAGTTCGCCCCCGCGCTGCTGCTCGCGCCGGTCGCGGGCGCCGTCGCGGACCGGCTCGACCGCCGCCGTGTGCTCATGGCGACGCAGACGGCGTCCGGCCTGCTCGCGCTCGTGCTCGGCCTGCTCGTCGTCACCGGGACCGCGCAGCTGTGGATGGTCTACGCGCTCGCGTTCGGCCTCGGGCTGGTCGCGGCGATCGACGCCCCGGCCCGGCAGGCGTTCGTGTCGGAGATGGTCCCCGTCGAGGTCCTGCCGAACGCCGTCGGCCTCAACAGCGCGTCCTTCCACGCCGGTCGGCTCATCGGCCCCGGCGTCGCGGGCCTGCTCATCCACTGGCTCGGTACCGGGCCGGTGTTCCTCATCAACGCCGCGACCTTCGGTGCCGTCCTGCTGTCGCTGACCCGGATGCGTGTCGCCGACCTGCGCCGTCCGACCCGGAGCGCGCGCGGCAAGGGCGCCGTCCGGGAGGGGCTGCGGTACGTCCGCGGCCGGCGGGACATCCTGCTCATCCTCGTCGTCGTCGGCATGGTGGGGACGTTCGGTCTGAACTTCCAGCTGACGACGGCGCTCATGGCCCGGCTCGTGTTCGACAAGGGCGCGGGGGAGTACGGCCTGCTCGGCAGCATCATGGCGATCGGCTCGCTCGGCGGTGCCCTGCTCGCCGCCCGCCGCGAGCACCCGCGGCTGCGCCTCGTGCTCGGCGCGGCGATGGCCTTCGGCGTCTTCGCCCTCGTCGCCTCGGTGATGCCGACGTACACGCTCTTCGCGATCGCCCTGGTCCCCGTCGGGCTGGCGTCGCTGACCCTCATGACCGCCGCGAACTCCACCGTGCAGATGACGACGCCCCCGCACATGCGCGGTCGCGTCATGGCGCTCTACATGGCGGTGTTCATGGGCGGCACCCCGATCGGCTCGCCGATCATCGGCTGGGTCGGCGAGACCTTCGGTGCCCGCTGGACGATCGCCCTCGGCGGCATCGTCACCCTCGTCACGGCGCTGCTCTGCGTCGCCTGGCTCATGCTCGCCCGCGGCGTGCACGTCCGCTACGACCGGCACGCGAACCCGCACCTCGTCGTCACCGAGGACGTCGCGCCCGCCGCGCCGGCCGGCCGAGAGGCCGAGGCACGAGAGCGCGAGACCGCGCGGGAGCGGGTCGCCGCCGACCAGACCCGCGACAGCGCCTCCGCCGCCTGACCGCCGTCCGCCCCGAGGGGACCGGACGTCGTCCCGACGCTTTGCTCTGCCCTCACCTGTGAGGGTGCCGCGCGAACCGGGCGGATGCCGTCCCCCATGGTTTGCTCTGCCATCAGCAGCGAGCCAGACCCGACGAGCCGCCGACCACACCGCATACAGAAGTGGCCTTCTCGCGGCACGACCGGCCGAGAAGGCCACTTCTGCATGCGTTGTGGCGTGCGCCGGCCCCGGTGGCCCGGCCGTTGGCTCGCTCGTGATGGCAGAGCAAGCGGGCGGGCCGGCCGTGGAGGCCAGGGTGCGCGACGGTGTCGGCCACGGGTCACCGCGCCACAGCTTCGGCGTTGCTCCGCGACCCGCCGGTCAGGTCGCGGCGTGTCCCCGGGCAACGACGAAACTGTGGCGCGCTCGGTGGCTCGCTCCTGATGGCAGAGCAAGCGCCGGCGACCGCCGTCGGAACAGTTCCGCCTTCGCGACGTCGCCACCCTCACAACTGAGGGCAGAGCAAACAGGGCGGCGCGGGACCCGGACCAGGTGGACGACGCCGCGGATCGCCCGGCGGTTCTCGCAGCTACTCGCTGACCCGGATCGCGATCTTGCCGCGCGTGTGGCCGTCCATGCTCAGCCGGAACGCGTCGGCGACCTCGTCGAGGCCGAAGGTGCGGGCCACGGGGACGCTGAGGTGGCCGCCGTCCGCGAGGTCGGCGAGGGCCGCGAGGCCGGGGCCGTCGGGGCGGACCCAGACGTACCGGCCACCGGCCTCGGCGACCGAGCCGTCGGCGATGCTCGCGTGCCGGCCGCCGTCGCGCAGGACGGCCGTCGTCACGTCGAGGACGCCGCCGACGAGGTCGACGACCGCGTCGACACCGGCGGGGGCCAGGGCCCGCACCCGGTCGACGACACCGTCGCCGTACGCGACCGGCTCGGCGCCGAGCGAGGCGACGAAGTCGTGGTTGGCGGGTGAGGCCGTCCCGATGACCCGGGCGCCGAGCGCGCGGGCGACCTGGACGGCGAGCGCGCCGACGCCACCGGCGGCCGCGTGCACGAGCACCGTGTCGCCGTCTGTGAGGCCGACGGCGGCGAGCGCCCGCTGGGCGGTGAGCCCGGCGAGCGGCAGGCCCGCGGCGGCGTCCCAGTCGAGCGACTTCGGCTTGTAGGCGATCGCCCGGACGGGCACCGTGACGAGCTCGGCGAACGTGCCGCCGTGGACGACGTCCTTGCGGGCGTACGCGACGACCTCGTCGCCGGGGGAGACCTCAGGGGTGTCGAAGCCGACCCGCTCGACGACGCCCGCGACGTCCCAGCCGGGCACGACGGGGAAGGTCGCGTCCATGACCGGGTCGAGGCCGCCGGACATGACCTTCCAGTCCACGGGGTTGACCGAGGCGCTCCGGACCCGGACGAGGACCTCGCCGGGGCCGACCTTGGGGTCGGGCAGCTCCCCGGTCCGCAGGACCTCGGGGCCGCCGTACTCGCTGTAGAAGGTTGCTCTCACACCCGCCAGCATGCGTCCGGACGGCGGCCCGCGCAGATCCACTCCGCCCGGCCGAGCGGCGCACGGTCACAGCCCGAGCCGGTCCGCGAAGAGCTGGTACCCGACGAACGCGACGACGTCGAGCAGCGTGTGCGCGACGACGAGCGGCATGACCCGCTTGCGGCGCACGAACCACAGCCCGAAGACGACGCCCATGACCGCGTTGCCGACGAACGGGCCGAAGCCCTGGTAGAGGTGGTACGAACCGCGCAGGACGGCGCTGCAGCCGACGACGGCCCAGACCGTCCAGCCGCGCTCGCGCAGCCGCGTCACGAGGTAGCCGACGACGACCACCTCCTCGAGGACGGCGTTCTTCACGGCCTGCAGGACGAGCACCGGCACCGCCCACCAGTACGGCGCGAGCCCGGACGCGACGACCTGCGCCGTGATGCCGAGCTCGCGGCCGACGACGTAGAGCGCCAGGCCCGGCAGCCCGATGACGG
This sequence comes from Kineosporia sp. R_H_3, assembly GCF_002198675.1. Lineage (GTDB taxonomy): Bacteria > Actinomycetota > Actinomycetes > Actinomycetales > Kineosporiaceae > R-H-3. The sequence continues at coordinate 17,419 of NZ_MWLL01000137.1, read as the reverse complement.
CGGCGAGGACGGCACCCTCCGCGAGGTCGCGCCACGGCCGGCGGACGTCGAACCCGATCAGCCGGAACGCGTTGCGGCCGCCCTCGGCGAGCAGCCAGAGCGCGAGCGCGACCGGGACGAGGGTGAACACGACGTCCGCGAGCTGGTAGACGAGGTCGAGGTAGGGCCGCACGCTGCGCGAGGCGTTGAGCGTGGCGGTCTGCTGGGCGAGCGGGCGACCGGCGGTGAGCTTGGCGGCGAGGCTGATGACCGAGTAGGCCGCGGACTGGCCGAGCGAGAGCCCGAGGACGATCCACACCTCCGCGGTTGCCCGCCGCCGGGCCCGCTTCGTGGCAGAGTCCTCCTCCGGCGTCCCGGGCGGGGCGGTCCGGTCGGCTGCCGTCGGTGCCGGTCCGGTCGGGCGCTCGCTCATGGCGCCATTGTGCGCAGGACCCCTGAGAACAGCCTGAGGGGGAGGAACGGCAGGATGGTCCCGGACGGCCAAGGGGGTGGCGTGGAACGACCGGACGACGCACGGCAGGTGGCCGCTGCGCGCCCGCCGCGGCGGTGGGTGCGGCGATGGGCCGGGCCGGTCGCGCTGACCGTCGTCGGGCTGCTCGCGCTCGCCGGTGGCGCGGTCGTCGTCGTCCGGACGGTGGCCGGCCCGGCCGCGGCGTCGTCGGTCCCTGCACCCGCGAGCACCGCCGTCCCCGCCCCGTCCGCGTCGTGGTCGACGACGNCGTAGACGTTCGACAGCGTCAGCCGCAGGGCCGAGCCGCCGACGCTCGTGTGCACGCGCATCCGCGCCGTCCGTCGCCCCCGTCGTCGACGTGCCCTGGGTCCGGACGTGGCAGTCGGTCCCGCAGCCCGCCCGCGCGGGGACGGTCGCCGCGCGCGGTCTCGCGTCCCGGACGGCGCGGATGCGCGTGCACACGAGCGTCGGCGGCTCGGCCCTGCGGCTGACGCTGTCGAACGTCTACGGCAGCCGCCCGCTCGTCGTCACCGCCGCGACCGTCGCGCTGCCCGCGCAGGAGGCGGGGTCGCTCCCGACGGCCCGCCCGGGCACCGTGCGGCCGCTGACCTTCGCGGGCCGGGCGGACGTCGAGGTGCCCGCCCGCGGCACCGCCGTCTCGGACGCCCTCACGTTCGACGTCCCCGCCCACGCGGACCTGCTCGTCTCGCTCGCCTTCGGCAGCACCCCGGTGCCGCTCACCGGCCACCTGTGGGCGATGTCGACGACATGGCTGTCGGTGCCGGGGGACCGCACCGCCGACACCGACGGGTTCGCCTTCACCCGGCCGGTCGACTCGGGCTTCGTCGCGACGGCGATCGACGTCGTCCCCGTGGGCCGGCGCGCGCTGCCGACCGTCGTCGCGTTCGGCGACTCGATCACCGACGGGATCGGGTCCACCGTCGACGCCGACCGGCGGTGGCCCGACCTGCTCGCCGCCCGGCTGCCCGGCGTCGCCGTCGTCAACGCCGGCATCGGCGCCAACCAGGTCACGGCCGACTCGCGCAAGGGCGGCCAGGCCGCGCTGCGCCGCTTCGGCCGCGACGCGCTCGGCGTGCCGGACCCGGACGCCGTCGTCCTCCTCGAGGGCATCAACGACATCCAGACAGGCGCCCGGGCGGGCACCGTGACGGCCGGCCTCGCGACGCTCGCCGACCGGGCCCGGGCCCGCGGCGTGCGGGTCGTGCTCGCGACGGTCACGCCGTACGGCGGACGCCGCGCCTACTCCGTCAAGGGTGAGCGCACGCGCCAGGCGGTCAACACCTGGATCCGCACCCGGGCGGTGCAGGACGGGCACGCGGACGTCGTCGTCGACCTCGACGCGGTGCTGCGCGACCCGGCCGACCGCACCCGGCTGGCGCGGGCGTACGACTGCGGTGACCACATCCACCCGAACGACGCCGGCTACGCGGTCGTCGCGGCGGCCGTCGAGCCGGCGCTGCGCGCCGTCCTGCCGCTCCACGAGGAGCCGGTCGTGACGCCGACCGTGACGGCGACCCGGACGCAGGCCCTGACGCCGACCGGGACACCGACCCCGACGCCCTGACCGCCCGCCGGTTACGCGGGCAGCCGCGCGTCGAGCACGGGAGTCCGGACGGCGGCGACGGCGGGGACGGCGGGGACCCGGCGGCTGCCCCCGGCCCGGTCGGCTCGGTACCCGGCGAGCCAGGCGCGCAGCTGGTCGACGGGCATCGGCCGGGCCAGCCCGAAGCCCTGGACGACGTGGCAGCCCAGGCCGGCCAGCCGCTCCCACGTCGTGTCGTCCTCGACGCCCTCGGCGACCGTCGCCAGGCCGAGGTTGCGCGCGAGGTCGACGATGCTGCGCGCGATGACGAGGTCGGCGCCGGCGTCCGCGGCCCGCTCGCCCGCTGCGAGGAACGACTTGTCGATCTTGACCTCGTCGACGGGCAGCCGCCGCAGGTACGACAGCGACGAGTAGCCGGTGCCGAAGTCGTCGACGGACAGCCGGACGCCGATGTCCCGCAACGAGTCCAGGAGCGCGACGGCGTGCTCGGGGTCGGCGATCATCGAGTCCTCGGTGATCTCCAGGGTCAGCGCGCTCGCCGGGACGCCGTGCCGCTCCAGGGCCGACGTCACCGTCGGGACGAGCCACTGCGCGACGAGCGTGCGCGCCGACAGGTTCACCGACACAGCGAGGTCGTGGCCGTCCGCGCGGTACAGCGCCGCGGCCTCCACGGCCCGGTCGAGGACGACCTCCGTGAGGTCGAGCATGAGCCCGTGCCGGTCGGCGAGCGCGAGGAAGTCGCCCGGCCCGAGCAGCCCGCGGACCGGGTGCGCCCAGCGGACGAGGGCCTCCGCGCCGAGGACCCGGCCGGTGCCGGCGTCCGCCTGCGGCTGCAGGTGCGCGAGCACCTGACCGGCACCGGGCTCGCCGCGCAGCGCGCGGCGCAGCTCGGCGAGCGTTGCCATCGACTCCCGCCCGGCCGGGGTGGTGCCCGCAGCGGTGCGCTCCGACGGCGCACCGGCCGGCGACCCGGACGGCGATCCCGACCACGGCCGGCGCTCCGGGTTGACCGCGACCCGGCTCACGACCCCGCGGGCCTGCGCCTTCGCCTGGGCCAGTGCGAGGTCGGCGGTGCCGAGCAGCGAGCGGGGGTCGTCGAGGTCGGTGCGCGCGACGGCGATCCCGACCGAGGCCCGCGCCTGCACCTCCACGCCGTCGATGACGAGCGGCGTCGCCGCGGCGGCGCGGATCCGGTCGGCGAGAGACTCTGCACGGTCCGCGGGCAGCACCCCGGTGAGCAGGACGGCGAACTCGTCGCCGGCCGAGCGCGCGACCTGGGCGCCGAGCGGCAGGGCGGCGAGGACGGCGTCCGCGACGTGCTGCAGGAGCAGGTCGCCGCTGCGGTGGCCGAGGGCGGCGTTGACGTCCCGGAAGCCGTCGATCCCGAGCACGAGGGCCGCGACGTCGCAGCCGGTGCGGGCGCGCTCCGCGAGCGCGTGCTCGATGCCGTCCTGCAGGCCCCGGCGGTTCGGCAGCCCGGTGAGGGTGTCGTGGGAGGCCTCGTGCCGCAGCCGCTCGACGAGCAGCGCGTTCTCCAGGGCGAGGCAGTGGCTGCGCCCCAGGGACGCGAGCGCGGCGGCGTCCAGATGGCCGAAGCCGTTGCCCGGGAACGGCTTACGGGCGACGAGGACGGCGTGGACCCGACCGTCGCGGTGCAGCGGGGACGCGACGACGTGCTCCGCACGGCTCCTGCCGCCGGCCTCGAGCACCGGGTGTCCCGCGGCCAGGGCGGCGCGCGCCGCGGCCGGGACGTCCTCGAGGTCCACGAGGACGACACGGGCCGGCCCGCCGCGGCCCACCCGGCCGACGTGCGCCCAGGGGGCACCCGGGACCGGGGTCTCGACGACCGCCTCGAGGGCGGCGCCCGGGACGAGGGCCTCGGCCGCCTCGAGGAGCAGCCGCGCGGTCCGGGTCACCGAGCGGTCGCCGAAGCCTTCCTCGCTCATGGGTCCCAGCGTGACCGGCGGGCACCGTGCGCACCACGGTCGCGGGCCGACGTCACCCGGCCCGGGGTACCGCGCCCCGGACGGCGCAACGCGGTCCGCCCCCGGTCGCCGTCCGGTGCGCACGCGCACGGCGGGGCGGCCACCGGGCGGCGGCCGCCGTCACCCGTCCGGCCCTGGCGTGCCGACCCGCTGCGCCCGTCGTCCGCCGGAAGTGCCTGGCCGACAGCAGATTGCTTTGAGTAATCGTGTAGTCACTCAAACGTCATGTCCCTCGATGTCGAAGGGGTCGACCGGATTGCGCTTCGGGCGAATCGAGCGGTTTCTCACGGGCTGACGCCGCACAGGGAGCCGCTTGACGCCGATTTATGCCGAGCGCCTCTGGACGCCGGATGGGTTTGGGTGAAGGGTTTGGGGTCTCGACACCGCTCGACCCTGCGTCGGTGCATCGTCGTGTGTCCGTCACGGCCGACGGCAGCCCTCCGTCGGCCCGCAAGGGAGTTCCAGAAGGGGGGCCCGGCAGTGTCGATCGGTCGGTTCCTGATCATCGGGTTCCTCGTGGTGAGCGCCCTCGTGTACATCGCCGTCATCGGCATGTGCCGCGCGGCGAGCAAGGCGGACCGGGACCAGAAGAAGCCCGCCCCGCCGTCCGAGGACGTGCTCCTCTACATGGACGGCACCGTGCTGCGCGGCTGGACGCCGCCGCACGGCGTCTCCGGCCTGCGCGGGGTCCCGACGCCGCGGTACGGCATCCCGGTGCCGAGCGGCGCCGACGCCGTCGCTGACGAGGAACGCCGCGAGGGCGACGCCGGCTGAGCCGTCGCTCCTGTTCTCCGGTCGTGGCCGGGTCCCTGCGGGGGCCCGGCCACGACTGCGTCCGGGCGGGGCGCGGTCAGACGGGCAGGGCCGTCGTGTACTTGACGGTCTTCATGGAGATGAGGCTGCGCAGCGACGCGACCCCGGGCACCTCGCCGAGCCGCTCACGGAAGAACCGTTGGTACGCCTCGAGATCGGCGACCGCGACGGCGAGGAGGTAGTCGGACTCGCCGGCCATGAGGTAGCACTCGAGCACCTCGGGCAGGGCCGAGACCGCCCGCTCGAACTCCTCGAGGGTCTCCTGGCGCTGCGACGTGAGGCTCACCATGACGTGGACGTACATGCCGCGGTCGACCTGCTCCCGGTCGAGCACCGCCATGTAGCCGCGGATGTAGCCGCGCTCCTCGAGGCTCTTGACCCGGCGCAGGCACGGGGATGGGGACAGTCGCACCCGCTCGGCGAGCTCGACGTTGCTGATCCGGCCGTCCGCCTGGAGCTCGCGAAGGATCTGCCGATCGGTCGAGTCGAGCCCGGCGACACCGTTGTCCGCCATTTCCTGCCTCCCTCGCGGAGCGTGCAGGGCACATCCTGCCACGCGGCAACGCGCCGGGAGCACAACTTGGCATCGCCTGTCTGTCGATGAGGGCTACCTTTCTGTGAGACGGGTCACCGCCGCGCACGGTGGGTGATCATCCCCGACAGCAACCCCGACAGCAGGAAAGGTGAGCTCCCGTGAAGGTCGGCATCCCCCGCGAGGTCAAGAACCACGAGTACCGGGTCGCCATCACCCCGGCCGGTGTCCACGAGCTCACCCGCCACGGCCACGAGGTCTTCGTCGAGACGGACGCCGGTGTCGGCTCCTCCATCACGAACGCCGACTACGTCGCCGCGGGCGCGACGATCCTGCCGACGGCGGACGACGTCTGGGCGACCGGTGACCTGATCCTCAAGGTCAAGGAGCCCGTCGCGTCGGAGTACGCCCGGATGCGCGAGGGCCAGACCCTCTTCACGTACCTGCACCTCGCGGCCGACAAGGCCCTCACCGAGGAGCTCGTCGCGCGCAAGGTCACGGGCATCGCCTACGAGACCGTCGAGCTCGCCGACCGGTCGCTGCCGCTGCTCGCCCCGATGTCCGAGGTCGCGGGCCGGCTCGCCCCGCAGGTCGGCGCGCACACCCTCATGCGCGCCCAGGGCGGCCGCGGCGTCCTCATGGGAGGCGTCCCCGGCGTCTACGCCGCGAAGGTCGTCGTCATCGGCGCCGGCGTCGCCGGCCAGAACGCGGCCGCGATCGCGCTCGGGATGCAGGCCGAGGTGCTCCTGCTCGACCGCAACGTCGCGCGGCTGCGCCAGATGGACGCCATCTACCAGGGCCACTGCCAGACGATCGCCTCGAACGCCTACGAGGTCGAGAGGGCCGTCCTCGACGCCGACATGGTCATCGGCGCCGTCCTCGTGCCGGGCGCCAAGGCCCCGACCCTCGTGAGCAACGAGCTCGTCAGCCGGATGAAGCCGGGCAGCGTCCTCGTCGACATCTCGATCGACCAGGGCGGCTGCTTCGAGGACTCGCACGCGACGACGCACGCGGACCCGACGTACACCGTGCACAACTCGGTCTTCTACTGCGTCGCGAACATGCCGGGCGCCGTCCCGAACACGAGCACGTACGCGCTGACGAACGTCACGCTCCCGTACGCCGTCGAGCTCGCGAACAAGGGCTGGAAGCAGGCCCTGCGCGACGACGCGGCGCTCGCGAAGGGGCTCAACACGTTCGACGGCCAGGTGACCAACGCACCGGTCGCCGAGGCCCTCGCGATGCCGCACACCGACCTGGCCGCCGTCCTGGCCTGAGATCCGCGCACCGCGGACGGGGCGGTCCCCCGGGCGCACCGGCGACGGTGCGTCCGGCGGGGCCGCCCCGTTGCTGCGTCCGGGTGCGGGCGCTGCGGCGTCCGGGTGAACGAGGACGCGGAACGCTGCGGACCGCTCACCCTCCGCCTAGGTTTCTCAGGACCGGCAACGGCCCGGTCCGTACGCCGGCCGTCGGGGGGCCGGCGTCCGGTCGGCGGGGGTTCCCGGTCGTGAGGCTGCGGGGGGACGTCAAGGCGGCCCTAAGACACGCCGTGCGGGACGTCCCGGGCTTCAGGGATCCGGCGGGGAGGTCGAAGATCGGGCCATGAGCACCGCGCCGGGGTCGCGTCCGTCCGTCCTCACGTGGCGGCAGCCGATGCTGCGCCGCCGGGTCGTCCTGCTCGTCGCCGCGTTCCTCGCCCTCGTGGGCGCCGTCGCACTCGTGCCGCCGCCGTCGGCGCAGGCGGCGGTCCCGTGGGCGGACCTGCCCGCGCACCTCGACCACATCGGCGCGTCGACCCAGGTCGTCGTCGTGACGTCCTCGTCGTGGAGCACGACGTACGCCACGCTGCGCGCGTACGAGAAGAAGAACGGCACGTGGCGGCTCGTCATGGGGCCGTGGAAGGCGCGGGTCGGGTACTCGGGGATGACGCCGGCGTCCGAGCGGGTCCAGGGCGACGGGACGACCCCCGCGGGCACGTTCCGGATGACCTCGGCGTTCGGCATCCAGCCCGACCCGGGCACCGACCTGCCGTACTGGCGGATCCGTTCGCGTGACCAGTGGTGGGTCGGCGACCGGAAGAGCGCCCACTACAACGAGCCGCGCTGGGGCCGGGACGGCGGCTTCCGGCGGACGACGACCGGCATCGACGGCTCCGAGCGCCTCGCCGACTACCCGACGCAGTACGCCTACGCGGCGGTCATCGACTTCAACCGGCCCGACCCGGTCGTCGGCCGCGGCTCGGGGATCTTCCTGCACGTCAACGGCCGCGGCTCCACCGCCGGCTGCGTGAGCCTGACCCGGGCGAACGTCGTCAAGGTCCTGCGCTGGCTCGACCCGGCGAAGCGGCCGCGGATCACGATCGCGCCGGCCTCGGTCGTCACGAAGTACTGACCGAGGCGGACGTGCGCCGCCACGACCACCACGGTCACCACGGTCACCAGCACCGTCGCCTGCGTCCCCGCTGCCGGCTGAGCGCTGGTCCGGCGCCGCAGGCGCGGGTGCGAGAATCTCCGGGTGCCCGAGGACCTCACCACCGCGCTCGCCGCGTTGCGACCGCTGCTCCTCGACACCGGCACCCTCGTCCGCGGCCTCGCGGCGGGCCGCCGGCGCGGCGCCGAACCCGCGTTCGCCCGGGCCGAGCTCCGGCCCGTGGACCTCAAGGCCGGGCGCCGGCTGCAGGTCGTGACGACCGACGGCCGCACCCCGGCGACGCACAACCACGCCCCGGGCCCGGACGCCGAGAGCGCCGTCGACGCCCTGCTCGCCGAGCCGTTCGGCAACTGGCACGTCGAGACGACGGACCAGGTCGTCCAGCTCCGGGTGACGAAGAAGGGCGAGGCCCAGGTCCACACCTCGCGCACCTCGCGCCGGGACGTCGAGCCGTCCTCCTCGCCTGCCCTGCGGTCGCACGACCGCCCCAAGGAGCGCCTCCTCGACCCCGCCGACCCGCTCTTCGGCGCGCTGGGGGCCGAGGCCGACAAGCGCCGTCAGGTCGACGCGTTCCTGCGGCTGCTCGCCCCGGTCGTCGGCCGCGCCGTCGCCCGGGCCCGGGAGGCCGGCCGCCCGCTGCACGTCGTCGACCTCGGCTGCGGCAACGCCTACCTGACGTTCGCCGCGCACCGCTGGCTCGCCGCCCACCCGGACGTCGCCGAGGTCGGTGTGCGCACCGTCGGCGTCGACGTCCGCGACGACATGGTCGCCCGGAACACCCGGCTCGCGACCGACCTCGGCATGGCCGGGCTGTCCTTCGTCACGGGCACGATCGCCGACGCCCGGGTGGAGGACGACGTCGACGTCGTCCTCGCCCTCCACGCCTGCGACACCGCGACCGACGAGGCGCTCGCCCGGGCCGTCCGGTGGGCCGCTCCGGTCGTGCTCGCCGCGCCGTGCTGCCACCACGACGTCCAGCGCCAGGTCACGGCCGCGCAGGCGGACGGCGTCCTGCCGCCGCACCCGTACACGGCGCTGACCCGGCACGGCATCCTCCGGGAGCGGTTCGCCGACGTCCTCACCGACGCCGTCCGTGCGGACCTGCTGCGCCTGCTCGGCTACCGGGTCGACGTCGTCGAGTTCGTCGACTCCCGGCACACCCCGCGCAACGCCCTCGTGCGCGCCGAGCGGACGGGGGCCCGGCCCGACGACGCCCGGCGCCGCGAGTACCTCGACCTCGTCGGTGCCTGGCACCTCGAGCCGGCGCTCGCGACGATGCTCGCCGACGAGGTCGCCCGCGCGCTCGGGGACGCCGCGTGACCCGCCGTGCGGGCCGCCGCCTGCGCGCCGTCGCCGGCCTCGGGACCGCCTGCGCCGCAACGGCTCTGCTCGTGCTCCCGGCCGCAGGCGCCGCCGGTGCGACGACGTCCCCGACGGCCACCCCGACGGCGACCCCCTCGCCGGATCGGCCCGAGCGGGTCGTCGACCGCACCGTCGAGGACCCCCGGATCAACGAGTCCTCGGGCCTGCTCGTGAGCGGCCGGCTCCCCGGCGTGTACTGGACCTTCAACGACTCCGGCGGCAAGGCGGTGCTCTACGGCATCGGCCGGCAGGGCACGACCGTCGCGACGCTCGAGATCGACGGGGCCGGCTCCAAGGACTGGGAGGCCGCCACCGCGGTCCGCGACGCTGGCGGCCGGCCGGCCCTCGCCGTCGCCGACATCGGCGACAACGCCGGGGACCGGCGCACGGTGAAGATCTACGTCGTCCGGGAGCCGTCGGCGCCCGGGACGACGCGCTCCGACCCGGTCCGGACGATCACGCTGACGTACCCCGACCAGCCGACCGACGCCGAGGCGGTCTTCGCCGATCCGGCGACCGGGCGGCTCCACGTCGTGACCAAGGGGCTGCTCGGCGGTCGCCTGTACGCCGTCCCGGAGCAGGCCTGGCCGGGCCGGGACGCGCCCGCGAAGCAGAAGGTCTCGGCGACGCTCGAGTACCTCGCCGACGTGCCGCTCGGCATGGTGACGGACGGCGTCGCGCTGCCCGACGGGCGGGTGGCCCTGCGGACGTACGGCGAGCTCGCGATCATGCCGCCGGTCGCGACCCTCGCCGGGGACGCGACCTGGACGCCGCTCGCGACGACGCTCCTGCCGCGCCAGGGGCAGGGCGAGGGCCTCGGTGTGCTGCCGGACGGCGACTTCGTGCTGAGCACCGAGGGCGTCGGCAAGCCGGTCCTGCGCTTCACCGCCCCGCAGGCCGTCGCGGACGCCCGCCCGCCGACCCCGAGCCCGTCGGCGGGCGCCGCGAGCGCGACCGGCGGTACCGGGGACGGCACGCGGGGCGCCGGCGACGGGCCGTCCGCGTCCGGGGTCGCCGCCCTCGGCGCGGTCGGTGTCACGGCGCTGCTCGCGGTCGCCGCGTCGGTGGCCGTCACCCGGCGCCGCCGGGCCTGACCGCAGCGGCGGGCGGTTGCGCTCGCGGCGGCGGGGCGGGAGGGTGACGCAGATGATCGACAGTCGGACGGCGACCGGCGCGGGTGCCGGACGCCGTCGCCGCGGGGCGCCCGCGGTCGCCGGGCTGCTCGTCCTGCTCGCCCTCGTCTCCGGCGGCCTCACGTTCGGCCTGTACCGCGTGCTCGCCCGCGAGGCCCTCGTCGACTACGACGCCCTCGCGTCCGACGGCGTCCGTGTCGCGGGCACCGTCGTCCGGGCCGAGCCCGCGTCCGGGGTCGTCCCGGGGCTGGGCCCGTCGGGCACCGTCGTCTACCGGTTCGCCGCGGGCACGTCGGTCTTCGAGGGGCGTGGCGGGTCCGGGCCGCCGAACCCGGCCCCGGAGGACCTCGCGCCGGGCGCCGCCGTCCAGGTCGTCTACGAGCGCCGCGACCCGACCCGGTCGTGCCTGTGCGACCCCGCGGCGCAGGCCGCCGCGACCCGCCGCGCGATGGTCGTCGCCGCGCTCGGCACCGCGCTCGTGGTCCCGACGATCGGGGCCGCCGCCACGGTGCTCGTCGGGCGCGGCCGGCGCCGCGGCCCCGGCCGGCCGTGAGGCAGGATCGGCCCGTGACCACGACCTCGTTCGACCACGTCATCCTCGCCGCCGACCCCGACGGCCTCACGGCCACGGCCGAGCGCGTCGCCGCGGCCCTGGGCGCGACCGCCCGGCCGGGCGGCGTCCACACGACGTACGGCACCCGCAACGCGATCGTCCCGCTCGCGGCCGGCTACCTCGAGGTCGTCGCCGTCGAGACCCCGGAGGTGGCCGCGGCGTCGCCGTTCGGCAGCGTCGTCGCCCGCCGGTGCGCGGACGGCGGCGGCTGGGTCGGGTGGGCCGTCGCCGTCGAGGACGCCGACGAGGTGGGCCGCCGGCTCGGTGCGGTCCCCGTGGTCGGTGGCCGGGAGCGGCCGGACGGCGTCCGGCTGGGCTGGGCCCAGGTCGGCGTCGAGGTCCTCTCCGACCGGCCCTGGCTGCCGTTCTTCCTGCGCTGGGACGTCCCCGGCGACCTGCACCCGGCCGCGGGCGGCCCGGCCGGGGTCGAGGTCGCCGGGCTCGCGGCCGGCGCCGGGCCCGGCACGGACGGTGCGGCGGGTCTGGCCGCCTGGCTCGACGGTGTGCCGCCGGTCGTCGTCCGGTGGGTGCCGGCCAGCACGCCGGGACTGCACGCGGTGACGTTCCGGACGCCGTCCGGCGAGGTCGTGATCGAGCGCTGAGCGCGCCCTGGACGTCCCCGGACTAGACGGCTGCGCCGGCCGGGCGGCGGCCCGCGGTGAGCAGCAGCACGAAGACGGTGACGGCGAGCACCGGGACGACGAGGAACGCCGTGTGGGTGCTCGTCGCGTCGGCGAGCGCCCCGAGCACGAACGGCACGAAGGCGGCGAAGACCCCGACGCCGAGCGAGATGATCCCGGTCGCGCGGTCGCCCTGGGGGCCGACGGCGGCGTAGACGAGCGACACCCCGAGCGGGTACTGGCCGGCGATCCCGACCCCGGTGACGACGAGCCCGACGAGCGCGACCGGCGGCGAGGTCGTCGTCCAGGTGATGAGCCAGCCGACGAGGACGACGACGAGCGAGCCGAGGAGCAGCCCGCGGGACGACATCCGCAGCGCGAGCCGGCCGAGGACGAGCCGGGCCGCGGTCATCCCGACGACGATCGCCGTCACGGCGCCCGAGGCGGCGGCGGTGCTCATCCCGGTGCGCAGGTGGAGCAGGTCCGCCGCCCACGCCGTGTTCGCGAACTCGATCCCGACGCCGACGACGAGGGCGCCGGTGAGCAGCCAGAACCGGCGGCCCAGCGGCGCCTTGCCGCCGACCGGCTGCGGGTGCGTCGCGGCGTCGACGGCGGCGGTGCCGCGCGGGATCCGGGAGACCCGCCACAGTGTGAGGGCCGCGAGCGGCAGGACGACGAGCGCGGCCGGCCGCCAGGTGAGCCCGAGGGCCACCCCCGCCCCGACGACGAGCGGGGCGACGATGCCGACGCCCGACCCGAGCGCGTTGCCCTCGCTGATCGCCGTCGCGGCGGCCGGGCCGTGGTGGTCGGACAGGCTCGGGTTCGCGGCGTTGAGCAGGATCGAGCCGCCGGTGCCCGCGACGAGGATCGCGGGGAGCGTGACGAGCGGGCTGCCGCCGACGACGAGCAGGACGATCCCGACGGCGACGAGGGCCAGGCCCAGCCGGGCGGCGCCGCGGCGGCGGACCCGGTCGACGATGCGGACCGTGAGCAGGCCCGCGACGACCGCTCCCATCGACATGACGAAGCTGTGCAGGCCCATGACGGTGCGGTTCGTGCCCTGCTCCTCGCGCAGGAGCGGCAGGATGCCGCCCCAGGCGTAGAGGAAGAAGCCCCACGTCGCGAGGGCCGAGTAGGCGGCCCAGGTGACCTGGTCGCGGACGAGCCGCGCGGGGGCCGCCTCGGCGAGCGGGGCGGCGGGTTCGACGCCGGACGCGGGCGGGCCGGCGGGGTCGTCAGGTGTCGTGTGCGTGGTGTGCCGACCTTCTCGTGGAACGGGTCACGGGCAGCGGGACCCCTTGCACGAGAAGGGGTCCCGCTGCCCGCGGGGGACGTGCGTCAGCCGAGCTGCTCGACGACGAAGTCGACGCAGCGGGTGAGCGCCTCGACGTCGGCCGGCTCGACGGCGGGGAACATCGCGACGCGCAGCTGGTTGCGGCCGAGCTTGCGGTAGGGCTCGACGTCGACGACGCCGTTGGCGCGCAGCACCTTCGCGACGGCGGCGGCGTCCACCGCGTCGGAGAAGTCGACCGTGCCGACGACCTGGCTGCGGGCGGCGGGGTCGGCGACGTACGGCGACGTGTACGCCGTCCGCTCGGCCCAGCCGTACAGCCGCGACGAGGAGTCCTTCGTGCGGGCCGCGGCCCAGTCCAGACCGCCCTGCGCGTTGAGCCACTCGACCTGGTTCGCGAGCATCGCGAGCGTCGCGACGGCCGGGGTGTTGTACGTCTGGTCCTTGCGCGAGTTGTCGATCGCCGTCGTGAGGTCGAGGAAGTCGGGGATCCAGCGGCCCGAGCCCTTGATCTCCTCGACCCGCGCGAGCGCGGCCGGCGACATGACCGCGAGCCAGAGGCCGCCGTCCGAGGCGAAGGACTTCTGCGGCGCGAAGTAGTAGGCGTCCGCCTGGCTCACGTCGACCGGAAGGCCGCCCGCGCCGGACGTCGCGTCGACGAGCACGAGCGCGTCGTCGTCCGCCCCCGCGACCCGCTGCACCGGCGCCATGACACCCGTGCTCGTCTCGTTGTGGGCCCACGCGTAGACGTCGACGCCGGCCTCGGCGGACGGCGAGGGCAGGGTGCCGGGGTCGCCCTTGACGACCGTCGGCTCGCCGAGGAACGGCGCGTTCTTCGTCACCGTCGCGAACTTGCTGGAGAACTCGCCGAACGCGAGGTGCTGCGCGCGGTCCCGGACGAGGTTGAACGCGGCGATGTCCCAGAAGCATGTCGAGCCGCCGTTGCCGAGGACGACCTCGTAGCCCTCGGGGAGCGCGAAGAACGTCGAGAGGCCCTCGCGGACGCGCTTGACGAGGTCCTTGACCGGCTTCTGCCGGTGGGACGTCCCGAGCACCGTGCGACCGATGGAGGCGAGGTACTCGACCTGCTCGGCGCGGACCTTGCTCGGGCCGGAGCCGAAGCGGCCGTCGGCGGGCAGGAGGTCCGCGGGGATCGTGATGGCGCTGACGTCGGTCGTGGTGGTCACGGGGCTGCCTTCGCTGCGCGGCCCGGACGGCGCACGCGCCGGTGGCACGCAGGTCCGGACCTGGTCTGGATGGGCGGGAGGCGGCGCTGCCCCCTCGGACCAGTGTTCCGCACCCCCGGCCAAGATCGGCGCCGCGACCGGATGGCGGACGTCACGTCCCGGAAACGCGCGGGTCACAGCCCGAGCGCGGCCGTCCGGGTGCGGAGCTCCTCGGCCGGGACGACGCCCGCCCGGCCGAGCTCGTCGGCGAGCCGCAGCCAGGCGACCTCGAGCGGGGCGCGCAGCCCGGCGAGCGCCTCGTCGTAGGGCAGCTGGACGTCCCAGAGCAGACCGTCGACGAGGCGCAGCGCCGCGGCCCGGTCGGCGGGGTCGCCGGCGGCGAGCCGGTGGAACTCGTGCAGGTCCACGGACCAGTCCTCGCCCGGCGCGAGCGACCACACGTCGCCGTCGCGGCGGACCAGGTCGTCGGCGGGCTCGAGCAGCCGGCGCAGCCGGTGCAGCGCCGACTTGAGCCGGCCCCGGGACGCCGCCGGGTCGGCGTCCGGCCACAGCATGTCGGCGAGCTGCTCGGTCGACACCGGCCGGTCGAGCGCCGCGAGGACGGCGATGATCCGGGCGAGCGCCGGCGGCAGCCGTCGGGTCTGGCCGGCGACGACGACGTCCGCGACCGGGGTGAGCAGCCGCAGCCGGTGCGGTGCCGTGCCCGGCTGCGCCGTGCCGGGCTGCGCTGTGCCGGGCTGCGCTGTGCCGGGCTGTGCTGCGCCGGGCTGTGCTGCGATGGGCTGTGCGGCGCCGGCAGGTGCTGCACCGTGCGGTGCTGCCGGGGCGTCCGCGGCGCGGGGTGCGGCGGCCGCGACGGGGCGGGCGAGGTCCTCCCAGCGCCGCTCCCAGGCGGAGCGCTCGGCCCGGTCGGCGGGCAGCAGCCGGTCGGCGCGGGAGAGCAGGTGGTCGGCGAGGGCGGGGTGGCCGGTCGCGCGGGCGGTGAGGGCGCTGCGCAGGGCGAGCCCGGCGGCCATCCGGCTCGTCCCCGACGCGACGAGCGCGTCGAACGCGGCGTCGAGCCGGCCGGTGACTTCGCCCGCCGAGGGCACGGCGCCCGGGCCGCCCCGGTGCGCCGCGGCGAGCAGCGCGAGGCGGCAGCGCATCACCTCGCGCTCGTGCTCCTCGTGCGGCATGAAGGGCGGCAGCGCCTCCACCCGGCCCGACCACTCGGTGGCGTCGTCGAGGCGCCCCGCGTCGAGGAGGTGGTGCGCGCTGATCATGAGCACGCCGCCGATGACGACGGGGTAGTCCCGGCGGACGGTGTCCGCGACCTCGGCGAGCCGGCGGACGGCGGCGTCGGCGGCCGCCTCGTCCGGGCTCTCGGCGAGGGCCCGGATCGCGTCGAGATGGGTCGTCACGACGAGCGGGAACGCCGGTGCGTCGGCCTCCTCGCGCAGCAGCGCGGCGAGCTCCTCGCGGACGGCGGCGGCGTCCCCGACGCTGTCGGCCATGAGCGCGACGACGCACCGGGCCCAGGAGACCTCCGGGGAGCCGAGCGCGGCGAGCTGGTCGCGGGCCTCGGTGACCGCCGGCCGGTCGCCCGGGGTCGTCGCCCACGTCGCCGCCACCCGCAGGCCGTGGAACATGACGATCGTCAGCAGCCGGTCGGTGGCCCGGCCGGCGCGGCGGAAGTCCTCGAGGCAGGCGCGGTAGTCGGCGGCCGCCTCGTCGGTCTGGCCCGGTGCGAGCAGGATCTTGGCCCACAGCAGCACCCGGCGCAGCCGGGCCCGGGCGACGAGGACGGCCGGGCGTTGCAGCGGCTCCGTCGGCAGCCGGTCGAGGTGCTGCGCGGCGAGGAAGACCCCGCTCGGGTCGCCGTGCAGGAGCAGGTGCTCGGCGAGGGCCACCGCGGCGAGCCCTGCGAGCCCGGTGTCGCCGTCCCGCTCGGCCTCCTCGACGAGGTCCTGGAGGACGCCGGTGTCGGCGGTGCCCCGGCTCACGAGGGCGTCCGCGTGGGCGACCCGGGCCGCGAGCGAGCGCTCGGCGGGCGGCAGCGCCTCGACGGCGGCCACGAGGACGGCGTGCTCGTGCCGGACGGCGAGCCCGGCCAGCGCCTCGTCGACGAGCGCGGCGGCCCGGGCGGCGAGACCGGCGGACACCAGCGAGCGGGCCGCCCCGGGCAGGTCGCCGGAGTCGGCGAGCGCGCCTGCGCGTCGGACCGCCTCGGCCGTCGGTGCGTGATCCACGGGCCCCCCGGGCAGAAGTGGACGGGCGCTGCGGTCGGCAGGCCCCGGGCCCGGTGCGAGGCGGCGCCCCGGTTCCCCGATGATCGTACGGTCCCGCCCCGTCACGACGGCAGCGTGCGGGGGCCGCCGGGCCTGCTCCGGGGCCAAGTGCGCATCCGTCGTGCGCGAAAGCCGACGCTGCGTCGTCCGGCCCTCGACCGAGGGCTACCGACGGGTCCGGCGGACGGTTCGGCGGACGGGTTCGGCGGACGGGTCCGGCGGAGGGTCAGCAGACCTCGGTGAGGTCCTGCGCACCGGCCGGGCCGGCGCCCGGAGGCGTCGTCGCGGCGCTGTCGGGCCCGGCCGTCGGCACCGTCCCCGCGGCGAGCGCGGCGGCCACCGCGGCGCGTGAGCCGGCGGTGTCCGGGCTGCCGTCGTCGAGGACGGGCAGGTCGAGGGTGAGGCTGCGGACCCGGGCGTCCCGGACCCGGTCGAGCAGGCCGACCCAGGCGGGCAGGTCCCGCAGGTCCACCGTCGTCGACACGTGGTCGCGCAGGGCCGTGAGGAGCTGCGGCCCGCGGACGAGCACGACCGTCGGGTCGACCTGGTCCGCGAGCGCGCCGAGGAGGCAGCGCTGCCGCCGCATCCGGTCGTAGTCGTCGCTGTCGAAGCGGGACCGGGCGAACCAGAGCGCGCCGCGTCCGTCGAGCCGCTGCCGCCCGGCCGGGAGGTACTCGGTGGGCTTCTCGAGCACCCCGCCGCCCGAGCGGCGGGCCCCGCCCACGGGCAGCTGCCGCGGCACGGTGACCTCGACCCCGCCCATCGCGTCGACGAGCTGCTCGAAACCGGTCATGTCGAGGGTCACCGTCGCCTCGACCTGCTGGCCGGTGAGCTCCTCGACCTGGCCGCGGACCGGCACCGTGGCGGCGTCGTAGGCGATGCGCCAGCGGCCGGTGACGTCCCGGGTGCCGAACCGGTTGCGCGGGACGCCGACGAGCAGCGTCTCGCCGGTTCGGGTGTCGATGCTCGCGAGGACCGCGGTGTCGACGTCGGCGCCGGTGCGGCCGTCGGCACGGTCCGTACCGAGCAGGAGCACGTCGACCCGGGCGGCGTCGCCCCACGGCGCGGGCCGGGACGACGGTGCCGTCGCGGCCGGTGCCGGGACGCCCAGCACACCGGGGAGGAAGGACCACGGCACGAACGCGACGGCCGCCGCGGCGGCCGTCGCGTT
>NZ_MWLL01000136.1 GCF_002198675.1 Kineosporia sp. R_H_3 | reverse complement strand
GTCGGGGACGGGGTGGTACGGGGGAGCGGGAACGACTGCGCCGGAACGGGTTCGGCGGCGGGCCGGGGGCACTGTGCCCGCGACCCGCCGCCGGTGCCGTCAGATACCGGCCTTGACCTTCGTCGTCCACTTCAGGCCGGTGGGCGCCGGGATGTCCGTGGCGCTGATCCGGCTGCGGAAGACCCAGTAGGTCCAGGACTGGTACACCAGGACGATCGGGGTCATGATCACCGCGACCCACGTCATGACCGTCAGGGTGTTCTGCGTCGACGAGGCGTTGCTGATCGTCAGGTCCGCCGCGTCGTTGATGTGGAGCACGGCCGGGTAGAGCGAGCCGAAGAGCATGACGACCGCCATCACCGTGACGACGCTCGTGAGCACGAAGCCCTGGCCCTCCTTACCGGCCCGGGCCGAGAGCACGACGCCGACGAGGGCGACGGCCGCGACGGCCACGACCGCCCAGGTCCAGGTCTTGCCGTAGGCGAGCTGGGTCCAGATCGCCCAGACCGCACCGCCGGCGAGCACCGGCACCGAGAGCGTCGCCGCGAGCTTCATGGCGCGCTGCTGGATGTCACCGGTCGTCTTGAGGCCGAGGAACAGCGCACCGTGGAGCAGGAACAGCAGGAGCGTCACGGCGCCGAAGAGCAGGCTGTACGGGTTGAGCGCGGCGAGCAGCACCGCGAACGGGCCCTTCTGGACGGTCGCGACGTCGACCCCGTGGAGCAGGTTGCCGAACGCGACGCCCCACAGCAGCGAGGGCAGGTAGGAGCCGACGATGATCGCCCAGTCCCACTTGGCGCGCCAGCCGTCCTCGTCGATCTTGCCGCGGTACTCGAAGGCCACGCCGCGCAGGATGAGCGCGACGAGGATGAGCAGCAGCGGCAGGTAGAAGGCGGAGAAGAGGGTCGAGTACCAGAGCGGGAACGCCGCGAAGGTCGCGCCGCCGGCGGTGAGGACCCAGACCTCGTTGCCGTCCCACACCGGGCCGATGGTGTTGATCATCACGCGGCGGTCGTTCTCGCTCCTGCCGAGGATCGGCAGGAGCATCCCCACGCCGAAGTCGAAGCCCTCGAGCACGAGGTACCCGACCCAGAGCACCGCGATGAGGCCGAACCAGATGATGCGAAGTGTGTCGATGTCCACGTCAGACTCCTGGTCTTCGTTTCGCGGCGCGGGTCAGTAGGCGAAGGCGAGGGGCTTGTCCTCGTCGGAGGACTCGCTCGTCTCGACCTCGGGGGCACCAGCGGTGGCGTAGCGCTTCATGAGGCCGTACCAGACGACCGCGAGGGCGCCGTAGAGGCCGGTGAAGACGATCAGCGAGAGCGCGACCGACGGGACGTCGACGTACGGCGAGACCGCCGAGGCCGTCGTGAGCCGGACGTTGCCGTCACCGGTCGGGTTCGGGGCGACGATCCAGGGCTGGCGGCCCATCTCGGTGAAGATCCAGCCGGTGAGGTTCGCGAGGAAGATCGTGAACGTCGCGACGAGCGAGAGCTTGCCGAACCAGGGCGCCGTCGGGACGCCGCCCTTGCGGGTGTACCAGATGCCCGCGAGCGCCAGCACGCCGGCGAAGGCCGCGAAGCCCATCATGAGCCGGAAGTTCCAGTAGGTCACCGGCAGCGAGGGGATGTAGTTGCCGGGGCCGTACTTCGCGGAGTACTCGGCCTGCAGGTCGTTGACGCCCTTGAGGGTGCCGTTGAAGTCGCCGGTCGCGAGGAACGACGTCCCGCCGGGGATGGAGACGTTGGTGACGTCGCAGCTGTCCGCGCCGACCGCGCCGACCGCGAAGATGCTGAAGCCGGCCCCGGTCTCGGTGCTGCACAGCGCCTCGGCGGCGGCCATCTTCATCGGCTGCTGCTGGAACATGAGCTTGGCCTGCTGGTCGCCGGAGAGCGCGACGCCGACGGCCGAGACGACCATGACGACGAGCGCGAGGCGCATCGCCGGGCGGTACAGCTGGGCGCCCGCGAGGTCGCCCGCCCTGGCGTTGCGGACCATCTGCCAGCCGGCGATGCCCGCGACGAACGTGCCCGCCGTGAGGAAGGCCGCGGTGACGGTGTGCGGGAAGGCCGCGAGCGTCGTCGGGTTCGTCAGGACGTCGACGATGCTGTCGAGCTCGGCGCGCTTGGTCTCCGGGTTGTACTTGACGCCGACCGGGTGCTGCATGAACGAGTTCGCCGCGATGATGAAGTACGCGGAGAGGTTCACGCCGATCGCCGCGGCCCAGATCGTCGCGAGGTGGACGCCCTTGCTCAGGCGGTCCCAGCCGAAGATCCACAGGCCGAGGAAGGTCGACTCCAGGAAGAAGGCGAGGAGCGCCTCCATCGCGAGCGGCGCACCGAAGACGTCGCCGACGAACCGGGAGTACTCGCTCCAGTTCATCCCGAACTGGAACTCCTGGACGATGCCGGTCACGACGCCGATGGCGAAGTTGATGAGGAACAGCTTGCCGAAGTACTTCGTCAGACGCAGCCACCGCTCGTCCCCGGTGCGGTACCAGGCGGTCTGCATCATGGCCGTCATCGCTGACAGGCCGATGGTCAAGGGCACGAAGATGAAGTGGTAGACGGTCGTGATGCCGAACTGCCACCGTGCCAGATCGAGTGCGCTCACAGCTGCTCCCGGTACGCGTCACGGTGCCGGCGACCGCCGGCCCACGATCGAAAGTAGGGGTGGCACCCGGTGCCTCCTCGGGACCTGAGTCCTGAGGAATCGGCGTCCTGAGCGATCTGACCCACATCGTGACCCAGCAGGGTCCCGGGCGGGCCGACTCGTTACCGTGTGTTCATGACGGACCGACCTGCCACGCCGGGTGCGCCGGTGCCCAAGCCGGGCCCGCACCTCGCGGGTGCCCTGCGCCGGCCCCCGGGCCAGGTCGACGAGCGGGTCCGGACCGGGCGGGTGCGGCTGGAGGCCTTCGTCTCCGGCACCGTCCAGGGGGTCGGGTTCCGCTGGTGGACCCGTTCGCGGGCCCTCGAGCTCGGGCTCGTCGGGACGGCCACCAACCTCGCCGACGGCCGGGTCGAGGTCGTCGCCGAGGGGCCGCGGCAGGCCTGCGAGAAGCTCCTCGAGCTGCTGTCCGAGCAGCCCCCGCGGGACCCGCCGCCGCGCGCGCCGCGCTCCTGGTACCGCCGTCCCGGGCTCGTGCTCGACGTCGAGCACGACTGGCGGGACGCCGCGGGCGACCTCACGGGGTTCCGCGAGGCCTGACCCGGGCGCGCCCTGGCCCGCCGCGCGGGAACGGGACGGACCGTCTCGAACCGGACATGCGCGCCGTCCGTCGTGATGTGGCCGGACGGCGATCGGCGGGCCTGTAGGGTGGCGAGCACCTTCCCCGGCGCTCGTCGCGCCGACCGCCCGGACCGCGGTCGGGACGCTGCACCGCAAGACCAAGCCGTCGTCGAGGAGACTCCGCGTGCACCTGAAGAGCCTCACCCTGAGGGGCTTCAAGTCCTTCGCGTCCGCGACGACCCTGCGGTTCGAGCCGGGGATCACGTGCGTCGTCGGGCCGAACGGCTCGGGCAAGTCCAACGTCGTGGACGCCCTGAGCTGGGTCATGGGCGAGCAGGGGGCCAAGAGCCTGCGCGGCGGCAAGATGGAGGACGTCATCTTCGCCGGCACCTCCGGCCGCCCGCCGCTGGGCCGCGCCGAGGTCGCGCTGACGATCGACAACACCGACGGCGCCCTGCCGATCGACTACGCCGAGGTGACGATCTCGCGGACGATGTTCCGCTCCGGCGGCAGCGACTACGCGATCAACGGCAGCCCGTGCCGCCTGCTCGACATCCAGGAGCTGCTCTCCGACTCCGGCATCGGCCGGGAGATGCACGTCATCGTCGGCCAGGGCCAGCTCGACGCCGTGCTCCACGCCTCGCCCGAGGACCGCCGCGCCTTCATCGAGGAGGCGGCGGGCGTCCTCAAGCACCGCAAGCGCAAGGAGAAGGCGCTCCGCAAGCTCGACGCGATGCAGGCCAACCTCACGCGCGTCTCCGACCTCACCGCCGAGATCCGCCGCCAGCTCAAGCCGCTCGGCCGGCAGGCCGAGGTGGCCCGCCGGGCGCAGGTCGTCCAGGCGGACCTGCGCGACGCCCGGGCCCGGATCCTCGCCGACGACCTCGTGCAGCTGAGCACGACGCTCGAGGCGGAGGTCGCCGACGAGACCGCGCTGCGGCAGCGCAAGGAAGAGGTCGAGGCCGAGCTCGTCGCCGGCCGTGAGCGGCTCGCCGAGCTCGAGGAGACCGCGGCGTCCGCGGCCCCGCGGCTGGCCCGCGCGCAGGAGACCTGGTACCGGCTGTCGAGCCTGCGCGAGCGGATCCGCGGCACCGCCAGCCTCGCCGCCGACCGGCTCCGGATGCTCGCCGAGGCCGAGCCCGAGCGCCAGCCCGGCCGTGACCCCGAGGAGCTCGAGGCCCAGGCCCGCGCCGTCAAGGAGCAGGAGGACGCGCTCGCCGAGGAGGTCGCGGCCGCCCGCGAGGTCCTCGACACGTGCGTCGAGGCGCGGCACGACGCCGAGAAGGCGGAGGGGGACGAGGAGCGCCGGATCGTCGCGCTCCAGCGCGCGGCCGCCGACCGGCGCGAGGGGCTGGCCCGGCTCGCCGGCCAGGTCGCCGCGCGGCGCAGCCGGGTCGAGGCCGGCGACGAGGAGCTCGAGCGGCTCACGACGGGGATCGTCGAGGCCGAGGAGCGCGCCGAGGCCGCGCAGCAGGAGTTCACGGCGCTGGAGTCCCAGGTCGCCGGGCACGAGGCCGGCGAGCAGGGGCTGGACGCCGAGCACGAGGCGGCCGCCGCGGCGCTCGCCGAGGTCGAGGCCGAGGTCGAGCAGCTCCAGCAGACCGACCGGGACGCCGAGCGCGACCGGGCGACGTGGTCGGCCCGCAAGGAGGCCCTCGAGCTGGGCCTGCAGCGCAAGGACGGCGCCGGGGCGCTGCTCGCGGCCAGCGACCGCCTGTCCGGCGTGCTCGGCTCCGTCGCCGCCCTGCTCCAGGTCGACAGCGGCTACGAGAACGCGGTCGCGGCCGCGCTCGGCGTCGCTGCGGACGCCGTCGTCGTCGAGGACGCCGGCCGGGCCGACGCCGCGCTGCGCCTGCTCAAGGACGACGACGCCGGCCGGGCCGCCGTCCTCGTCGCGGGTGCGCCGCGCCCCGCACCGGGTCAGCGCCCCGCGCTGCCCGCCGGGGCGCGCTGGGTCCGCGACCTCGTCCACACGCCCGCCGCGCTCGAGGGTGCCGTCGACCGGTTGCTCGCCGACACCGCGGTCGTCCCCGACCTCGACGTCGCGCGCGCCTTCGTCGACGCCCACCCGGGCACGAGCGCCGTGACCTTCGCCGGTGACGTCGTCACGGTCGGCCTGCTCCAGGGCGGCTCGGCGTCCGCGCCGTCCCTGCTCGAGGTCCAGGCCGCCGTCGACGAGGCGGCGGACAAGGTCGCCGACGCGGTCCGCCGGGCCGAGCAGGCCCGGTTCGCCCTCGCCGGGGCGACGGCCCGCCGGGACGCCGCCGTCGAGCGCGTCGAGGCGGCGCTCGACCGGCTCCACGAGTCCGACGCGCGGCTGTCCGCCGTCGCCGAGCAGCTCGGGCACCTCGGCTCCACCGCGCGGGCCGCGCGCGCCGAGGCCGACCGCCAGCGCAAGGCCGTCGTCGCCAAGCAGGAGGCGCTCGCCGCCGACCGGGAGGCGCTCGCCGAGCTCGAGGAGCGGCTCGAGGTCGCGCAGGAGAGCACGGACGACGAGGAGCCGTCGACGCAGGACCGCGACCGGCTCGCCGCCGCCGCGACCGCCGCGCGCTCCGCCGAGATGGAGGCCCGGCTCGCGCTGCGCACGTGCGAGGAGCGCGCCCGTGCGCTGTCCGGCCGGGCCGACTCGCTGCTCAAGGCCGCCGCCGCCGAGCGGGAGGCCCGGGCCCGGGCCGTCGCCCGCGAGGAGCGCCGCCGCAAGCAGGCCGTCACCGCGCGCGCCGTCCTCGCCGGGGCCGAGTACGCGCTCGGGCTGCTCGACTCCTCGCTGACCCGGGCCGACCAGCTCCGGCTCGCGGCCGACGAGGAGCGCCGCACCCGCGAACGCGAGCTGCAGCAGTGCCGGGGGCACGTGGGCCGGCTCGCGGAGGAGCAGTCCCGGCTGCTCGACTCGGTGCACCGCGACGAGGTCGCCCGCGCCGAGCAGCGCGCCCGGATCGAGAACCTGCGCCAGCGCGCGGTCGACGAGCTGGGCATCGAGGCCGACATCCTCGTCGAGGAGTACGGCCCGCACCAGCCCGTCCCGCCGTCACCGCTCGCCCCCGGCGAGCCCGAGCCCGCCGAGCCGCCGCTGCCCGCGCCGTTCGACCGGGCCCAGCAGGAGAAGCGGCTCAAGGCCGCGGAGCGGGCGCTCGCCCTGCTCGGCACGGTCAACCCGCTGGCCCTGGAGGAGTTCGCGGCGCTCGAGGAGCGGCACAAGTTCCTCACCGAGCAGCTGGAGGACCTCAAGGCGAGCCGGCGCGACCTCCTCGACATCGTGAAGGAGGTCGACGAGCGGGTCGAGCAGGTCTTCACCGAGGCCTACCACGACACCGCGCGTGAGTTCGAGGGCGTGTTCTCCCGGCTCTTCCCGGGCGGCGACGGCCGGCTCGTGCTCACCGACCCGTCGGACATGCTCACCACCGGCATCGAGGTCGAGGCCCGCCCGCCGGGCAAGAAGGTCAAGCGGCTGTCGCTGCTGTCCGGCGGCGAGCGCTCGCTCACCGCCGTGGCCCTGCTCGTCGCGATCTTCAAGGCGCGGCCGAGCCCGTTCTACGTCATGGACGAGGTCGAGGCCGCGCTCGACGACACGAACCTCGGCCGCCTCATCACGATCTTCGAGGAGCTGCGCGAGTCGAGCCAGCTCATCGTCATCACGCACCAGAAGCGGACGATGGAGGTCGCGGACGCGCTCTACGGCGTGACGATGCGCGGGGACGGCGTGACGACGGTGATCTCGCAGCGGCTGCGCGAGGAGCAGCCGGCCTGACCCGTCGCGCTCACCGACGGGTGCCGGTATGCCCGGTCCCGTCCTGCGCGACCGCGAATAGTGACATCTGATCTTGTTATGCGCACCATAAGTCCAGATAACGATGCGGTCACAGGTTGCGGTGCGTAGCGGGCCCCGGTCGGCGACCTTGTCGAGGTATGGGGCAGGCTAGGGGGGTGACTGCTCTGCTTGTGGGACTTCTTGTCTGTGTCGGTGTCGCGGTAGCCGTGATCGTCGTCGTCGCCCTTCCGCATCTGCGTGAGGGGGCGCCGCTGCTCACCCCGGAGGGGGAGCGGCTCGCCGAGGAGGCCCGCCGCAAGGCGGCCCGGGCGGCCGGTGCGGCGGCGGGGACGGCGGGCGCCTTCAAGGACAAGGTCACCGAGAAGGTCACGAGCCGCGACGAGGCCCCGGTCGCGCAGGCGCCCGCGCAGCCCGCCCCCGCACAGCCGGCACCCGCGCCGCAGCCGGTCGCCGGGCCGCCGCGCCAGGTCGCCTCGGCCGCCGCGACGCCCGCGCCGGGCACCCCGCGCGTCTCCGGGGCCCCGGTCGAGGAGCCGGCCGAGCGGCAGCGCGTGGAGAACACGAAGCGCTGACCGTCGGCCCGCTCGTGACCCCGGTCCGGCGGCCGGGGCCGGATGACGACAGAATCGTCCGGTGACAACCGCCGAGTACACCTTCCTCGCCCTCGCGGCCGTCGCCGTCGTCCTCATCGCCGGGGTGTCGGCCCTGCTCGTCCGGGGCCGCCGGCGCCCGGACGCCCTACCCGGCTCAGGGTCGGGCGGGGACGGCACCGACGTGCAGGGCCGCCCGTCGGGCGACGCCCTCGCGCCGGACGCCGCGGACGGCACGCCCGCAGGCCCGGTCCTCGTCCAGGAGCCGGTCCCGGCCGAGCTGCTGACCGGCGACGAGCTGCCCGAGTTCGAGCGGCCGGCGCCCGCGCAGGGCCGGCTCGTCCGGCTGCGGGCCCGGCTCGCCCGCTCGAACAGCGCCCTCGGCCAGGGGCTGCTCGCCCTGCTCTCCCGCGAGCGTCTCGACGAGGCGACGTGGGAGGAGGTCGAGGAGACCCTCCTTCTCGCCGACGTCGGCGCGGGCCCGACGGCCGAGCTCGTCGACCGGCTCCGGGAGCGGGTCACCGTGCTCGGCACCCGCGAGCCCGCCGAGCTCAAGGCGATGCTCCGGGCGGAGCTGCTCGCCGCGGTCGCCCCCGAGATGGACCGCACGCTCGCGACGACCCGGCACGACGGCCGGCCGGCCGTCGTCCTCGTCGTCGGTGTCAACGGCACCGGCAAGACGACGACCGTCGGCAAGCTCGCGCGGGTGCTCGTCGCCCAGGACAAGACCGTCGTGCTCGGCGCCGCCGACACCTTCCGGGCCGCGGCCGCCGACCAGCTCTCCACGTGGGGCGAGCGGGTCGGCGTCCCCACGGTGCGCAGCGACCGGGACGGCGCGGACCCGGCGTCCGTGGCCTTCGACGCGGTGAAGGTCGGGATCGAGGTCGAGGCGGACGTGGTCCTCGTCGACACCGCGGGCCGGCTGCAGAACAAGGTCGGCCTCATGGACGAGCTCGGCAAGGTCAAGCGCGTCGTCGAGAAGCACGGCCCCGTCGACGAGGTGCTGCTCGTCCTCGACGCGACGACCGGGCAGAACGGCATGCAGCAGGCGAAGGTCTTCTCCGAGGTCGTCGACGTCACCGGCATCGTGCTCACCAAGCTCGACGGGACGGCGAAGGGCGGCATCGTCGTCGCGGTCCAGCGGGCGCTCGGCGTGCCGGTGAAGCTCGTCGGCCTCGGCGAGGGGGCCGACGACCTCGCGCCGTTCGAGCCGGAGGCGTTCGTCGACGCGCTGCTCTCCTGAGCGGTCCGCCGGCCACGCTCGTAGCGCAGAGAAGTCGGTCAATCACGCGGAGTTCCCACACGGCGGGTGGATCAAGGGCATCCTAAGGTCGCGATAACCCGTGCACGGCCGCTCTCGCGGCGGTGGACGGCAGATGAACGAGGGTGCTCCCATGTGCCCCGAGCGGCGCCCCGGGTGCCGCCCCGACGCGAGGAGGACCTGCGGCGATGCTGGGCGTGGCGGCACCGGCGACCACCCTGTCCGTGTTCCCCGGGGCCCTGGCCGCGGTGACGACGAGCACCCCGTCGGCGCCCGAGCCCGGTGCGGTGCTCGTGCACCTGGTCATCGACCTGCTGGCGGTCGGCCTGCTCGTCGGGGTGGCCTACCGGCACCGCCGTGCCGACCGGGGGATGGCCTTCGCCCTCGTCGTCCTCAACGTCGGCCTCTTCGCGACGCTCGTCGCGATCACCGGTGAGGCGTTCTCGACGAGTGCCGGCTTCGGCCTGTTCGGGATGCTCTCGCTGATCCGGCTGCGCAGCGCCTCGTTCACGACGCCCGACATGGCCTACACCTTCCTGGCGCTCGTGCTGGGCCTGGTGACCGGGCTCGTCCGGCTGCCGCTGTGGCTGACCCTCGGCGCCTGCGCGCTGCTCGTCGTCCTCGCCGTCGTCGGCGACCGGCCGGGCCGGGCGTCCGCCGCCGAGGGCTCCCCGGACGCCGTGCCGGCGCCGCTGCCCGTCGCGCCGGCCGTTCCCGCCGTCCGCACCCGCAAGGTCGACGTCGTCCTCGACGGTGCCTTCGGGACGGTCGCCGCGGCCCGGGCCGAGGTCGAGGCCCGGCTCGACGTCGACGCGCTCGACGTCGTCCTCGACGAGGTCGACTACGTCCGTGAGGTGACCCGGGTCCGGGTCCTCGTCGCCGTGCCGGCCGGCGAGCCCGCCCCGGTCCAAGACCTGCCGCCGTCCGCCGCACCGCAGGGGTTCGTGCCCTACGAGCACCACGAGGAGTACGCGCAGTACGCCGCGTACGGCGTCCCGGCCGACGTCGACCCGACGGTCGCCGCCGCACGGCTGCCGCTGCAGCTCCCACCGCCGCAGGACCTGCTGTCCGCGCCGTGGGGGCGGCCGCGCACCCGGCAGCCGGAGCCCGGCCGGCGGGCCCGCAGGCTGGGCGCGACCGGCGAGGTCGACGTGCGCGGCCACGCCGGGGCACCGGGGCTCTCCCGGCTGCTCGGGCCGGTCGACCCGCGGTGACCGTCCTCGTCGAGACGGCCCAGGGCGACCGCGTGCTCTCCGTGCTGGACCTGTGGCGGCTGCGCACCGCGACGCTCGCCGAGGTCGACGCCGCCGCCGCGCTCCAGACCCGGGTCGACCGCAAGTACCTCGTGCCTGCCGAGGTGGCGCAGACGCTCGTCGGCGAGCTCGCGGGCAGCCACCACGTGCTGTCGGTCAAGGGCCGGGTCAGCACGAGCTACGCGAGCACGTACTTCGACCTGCCCGGCTTCCAGTCCTACCGGGCGCACGTCCAGGGCCGGCGGCGGCGCTGGAAGGTCCGCACCCGGCTCTACGTCGAGGACGGCCTGTGCCGGCTCGAGCTGAAGACGAAGGACAACCGCGGCCAGACCGTGAAGGTGGCCCACACCCAGCCGGCGCCCGCGTTCGGCACGTTCACCCAGTCCGGCCGCGGGTTCCTCGCCGACCGGCTCGCGTCGGAGGCGCTCGCCGTCCCGGTCGGGGAGCTGCGGCCCGGCGTCCGCATCGACTACGCCCGGGCGACCCTGTGCGACCTCGACGGCGGCACCCGGGTGACGGTCGACGGCGGGCTCGTCGCGAGCCTGCGCGGCCGGGTCGTGCGGATCTCCCCGCACCACGTCCTCGTCGAGACCAAGGGCGGCCTGCGGCCCGCGCCGGCCGACCTCCTGCTCCTGCGGCACGGCGTCCGCCCGACGTCGGTGAGCAAGTACGGCGTCACGCTGTCGATGCTCGAGCCCGGCCTGCCCGCGTCACCCTGGCGCCGGCTCGCGCGCCGGCACTTCTGCGTCGACCCGGTGTGACCCGACGCACGACACCCTGCGTCACACGGTCGGCTCCTGCGTGACGGTCGGTGGCGAACGGGGGACGGAGCACGGCCCGTAACCCAGAGTTCACGACCGGGCCGCGGGCGTCACCTGCTCGAAATACTCCGCGCCTCCGGGTGAAACGCCCCGACGACACCTTGTTCCGCGAAGCCCGCCTCATCGTCGCGGCGGCACAGTCGAGTTCCTTCACCCGGCCCGCGGCGACAGCGTCCCGCGGCCAGACATCTCAAGGGGTGCGGATGGATACCGGAGATACCGCATGGGTCCTGGCGAGCGCAGCGCTCGTCCTGCTCATGACTCCCGGTCTGGCTCTCTTCTACGGCGGCATGGTCCGCACGAAGAGTGTCCTCAACATGATGATGATGAGCTTCGGCGCTCTGGCTCTGATCAGCGTGCTCTGGGTCCTGTACGGCTACTCGATCGCCTTCGGTGACGACCTCGGCGCCGGTCTCGTCGGCGACCCGACGCAGTTCATCGGCCTCAAGGGCCTGCTCGGCGACTCGAACCTCGTCTTCACCGTTCCGGCGATGGCGTTCGTGGCCTTCCAGGCCGTCTTCGCCATCATCACCGTGGCGCTCATCTCCGGCGCCATCGCGGACCGGGCCAAGTTCGGCACGTGGATGGTCTTCTCCGGCATCTGGGCGACGATCGTCTACTTCCCGGTCGCGCACTGGGTCTTCGCCTTCGACGGCGCGACGGCCGGCGAGGACAGCGTCGGCGGCTGGATCGCCAACCGCCTCGGCGCCATCGACTTCGCCGGTGGCACCGCCGTCCACATCAACGCCGGTGCGGCCGGGCTCGCCCTCGCGCTCGTCCTCGGCAAGCGGATCGGCTTCGGCAAGGACCCGATGCGTCCGCACAACCTGACGCTCGTCATGATCGGCGCGGGGCTGCTGTGGTTCGGCTGGTTCGGCTTCAACGCCGGCTCCGCCATCGGCGCCAACGGCATCGCCGCGGTCGCCTGGGTCAACACGATGGTCGCGACGGGCGCCGCGGCGCTCGGCTGGCTCATCACCGAGAAGCTGCGTGACGGTCACGCCACCTCGCTCGGCGCCGCGTCCGGCGTCGTCGCGGGTCTGGTCGCCATCACGCCGTCCTGCTCGAGCGTGAACCCGGTCGGCGCGATCCTCCTCGGCCTCGTCGCCGGTGTCGTCTGCGCCTTCGCCGTCGGCCTCAAGTACAAGCTCGGCTACGACGACTCGCTCGACGTCGTCGGCGTGCACCTCGTCGGCGGTATCTGGGGCACCCTCGCCGTCGGCTTCCTCGCCACGGCGGACGCCCCGGCGGGCGTCGACGGCCTGTTCTTCGGCGGCGGCGTGAGCCAGCTCGGCAAGCAGGCCGTCGGGGCCGGTGCGGTCCTCGTCTACAGCTTCGTGGTGACCTACATCCTGGGTCTCATCCTGCAGAAGACGATCGGCTTCCGGATCGACACCGAGGACGAGGTCTCCGGTATCGACCTCGCCGCCCACGCCGAGTCGGCGTACGACCTCGCGTCGTCCAGCACGGGGACCTTCCGGCCCACGTCCGGTTCGGTCAGCGTCACCAGCCAGGAGGTGCCGGCATGAAGCTGCTCACGGCGATCATCAAGCCTCACAAGCTCGACGAGGTGAAGGCCGCTCTCGAGGCCTTCGGTGTCCAGGGCATGACGGTCAGCGAGGCGAGCGGCTACGGTCGCCAGCGTGGCCACACCGAGGTCTACCGGGGTGCGGAGTACACCGTCGACCTCGTCCCGAAGGTCCGGCTGGAGGTCCTCGTCGACGACGCGGACGCCGCGGACGTCGTGGAGGTCGTCGTCAAGGCCGCGCAGACCGGCCGGATCGGCGACGGCAAGGTGTGGACGACCCCGGTCGACGACGTCGTCCGGGTCCGCACCGGGGAGCACGGCGTCGACGCGCTCTGACGAGCGTCCGGCACCACTCCTGACGCACCGCCGCGCCCGGTCCAGGGCGCAGGACCGGGCCCGCTCCCCACGTGGGGGCGGGCCCGGTCCCGGCACCGGAGCTGTCCGTGCAGAACCGACACCGGAGGACTCCCGCGCATGACCTCGCTCGGCCAGACCTCCGCGGCAGGTGCCGCACCCCGCGACCTCCGCAACGAGCGCCTCGCCCTCGCCGTCCGCTCCACGGCCCCGGGCCCGGTCCGCCGGGAGGCGTTCACCCGGCTCGTCGAACGTGCGATGACCACCGCCTGGGTCGACGCCCTCGGCACCCAGCTGCCCGGGGTCACCGGTGCCGCCGCGGGCACGACCCGCCGCACCGGCCGCCCCGACCCGGTCACCCCGCCCGGCGGGATCAGCGCGACCCCGCCCGAGGGCGTCCCGGTCGCCGTCGGCACGCAGATCGCGCCCGGCCCCGAGGGCGTCGCGCTCGCCGTCGTCGGCAGCGTCGCGCGCCGGGACGCCGGCCCCGTGAGCGACCTCGACCTCGTCCTCCTGCACGACGGGCGCAGCCTGTCGACCGCCCAGGTGTCGGCCCTCGCCGACGCCCTCTGGTACCCGCTGTGGGACGCCGGGCTGCGCCTGGACCACTCGGTGCGCACGCCCGCCCAGTGCCGTGACGTCGCCGGCAACGACCTGTCGGCGGCGATCGGGCTGCTCGACCTGCGCGCGCTCGCCGGCGACGCGAGCCTCGTCGTCCGCACCCGCGCGGCCCTGCTCGGGGACTGGCGCGGCGGGATCCGCCGCCGGCTGCCCCAGCTGCTGGAGTCCCTCAAGGAGCGCCGCCAGCGCTTCGGCGACCTGCCGCACCTGCTCGAGCCGGACCTCAAGGAGTCCCGCGGCGGGCTGCGCGACGTCACCGTGCTCCGCGCCCTCGCCGCGAGCTGGGTGACCGACCGGCCGCACGGCGCGGTGGACGCCGCGCACGAGACGCTGCTCGACGTCCGCGACGCGCTGCACGCGGTGACCGGGCGCTCCGTCGAGCGGCTGCTGCTCGCCGAGCAGGACGCCGTCGCGGTCGCGTGCGGGCTCCAGGACGCCGACGACCTGCTCGCCGCGACCTCCCAGGCCGGCCGGACGATCGCGCACGCCGTCGACACGACGGTGCGCCGGGCCCGGCAGGCCGTGCCGACCCGGCGGCTGCGCCCGGGCCCGCGCCGGCCCCGGCTGCGCCCGCTCGGGCACGGCCTCGTCGAGCACGACGGCGAGATCGTCCTCGGCGTCGGCGTGCGGCCCGAGGAGGACGCGATCCTGCCGCTGCGGGCCGCGGCGACCGCCGTCCGGGCCGGGCTGCCGCTGTCCCCGGTCACCGTCGAGCACCTCGCGAAGGACTGCCCGCCGCTGCCGGAGCCCTGGCCGTCGGCGGCCCGGGACGCCCTCGTCGAGATGCTCGCGGGCGGCTCCGCGCTCGTCGGCGTCTGGGAGTCGCTCGACCTCGCCGGGCTGACGACCGCCTGGGTCCCGGAGTGGGCGGGGGTGCGCAACCGGCCGCAGCGCAACGCCGTCCACCGGCACACCGTGGACCGGCACAGCGTCGAGGCGTGCGTCGAGGTGACGCGTTTCCTGCGGGACGTCTCCCGGCCCGACCTGCTCGTCCTCGCGACGCTGCTGCACGACATCGGCAAGCTGCCGGGGGCGCTCGACCACTCCCTGGTCGGTGCGCCGCTGGCGTTCCGGGCCGCCCGGCGGATGGGGGTGACCGGGCCCGACGCCGAGATCGTCGAGCGGCTCGTGCGCGAGCACCTCACGCTCGTCGAGCTCGCGACCCGCCGCGACCCGGACGACCCGCGCACCGTCGAGGCGCTCGTCGCCGCGGTCGACGGCCGGGCCGACATCCTCACGATGCTCCGGGCGCTCACCGAGGCCGACGCGCTCGCCGCGGGGCCGGCCGCCTGGTCGGCGTGGCGGCAGCGGCTCGTCGACGACCTCGTCGAGCGGGCCCGGACGGCGCTGCGCGGCGAGGAGCCGCCCGGCCCCGCGCCGATCACCGACGCCGAGGCCGCGCTCGTCTCCTCCGTCGTCGCCGACGGCCGGCCCCGGGTCGCGATCAGCGGGCTCGACGAGCTGCACGCGGTCACCGTCGTCGCCGTCGACCGGCCCGGGCTCATGGCCGACATCGCCGGCACCCTCGCGGCCTTCCGGCTCACCGTGAAGTCCGCGCTGCTGCGGACCGTCCCGACGACCGAGGACGGCCCGGACGTCGCGGTCGACACGTGGTGGGTCGACCCCGGCCCCTCCGAGCTGCCCACGCCCGCGACCCTGGAGACGGCGCTGCGCCGGCTCGGCGAGGGCGACCAGTCCGTCCTCGCACCGCTGCACCGGCGCGACGCCGGCTACAAGGCCCTCGGCCGGGCCGCCGAGCGGCCGCGGGTCGTCCTGCTCCCGGGGGCGTCGGCCGACGCGACCGTGCTCGAGGTGCGGGCCGCCGACCGGCCCGGGCTGCTGCACGCGGTCGGGACGGCGCTCGCGGGCGTCGGGGTCG
Source organism: Kineosporia sp. R_H_3 (assembly GCF_002198675.1). Taxonomy (GTDB): domain Bacteria; phylum Actinomycetota; class Actinomycetes; order Actinomycetales; family Kineosporiaceae; genus R-H-3. Next base: position 8,693 of record NZ_MWLL01000136.1, on the reverse strand, counting down.
ACCTGCGCTCGGCGCACGTCGCGACGCACGCCGGCCAGGCGGTCGACGTCCTCTACGTCGGCGAGCCCGGCGGCGGGATGCTCGCACCGTCCCGGGTCGCGGCCGCCGTCGCGGCGCTCGTCGACGCGGGGACGATGCCCGAGGCGTCCTGACCCGCTGCACCTGCCGCACCCGCCGCACCTGCCGCACCCGCCGCCCGTCGGGACCCGGCCGCGGGAGGTCGGGGCCGCCGTCCGGTTAGGCTGGACCGGGGACGTTCCCGTCCCCGCACCCCCGAAGACGTCCAAGAACCCTGCGAGGCCCTTTCGTGTTCGCCACGCTGTCCGACCGCCTCTCCGCGACGTTCAAGAACCTGCGCGGGAAGGGCCGCCTCACCGAGGCCGACGTCGACGCGACGATCCGCGAGATCCGCCGTGCCCTGCTCGACGCGGACGTCGCCCTGCCCGTCGTCAAGGACTTCTGCGGCAAGGTGCGCGAGCGCGCCGTCGGCGCCGAGGTGTCGCAGGCGCTCAACCCGGCGCAGCAGGTCGTCCAGATCGTCCACGACGAGCTCGTCGCCGTCCTCGGCGGCCAGACCCGGCGGCTGGAGTTCGCGAAGAACCCGCCGACCGTGATCCTCCTCGCGGGTCTGCAGGGTGCGGGCAAGACGACGCTCGCCGGCAAGCTCGGCCGCTGGCTCAAGGAGCAGGGGCACACGCCCGTCCTCGTCGCGTGCGACCTGCAGCGCCCCAACGCCGTCGACCAGCTCAAGGTCGTCGCCGAGCGGGCCGGCGTCGCAGTCTTCGCGCCGCACCCGGGCGCCTCGTCGTCCGGCCAGGCGGCGAATCCGGCCGCGGGCCCGGCCGACCCGGTCGCCGTGGCGCGCGACGGCGTCCGGTACGCCACGGACAAGCAGTACGACGTCGTCGTCGTCGACACCGCCGGCCGGCTCGGCGTCGACGCCGAGATGATGCAGCAGGCCGCGGACATCCGGGACGCCGTCCTGCCGGACGAGATCCTCTTCGTCCTCGACGCGATGATCGGCCAGGACGCCGTCGCCACGGCGACCGCCTTCCGGGACGGGGTCGGCTTCAGCGGCGTCGTGCTCTCCAAGCTCGACGGCGACGCCCGCGGTGGTGCGGCGCTGTCCGTCGTCGGCGTCACCGGCCGCCCGGTCATGTTCGCCTCGACGGGGGAGAAGCTCGAGGAGTTCGAGCTCTTCCACCCCGACCGGATGGCCTCGCGCATCCTCGACATGGGTGACGTCCTCACCCTCATCGAGCAGGCGCAGAAGGCGTTCGACAACGACCAGGCCGAGGCGATGGCGGCGAAGTTCGCCGCCGACGAGGACTTCACCCTCGACGACTTCCTCCAGCAGATGGCCGCCCTGAAGAACATGGGCTCGCTGAAGAAGATGCTCGGGATGCTGCCCGGCATGGGCGAGATCCGCGAGCAGCTCGAGAACTTCGACGAGCGGGAGATGGACCGCGTCGAGGCGATCATCCGCTCGATGACGCCGCAGGAGCGCCGCCAGCCGCGGATCCTCAACGGCTCCCGCCGGCTGCGCATCGCGCGCGGCTCCGGCGTCCAGGTGAGCGACGTCAACCAGCTGCTCGAGCGGTTCACCGACGCGCAGAAGATGATGCGCCAGATGCGCAAGGGCATGGGCGGCATGCCGGGGATGCCGGGCCTGCCGGGCATGGGCGGCGGCAAGAAGGCCCGCGGCAAGACCGCGCCGCCGCCGCGCAAGGGCAAGGCGAAGTCCGGCAACCCGGCCAAGCGCGCCCAGCAGGAGCGCGAGGCCGCGCAGCGGGCGCTCTCCGGGCCGCAGCAGCCGGCCGGTGCGCCGGGCAGCGCGTTCGGGCTCGGCGGGGGAGCGGCGCCCGCGGCGTCCGAACCGTCGAACCTCGAGCTGCCCCCGGGGTTCGACAAGTTCCTCGGGCGCTGACGGCGGCCCGCGCCCGGCTGCGGTCCGCCCCCGGCGCGTCAGCCCCGGAAGCCGTCCGTGCAGCGATGGGTGCATCGTTGCGGGCGCCCGGACCCCCGTCGTGATGCACCCATGGGTGCACGGCGGGGGCGCGGCCCGCCCGCACCGGCGACGACCAGCAGTGCACCGCCGCGACGGCGTGTCGCCCGGACGGCCCGGGTAGGTTCCACGGCCATGTCGGACGACGTGCTCCATCTGCGAGGTCATGTCCTGGTCGCGCCCGACGAGGAGCGGCCCGAGGCCTGGGTCGTCGGCGGGCGGCTGACCTACGAGCCGCCTGCGGCCCAGGGCGCCGGTCGCACCGTCGACCTCGAGGGCTGGGTGCTGCCCGGACTCGTCGACGCGCACTGCCACATCGGGATCGACGCCGACGGCGGCGTCGACGACGCGACGGTCGAGCGGTTCGCCACCGCCGACCGGGACGCCGGCAGTCTGCTGCTGCGCGACTGCGGCTCGCCGGTCGACTACCGCTGGGTCGACGAGCGGGAGGACCTGCCGGTCGTCGTCCGGGCCGGCCGGCATCTCGCCCGCTCGCGGCGGTACATCCGCGGGCTCGGGCACGAGATCGAGCCGGAGGACCTGCCGTCGTACGCCGCGGCGCAGGCGAAGGCCGGCGACGGCTGGGTCAAGCTGGTCGGCGACTGGATCGACCGGGCGACCGGCGACCTCGCGCCGTGCTGGCCGCGGGAGGCGCTCCAGGCCGCGATCGAGGCCGCGCACGCCGAGGGCGCCCGGGTCACGGCGCACTGCTTCGGCGAGGACTGCCTGCCCGACCTCGTCGAGGCCGGGATCGACTGCATCGAGCACGCGACCGGGATGAGCGACGTCATGGCGGGCATCGCCGCGGCCCGCGGGGTCGCGATCGTCCCGACCCTGGTGAACATCGCCAACTTCCCCGAGTTCGCGGCGGCGGGCGAGGAGAAGTTCCCGCTCTACGCCGAGCACATGCGGGCCCTGCACGCCCGCCGGTACGACACCGTCGCGCTCGCGTACGAGGCGGGCGTGCCGGTCTTCGCCGGCACGGACGCCGGCGGCTCGGTCGGGCACGGGCTGCTGGCCCACGAGGTCGCCGAGCTCGTCCGCGCCGGGCTGCCGCCGACCGCCGCGCTCGACGCCGCCTGCTGGGGCGCCCGGTCCTGGCTCGGCCGCCCCGGGCTCGAGGAGGGCGCGCAGGCCGACCTCGTCGTCTACGCCGCCGACCCGCGGGAGGACGTCGGCGTGCTCGCGCACCCGGCGCGGGTCGTGCTCCGCGGGAAACCGGTGGCCTGAGCACCGTGCGCCCTGCGACGGTCAGGACGTGAGCGGCAGCCCCGGTGCGACCGGTCCGACGGCGGACCTGCTCCTCGTGCTGCACCCGGAGCGTCCGCTCGTGCTCGACGCCGTGCCCACGGTCGCGGACGACGCGCAGTACCCGGACTGGGGCGACCTGCTCGCCGCGGCCGCCGCGCTCTGCACGGACGGCGCGTGGCCGTACGGGCCCGTCCGGGTCACCGCCGCCGGCCGGGTCAGCGTCGCCGTCGCCCGGAGCGAGCGGGTCGCGGACGGCGCCGCCTGGGTGCCCGCGCCGTCGTCCGGGCTGCCCGGCCCGGTCCGGGACGCCGTCCGCGCCGTCCTCGACGAGGACGCGGGGCACGCGGCGGTCGACGCGCGCCGGGTGCCGTGGATGCGCCGCGGCTGGTGGGACGAGGCGACCTCCTGGGTCGACGACGTGCTCGCGGCGGCCGGCCGGGCGCCCCGGACGGCGGCGCTGCGGCCGGTCGTCGTCGGGTCCATCAGCGCGGTCGCCGAGGTCACGACCGCGACGGGCGTGCTGTGGCTCAAGGCGGTCCCGGGGTACTTCGCCCGGGAGCCCGCCCTCGTGCCGGCGCTCGCGGACGCCCGTGCGCGGGGGACGACGGGCGGCACCCCGCCCCCGCAGGTGCCGCACGTGCTGGCGTCCCGGGACGACGGCCCCGCCGGCGCCCGGATGCTCACGACCGACGCCGGCCCGGTGCCGGACGACGTCCTGCCCGGTGAGCGCGAGCGGCTCGGCGCCGGGCTCGCCCGCCTCCAGGTCGCGACCGCGCCGCACCTGGCCGGGCTGCGCGACCGCGGCCGGCTCGACGACCGGTCGCCGGAGGGTCTCGCCGCCGGGCTCGCCCGGGTCGTCGAGGACGGCGCCGGGCTCGGGATGCTCGACGCCGACGAGCGGGCCCGGCTGCGCGCCGTCGTCCGGCCCTGGCAGGACCGGTTGCGCGCGCTCGGGTCGTCGGGGCTGCCGCCGGTGCTCGTGCACGGCGACTACCACCCGTGGAACGTCGCCCGTCGCCCCGGCTGGGCGGACGGCGAGGAGGTCGCCATCGACTGGACCGACGCCGCGCACGGCGTCGTCGGGCTCGACCTCGTGCCGGTCGCCGGGATGCGCGCCGACCCCGCGGGCCGGGTGCCGGTCGTCGAGGCGTACGCCCGGGCGCTCGCCGAGGGGTTCGGGCGTCCCGGGGCCGACGTCGCGGCGGCGGTGGACGCCGCGCTGCCGGCGGCCTGGGTGGTCCAGGCGCTCGCGTACGAGACGATCTGCGCGTCCTCGGAGCCGATGGTCCGCTGGGAGCACGAGCGAGGACAGCCGACGGCGCTGCGCGGGCTGCTCGCCGCCGGGGTCTGAGGCGCTCCCGGCCTGCGGCGGACCGTGGTCCGGGGCACCGCCCGACCTCTGGCAGAATGGACGACCGTACCCGTCTGTCCGCGGACCCTCTCACCGCTCTCGGACGTGTCCTCGAGCTCGCCGGCGCACCCGGTCCCCACCCGGTGCAGACGCGGCTCACCCCCACAGAAGCAGGAGTGACCACACCCGTGGCCGTCAAGATCCGTCTCAAGCGTCTCGGCAAGATCCGGGCGCCGTACTACCGCATCGTCGTCGCCGACTCGCGCGTCAAGCGTGACGGTCGCGCGATCGAGGAGATCGGCAAGTACCACCCGACCGAGGACCCCTCGTTCATCGAGGTCGACCGGGAGCGGGCGCAGTACTGGCTGAAGGTCGGCGCGCAGCCGACCGAGCAGGTCGAGGCGATCCTCAAGATCACCGGTGACTGGCAGCTGTTCAAGGGGCTCCCGGGCTCCGAGGGCACCCTGCGCGTCGCCGCGCCGAAGGCCGACAAGAAGGCCGTCTTCGAGGCCGCCGCCAAGGAGTCCATGGGCGAGACCGCCAAGGACGGCGCGACCACGCCGAAGAAGAAGCCGGCCAAGAAGGCCGCCGCCGCTGCCGAGCCCGAGGCCCCCGCGGCCGAGGCCCCGGCTGCTGAGGCCCCCGCCGCCGAGGCCCCCGTGGCCGAGGAGACGTCGGCCCAGACCGAGGCCGCGGCGGACGCCACCCCGGCCGAGGGCTGACCGTGCTGAGCGAGGCGCTCGAGCACCTCGTCCGCGGCATCGTCGGCAACCCCGACGACGTCCAGGTCCGGAGCAAGCCGCTGCGCCGCGGCACGCTGCTCGAGGTCCGGGTGCACCCCGAGGACCTCGGCCGCGTCATCGGCCGGGCGGGCCGGACGGCGACCGCGCTGCGGACCGTCGTCAAGGCGCTCGCCGACGGCAAGCCGATCCGGGTCGACGTCGTCGACGTGGACCGCGGCCGCTGAGGTCACGCGCAACCGCACGACGCGACGACCCCGTACCGCACACGCGGTGCGGGGTCGTCGCGCATCCGAGTCAGCATCACGAACAGCATCAGGACCGGCATCAGGACCAGCAGCGAGCAGGAGCAGGAGGAGCAGTGCGACTCGTCGTCGCCCGGATCGGGCGCGCCCACGGCATCCGGGGCGAGGTGACCGTCGAGCTGCGGACCGACACCCCGGACGACCGCTTCTACCCCGGCGCCGACCTCGTCGTCGTCCCGCCGAAGGGGCCGGCCGCCCGTGGCCTGCCGAAGACCCTCACGGTCGAGACCGTCCGCGACCACAACGGCACCTTGCTCCTCACCTTCGAGCAGGTCCACGACCGGACCGCGGCCGAGGCGCTGCGCAACGTGCTGCTCGAGGCCGAGGTGCCCGACGAGACCGGTGAGGACGACGCCTGGTACACCCACCAGCTCGTCGGCCTGCGCGTCCTCGACCCGGCGGGCACCGAGCTCGCCACGGTCGTCTCGCTCGAGCACGGCCCGGCGCAGGACCTCCTCGTCGTGCGCCGCCCGGACGGCGCCACGCGCTACGTGCCGTTCGTCACCGCGCTCGTCCCGACGGTCGACGTCAAGGGCGGCTTCGTCGTCGTCGACGCCCCCCGGGGGCTGCTCGACGACGGGGACGACGGGGCCTGAGCCGTGCGCGTCGACGTCGTGACGATCTTCCCCGAGTACCTCGAGCCGCTCGGGCTCTCGCTCATCGGCAAGGCCCGGCAGGCCGGGATCCTCGACGTCGTCGTCCACGACCTGCGCGAGGCCACGCACGACCGGCACCGCACCGTCGACGACACCCCGGCCGGCGGCGGTGCGGGGATGGTCATGAAGCCGGAGCCGTGGGGCGAGGCGCTGGACGCCGTCCTCGCCGCCGGGCCGTCGTCGTCGGGACCGGGGGAGCGGCCCGTGCTCCTCGTGCCGACGCCGTCCGGCGAGCGGTTCAGCCAGCCGCTGGCCCGTGAGCTCGCGACGCGGGACCACCTCGTCTTCGCCTGCGGCCGCTACGAGGGCATCGACGAGCGGGTCGTCGAGGACGCCGCCGAGCGGTTCGACGTCCGGCTCGTCAGCCTCGGCGACTACGTGCTCAACGGCGGGGAGGTCGCCGTCCTCGCGATCGTCGAGGCGGTCGCCCGGCTGCTGCCCGGTGTCGTCGGCAACGCCGAGAGCCTCGTCGAGGAGAGCCACGAGGACGGCCTCCTCGAGTACCCCGTCTACACGAAGCCGGCGACGTGGCGGGGCCGCGAGGTGCCCGCCGTCCTCATGTCCGGCCACCACGGCCGGATCGCCCGCTGGCGGCGGGACGAGCGGCTGCGCCGGACCGCTCGCCGCCGGCCGGACCTGATCGCCGGGCTCGACGTCGGCACGCTCGACCGGCACGACCTCGCCGTCCTCGCCGAGGAGGGCTGGTCCGTCGTCGAGCGGGACGGTGCGGGGGAGCCCGGCCGTGACGACCGCCGATTTCTGGCCCGCGCCGTCGCTGTGGCAGACTGATCTGCTGTGCCGCCGGTCGGCCGCGCCCTGCCACAGGGGGGCGTCGTGCCACGAACCGGGCCCCGCAAGGGGACGGCGCACCGAGAACACCCGAGCGCGGCGACCGCCGCCACCACGACCTGCGCGGATGACCTGTGGCACCTGCGGGAGAGCGACACACCATGCATCTTCTGGACGCACTCGACTCGGCATCGCTGCGGACCGACGTCCCGGCCTTCCGCGCCGGCGACACGCTCAAGGTTCACGTCAAGGTCGTCGAGGGCAGCCGCTCCCGCATCCAGGTCTTCCAGGGCGTCGTCATCCGGCGCTCGGGCGGCGGCGTCCGCGAGACGTTCACCGTCCGTAAGGTCAGCTTCGGCGTCGGTGTCGAGCGGACCTTCCCGGTCCACTCGCCGATCATCGACCACATCGAGGTCGTGACCCGCGGTGACGTCCGTCGCGCGAAGCTCTACTACCTGCGTGCGCTGCGTGGCAAGGCCGCGAAGATCAAGGAGAAGCGGGACGCGCTTCCCACCCGCTGAGCGACACGCCACGCCTCCCCTGCCCGCAGGGTGGTGACGTAGGCTCGTCGACGTGGATGCCGACCGGACGAGGCGCATCGCCTCCCGGGACGCGTCCCGGAGCGACATGACGGCCGACGTGGTGGCCGACGACCCTCTGGTCGCCGGCCCCCGCGCCGGCCGTCCGTCGTCGTGGGCCGAGGGTGGCCGCGCCGACCAGAACGACGACGAGGACGCCGACGAGCATGCCGACGGCCCGGTCGGGCCCGCCCTGCGCGTCCTCGGCTGGGCGCTCGCCGTCGCGGTGAGCATCGCCCTGGTGCGCGTGCTGCTCGTCCAGTCGTTCGTCATCCCCAGCACGTCCATGGAGCCGCTCCTCGAGCCCGGCGACCGGGTCGTCGTCTCCCGGCTCGGCGCCGTCGTCGGCACGGTGCAGCGCGGCGACGTCGTCGTCTTCGACGGCCGCGGCGTCTTCGAGCCCGCCGCCCCGCCGGCGTCCTCGCCGGTCGCCGCCGCCGGGCGTGCGGTCGCCGCCGCGCTCGGCGCCCCGGTCGGGGAGTCCGACTACGTCAAGCGCGTCGTCGGCCTGCCCGGCGACCGGGTCGTCTGCTGCGACGCGGCCGGCCGGGTCAGCGTCAACGGGACGGCGCTCGACGAGCCGTACGTCGCCGCGGGCGACGTCCCGAGCGACGTGCCGTTCGACATCCGGGTCCCGGCCGGGCGGCTGTTCGTCCTCGGGGACCACCGCAGCGAGTCCGGCGACTCCCGCTCCCACCTCGGCGACCCCGGCGGCGGCACCGTCCCCGTCGACCACGTCGTCGGCCGTGTCGTCGCGGTGTGGTGGCCGTTCGACCGGGTCGGCGGCGTCCCGCGGGCGACGTCCGGTGCGGCCGCCCCGACCGTCCCGGCACCCCCGGCGACCGCCGCGGGAACCCCGTGAGGGCCGGCCCCGGCCCCGGGGGCAGGCCGCAGCGCGACGTCCGCAAGCCGCAGGCCCGGCACGCCGCGCACGGCGGCGACGAGGAGCCGAAGGAGTACAAGGACCCCTACGGGCTGCTCGCCCCCGACGGGGCGCCGGACGCCGCCCCGGTGTACC
>NZ_MWLL01000135.1 GCF_002198675.1 Kineosporia sp. R_H_3 | reverse complement strand
CCCCGTCGTCCCCGCCGGCCCGGCGGTCCCCGTCGTCGTCATGACCCGCCCCCGTCAGTCGACGAGCGAGCGGCCGGTGAGGTGGAGGAAGACGTCCTCCAGCGTGGAGCGCCGCACGAGCACGGACGACGGCCGCAGCCCGGCGGCGTGCACGGCCTGCACCGCGGCGTCGCCGTCCGGGGTGTAGACGAGGAGCCGGTCCGGCAGCACCTCGACGCGCTCGGCGAGCACCCCGGCGCTCGCGGTGACCGGGCCGGCCCACGGTGCGTTGTCGTCGTCCGGGAAGCGCAGCTCGAGGACCTCGCGGCTGGAGTGCTCCTCGATGAGCGAGCGCGGGCTGCCCTCGGCGACGATCCGGCCGGCGTCCATGACGACGAGCCGGTCGCACAGCTGCTCGGCCTCGTCCATGTAGTGCGTCGTGAGGACGAGCGTGACGCCCTGCCGCTTGAGCCGGAAGAGCCTGTCCCACAGGACGTGCCGGGCCTGCGGGTCGAGCCCGGTCGTCGGCTCGTCGAGCAGCAGGATCTCCGGGTCGTTGACGAGCGAGCGGGCGATCGTCAGCCGCCGCTTCATGCCGCCGGACAGCGGCTCGACCCGGCTCCCGGCCCGCTCGGCGAGCTGCGCGAACTCGAGGAGCTCGGCGGCCTTCGCGTGCGCCGCCTTGCGCGAGATGCCGAAGTAGCGGGCGTAGACGACGAGGTTCTCCGCGACGGTGAGCTCCTCGTCGAGGGTGTCGCGCTGCGGGACGACGCCGAGGCGGGCCCGGATCCGCGGCCCGTCCGTGCGCGGGTCGAGGCCGAGGATCCGCAGGTCGCCGCCGGACGGCGGGGAGACGCACCCGACCATCCGCATCGTCGAGGACTTGCCCGCCCCGTTCGGGCCGAGGAAGCCGAACGCCTCGCCGCGGCGGACGTCGACGTCGATGCCGTCGACGGCGGTGAAGTCGTCGAAGCGCTTGGTCAGCCCACGGGCGCTGATGAGGACCTCACGGTCGTCGACGTCCACGCTGCCCGACCCTACGCGGCGCCCCCGACAGGCTCGAACCGGTTTCCCCGCCGGGCGAGCAGGACGAGGACGGGGACGAGCAGGACGAGCGTGCTCAGCGACAGGACGCCGTACCCGAACCACTCGACGACCGGCCCGGCCAGGACGCCGGCGCTCGCCGCGACGACCCCCATGACGAGGTCGGACATCCCCTGCACCGAGGTCCGGACGTCGGCCGGCACGGACTCGGACAGCAGCGTCGAGCCCGCGACGAAACAGCCCGACCAGCCGAGGCCGAGCAGGGCGAGCGCGACCACCGACCGGCCCGCGCTGGTGGCCGGTGCACCGGCCGCGACCGCGCCCGCGAGGGCGAGGCAGGCGACCCCGAGCGAGATCGCGGTGCGGCGGCCGTAGCGGTCGGTGAGCCAGCCCCAGACCGGGCTCAGCGCGTACATGCCCGCGACGTGTGCGGAGATGACGACGCCGACGACAGGCATGGAGACACCGCCGCCGGAGAGGTGGACCGACGTCATGACCATGAGGGCGACCATGACAGCGTGCCCGACCCCGACCGCGGTGAGCCCGAGAAGGGCGTCCCGGCTGCGGACGGCCGCCCTGAGGGCGAGCCATGTCGGGGACGACCCGCGGCTCCGGTCCGCCGGCCGCGCAACGGCCCTGGCCTCGGCGCCGGCCCGCAGCACGTGGGCCAGCGGGTCGGGCCGGAGCAGGGCCCACAGTGCGACCGCCGCCGCCGAGTACCCCGCGACGGCGAAGACGAACGGTCCGACCAGCTCGGGCACCCCGAGCCCCCGGCTCACCGCGCCCGCCGGGACGATGAGCAGGGGCCCGACGACACCCCCGACGGCGCCTGCCCAGACGACGAGCGACAGCGCCCGGCCCCGACGCTGCGCGACCACCCCGTCGATCGCGGCGAAGCGGGCCTGCAGCCCGGACGCCGAACCACCGCCGAAGAGAGCGGCGCCGACGAGGAGCAGCGGGAAGGACTCCACAGCGCCGGCGGTCACAGACAGCAGAGCGCCGACGGCGCCGATGGCGTACCCCAGGGCGAGCGCCGGACGCCGGCCGCGTCGACCCGCGAGCTTCGCGAGCGGGACGGCGAGCGCGGCGCCGCCGATGACGCCCATGGTCTGCGCGAGGCCGGCCAGGGAAACCGAACCGGACAGGTTCGAGGCGAGGACGCCGTTGACCGTGACACCTGCGGTCACCCCGAGGCCGCCGATGACCTGCGCGCCAGCGAGCACGGGGATGGTCCGCGGGTTGTGCGCCACGGCGACCGCGACGGGCCCGCCGTCCGCCGTCACGACGACCGGCCGCGGCGCGCGGAGCGGGCCTGCTGCTCGTCGAGGCCCCAGCGGCGCTCCTGCGGGACGTCGAGGTCGTCGCAGAGCGCGAACCACACGGTGCGGGCGTCCTCGCCGGCGTCGAGGGCCTGCTGCGCCGTCCGGTGGCCGAGGGCGCCGAGCACGTGCTCGCGCACGAGGAGGCGGCCGTGCACGGGCCCGAACTCGCCGTCCACGAGGGTCCAGAAGTCGCTCATCCGCACGCCGGGAGCATCGCACGCGGGGCCGACGGGCGGCACGGCCGTCCCGCCCACGGATCCGGACGGGCGGTCTGTCGGTGGTGCGGGGCAGGATGTCGGTATGGCCGCCCGCCGTTCCGACGACACCTCGCCGCAGGCCGTGCTCGCACGGTTCACGCCGGCGACCCGGTCGTGGTTCGAGGGCGCCTTCGACGCCCCCACCCCGGCGCAGGTCGGCGCCTGGGCGGCGGTCTCCCGCGGTGACCACGCCCTGGTCGTCGCCCCGACCGGGTCGGGCAAGACGCTCGCCGCGTTCCTCTGGGCGCTCGACCGGCTCGCCGCGGTGCCGGCACCGGCCGAGGCGTCGAAGCGGTGCCGGGTGCTCTACGTCTCACCGCTCAAGGCCCTCGCGGTGGACGTCGAGCGCAACCTGCGCAGCCCGCTCGCCGGGATCCGGCAGGCCGCGACCCGGCTCGGGCTGCCGGTGCCGGACCTGCGCGTCGGCGTCCGCTCCGGGGACACCCCGGCCGACGAGCGCCGGGCCTTCGCGAAGACCCCGCCGGACATCCTCATCACGACCCCCGAGTCGCTCTTCCTCATCCTCACCTCGGCGGCGCGGTCGTCGCTCGCCGGCGTCGAGACGGTCGTCGTCGACGAGGTGCACGCGCTCGCCGGGTCCAAGCGCGGCGCGCACCTCGCGCTGAGCCTCGAGCGGCTCGACGCGCTGCTGCCCTCGCCCGCGCAGCGGGTCGGCCTGTCGGCGACCGTGCGGCCGGTCGAGGAGGTCGCCCGCTGGCTCGGCGGCTCCGGGCAGACGCCCGTGCACATCGTCCAGCCGCCCTCGACGAAGAAGTTCGACCTGCGGGTCGTCGTCCCGGTGCCCGACATGGGCGACCTGGACGCCGCCGCGACCGGGGTGCCCGGCGGTGCGCCCGGTGGCGTCGGCGGCGGGAGCGCGACCGGGGCCGGCGGCGCGGACGGCGCACCGGGCGGCTGGGCGGAGCCGGACCTCACCGGGGCCGCGGCGGGTGCGCTGCGGCGGCCGTCGATCTGGCCGCACGTCGAGGAACGCGTCGTCGACCTCATCGCCGAGCACCGCTCGACGCTCGTCTTCTCGAACTCGCGGCGGCTCGCGGAGCGGCTCACCGCCCGGCTCAACGAGGTCTGGCACGAGCGGACGACGGGTGCGGAGCTGCCCGAGCCCGGGTCGGTGCAGCCCGCCGCGCTCATGGCGCAGGCCGGTGCGGCCGTCGGGGTCCCCGCCACGCTGGCCCGCGCGCACCACGGCTCGGTGAGCAAGGAGCAGCGCTCGATCATCGAGGAGGAGCTCAAGGCCGGCCGGCTGCCCGCGGTCGTCGCGACGTCCAGCCTCGAGCTCGGCATCGACATGGGCGCCGTCGACCTCGTCGTCCAGGTCGAGTCGCCGCCGAGCGTCGCGAGCGGCCTGCAGCGGGTCGGCCGGGCCGGGCACCAGGTCGGCGCGGTGTCGCGCGGCGTGCTCTTCCCCAAGTTCCGCAGCGACCTCGTGCAGACCGCCGTCGTCGTGGAGCGGATGCGCGGCGGGCAGATCGAGGCGCTGCGGGTGCCCGCGAACCCGCTCGACGTCCTCGCCCAGCAGATCGTCGCGATGCTTGCGATGGAGCCGTGGTCGGTCGACGACCTCGAGGCGCTCGTCCGGCGGGCGGCGCCGTTCTCGACGCTGACCCGCGGGGTGCTCGAGGCCGTCCTCGACATGCTCTCCGGGCGCTACCCGAGCGACGAGTTCGCCGAGCTGCGGCCCCGCCTGGTCTGGGACCGGCTGACCGGCACCGTGAGCGCGCGGCCCGGGGCGCAGCGGCTCGCGGTGACGTCCGGCGGGACGATCCCCGACCGCGGCCTGTTCGGGGTGTTCCTCGCCGGCGGCGACGAGGCCCGCAAGGGCGCCGGTCGCCGCGTCGGCGAGCTCGACGAGGAGATGGTCTACGAGTCGCGCGTCGGCGACGTCTTCACGCTCGGCTCGTCCTCGTGGCGGATCGAGGAGATCACCCACGACCGGGTGCTCGTCACGCCCGCCCCGGGCCAGCCGGGGAAGCTGCCGTTCTGGCACGGCGACGCCCAGGGCCGGCCCGCCGAGCTCGGCCGCGCGGTCGGCGCGTTCGTCCGCGAGCTGACCCGCCTGGACGACGACGCGGCCCGTGAGCGGGCCCGGGTCGCCGGGCTCGACGAGTGGGCCGCGGACAACCTGCTCGCCTACCTGCGCGAGCAGCAGGCGGCGACCCGGCACGTGCCGGACGACCGGACCCTCGTCGTGGAACGCTTCCGCGACGAGCTCGGGGACTGGCGGGTCGTCGTCCACTCGCCGTTCGGCGGGCAGGTCCACGCGCCGTGGGCGCTCGCCGTCGCGGCGCGGTTCCGGGAGCGGTTCGGCGTCGAGGTGCAGGCGATGCACGGGGACGACGGGATCGTCCTGCGCCTGCCGGACGTCGAGACCGCGGACGGCCGGGCGCCCGACGTCGCCGACCTCATGACGCTCGACGCCGACGACGTCGAGGACCTCGTGACGACCGAGCTCGGCGGCTCGGCGCTGTTCGCCGCACGGTTCCGCGAGTGCGCCGCGCGGGCCCTGCTGCTGCCGCGCCGCACGCCCGGCAAGCGGCAGCCGCTGTGGCAGCAGCGCCAGCGGGCGGCCCAGCTGCTCCAGGTCGCGAGCCGCTACGGGTCGTTCCCGATCGTCCTGGAGACGGTCCGCGAGTGCCTCCAGGACGTCTTCGACGTCCCCGGCCTCGTCGAGCTCATGAAGGACCTCGCGTCCCGCAAGGTCAAGGTCGTCGAGGTCGAGACCGCCCAGCCGTCGCCGTTCGCCCGCAGCCTGCTCTTCGGCTACGTCGCGCAGTTCCTCTACGAGGGGGACTCGCCGCTCGCCGAGCGCCGGGCCGCGGCGCTCGCGCTCGACCCGACGCTCCTCGCGGAGCTGCTCGGGCGCGGCGAGGGCGCGGCGCTGCGCGACCTGCTCGACCCGGCCGCCCTCACCCGCACCGAGGCCGAGCTGCAGCGGCTCGACCCCGGGCGCCGGGTCCGGGGTCTCGAAGGGGTCGCCGACCTGTTGCGGCTGCTCGGCCCGCTGACGACCGCCGAGGTCGCCGCCCGGGCGACGACCGGCGAGACCGACGCCGGCGAGGCCGTCCTCCCGACGGTCGCGGCCGGCTGGCTCGACGCGCTGGAGGCGTCCCGCCGGGTCATCCGGGTCCGGGTCGCCGGCGAGCAGCGCTGGGCCGTCGTCGAGGACGCCGGCCGGCTCCGGGACGCGCTCGGCACCCCGCTGCCCGTCGGGATCGCCGAGGTCTTCACCGAGCCGGTCCCCGACCCGCTCGCCGACCTGCTCGGCCGGCACGCCCGCACCCACGGTCCGTTCACGGCGCACGACGTCGCCGCCCGGTACGGCCTCGGGCCCGCCGTGGTCACCGAGGCGCTGCGCCGGCTCGTCGCGGCCGGCCGGCTCGTCGAGGGCGAGCTGCGCCCGCTGGAGTCCGGCGGCGGCCAGGGCACCGACTACTGCGACGCCGAGGTGCTGCGGACGCTGCGCCGGCGCTCGCTCGCGGCGCTGCGCGCCGAGGTCGAGCCGGTACCGGCCGCCGACCTCGCCCGGTTCCTGCCGGCCTGGCAGGGCGTCGGCTCGTCGGTGCGCGGCGCGGAGGGGGTGCTCCGCGCGGTCGAGCAGCTCGCGGGGGCGGTCGTCCCGGCGAGCGCCCTGGAGACCCTCGTGCTGCCGGCCCGGGTGCCCGGCTACTCCCCCACGATGCTCGACGAGCTCACCGCCGCGGGCGAGGTCGTGTGGTCCGGGCACGGCGCCCTGCCCGGTGAGGACGGCTGGGTCGCGCTGCACCCCGCCGACCTCGCCCCCCTCACGCTGCCCGACCCGGACGCCGACCTCGTGCTCGGTGACGTGCACCGGGCCGTCCTCGACGCGCTCGCCGGCGGCGGCGCCTTCTTCTTCCGCGCGCTCTCCGACACCGCGGGGCTGACCGACGACGCGACCCTCACCGACGCGCTGTGGGACCTGCTCTGGGCCGGCCACCTGACGAACGACACGCTCTCCCCGCTGCGGGCGCGGCTGTCCGGCGGCCGGACGACGCACCGGTCGAAGCCCGCGGCGCCGCGGGCCCGGTACGGCGGCGGCCGGTACGCCGGGCTGCGGGCCGCCCGCGGCGCCGGTCGGGCCGCGCTGCCGAGCCGGTCGGGGCCGCCGGTCGCGGCCGGCCGCTGGTCGCTGCTGCCGCCGCGGGAGGCCGACGCGACGCTGCGCGCGCACGCGGGCGCCGAGGTGCTCCTCGAGCGGCACGGCGTCGTGACCCGGGGCGCCGTCGGCGCGGAGCGGGTGACCGGAGGGTTCGCCGCGGTCTACCGCGTGCTCTCCGCGTTCGAGGACGCCGGCCGGGTGCGCCGCGGCTACTTCGTCGAAGGGCTCGGCGCCGCCCAGTTCGGCACGACCGGCGCGGTCGACCGGTTGCGCGCCTCGGCCCGGCCGGTCGGTGACGGACCGGCGGACGGGTACGCCGACGGCTTCGGCGAGGGCATGGGCATGGGCATGGGCGACGGGTACGGCCGCGGCTCCGGCGGCGCGGTCCGCGACACGAGCGGGCGGACCGTCGTCCTCGCCGCGGCCGACCCGGCGAACCCCTACGGGGCGGCGCTCCCCTGGCCCGACCGGCCGGAGCGCCCGGACCGGACCGAGCCGGGCGACCGCGCGGCCGACGCGCCGACCGCTCCCGCCGGTGCCGGCCACAAGCCGGGCCGCAAGGCCGGCGCGCTCGTCGTCCTCGTCGACGGGGCGCTCGTGCTGTACGTCGAACGGGGTGGCCGGTCGCTGCTGTCGTTCACCGCGAGCGAGCCGGTCCTCCAGTCCGCCGCCGACGCGCTGGCGCTCTCGGTCCGCGACGGCGCCCTCGGTCGGCTCACCGTCGAGCGGGCCGACGGCGAGGGCGTCCTCTCCGGCGAGCACCCGCTGGCCCGGGCGCTCGCCGCGGCCGGCTTCCACGCGACCCCGCGCGGGCTGCGGCTGCGGGCCTGAGCCGACGGGGAGGCCCGACCGGCCCGACGGCCGCCGGCGCGGCCCGTCACCGGTGGTCGGGCCGGGTCAGAGCAACGCCGCGAGCGCGTCCAGCCCGGTGCCGTCCCCGCGGTCCCAGCCGGCGAGCCGATGCGCCTGCGGCGCGGGGAGCTGCCAGTCGACGTCGATGCTCACCGGCCAGATGTCGCGCAGCCACGCGAGGGCGTCGACCGGGTCGGCGCCCGCGGCGAGCACGACGACGATCCGGCACCCGACGGCGGTCGACGTCTCGTCCCGCACGTCGGCGAGGAACGGGTGCCGCAGCGGGCGCAGGTCGGGGGCCTCGGGCCCGCCCTCCGGCAGGTAGTCCGCGTACCGGACGGCGGGCGCCCCACGGACCTCGGCGTCGTGCCGGGCCGCGACCATCCGGCCGATCTCGTCCGGGTTCGCGCCGAGCGGCACCTCGGTGACGACGAGCACCTCCCGTCCGGGTCGGTGCTCGCGGACGACCCGGCACACCAGCCGGAGCCGTGCGGGACGGCCGGCGAGCAGGCCCTCGACGTCTCCCTCGACGAGGCCACCCGTGGGCAGGACGGGCGGGCCGGCGTCCATGGCCCCGGTGCGCAGCGCCGCGAGGACGGCGTCCGGCGCGAAGGAGGGCACCGTTCCGTCCCGGTAGAGCGTGCCCTCGACGACACCGAACGGCACCGGGCCGACCGCGCCCCGCTCCGAGGCGAGGGCGAGCCGCCCGGCAGGGCTCAGCCGCACCATGGTGTACCGCGCGTCGGCGGGCGGGTCGTCGCCCTGGGTCCCGACGTTGCCGAGCGGCTCCAGGAGCGGCAGGTGCCGCCGCCACGGGACGGCGAGGTCGACGAGCATCGGGTAGGCGTAGCGCGGACCGACCCCGGTCGCGGCCTCCACGGTCGCGAGCACCTGCGGCGTCGCCGCCGCGCTCCCGGCCGGGCCGTCGTCGTCGGCGTGGTCTTCGGGGCGGTCGCCGGGAGCGTCGTCACCGGGCGCGGACTCGTGCAGCTCGACCGCCTCGAGCAGCGCGACCTCGAACGGCTCGAGCCCGGTCCGGGCGCTCATGCCGCACCGACGAACACGTCGAGCGGGCCGTACGAGGTGTCCACGCGGACCACCCGCAGGCGCCGGGCCCGGGCGGGGTCGAGCGCGGCGCCGACGCGACCGAGGGCGCCCGCGAGCGCCTCCACGTCGTCCGGGCGGACGGCGACGTCGAGGTCGCGCGGTGCGCGGGGGTCACCGGCGAGGTGCCGCGCGGTGCCACCGACGACCTCGAAGAGCGCTCCCCCGGCCCGCAGCAGCGCCGCGAGGCGGACTGCCCGGCAGTCGGTCACGGCACCGACGGTACCGGTCAGGTTCGTGACACTCCGGGCGATCTCCCTGCAACGCCCCGAACCGGCTGCGAAGATCACCGGCGCGACGGCGGACCCTCGCCCGTCGCGGGGCGAACCACCGAAGGGGCAACCATGAACAGCAGCAGACTCATGACACGTGTGGCCGCGGGGGCGGTCGCCGCGGGGGCAGCGGTCCTCATGGCGCCGGGCGCCGCGGGCGCCGCGACCGAGCGGGCGCACTGGTCGTTCGAGGACACCGGCTCGACCGCGGCGGACTCGTCGGGGAACGGCAGCACCGGCACGCTGAAGAACCTCACGACCGGCGTCGCGGGCTCGACCGGCAAGGCCTTCGAGTGGTCGTCGAAGCCGAGCTACGTCACCGTCCCCGACAAGGCCGTGCTCGACCCGGGCACGTCGTCGTACTCCGTCTCGCTCAAGGTGAAGTTCACCGTGCTGCCGTCGTCGTCGGTCGGCGACTACGACCTGATCCGCAAGGGGCTGTCGACGACGTCCGGCGGGAGCTGGAAGGTCGAGATCGTCAAGAGCGGCCAGGCGCTGTGCAACTTCCGCGGCTCCGGCGGCCAGGGCCAGCTCACCAAGGGGCCCAAGCTCAACGACGGCGCGTGGCACACGATCACGTGCGCCCGGACGTCGTCCAAGGTCACCCTGACCGTCGACGGCACCTCGTGGAGCACCTCGAAGTCGACCGGCAAGATCAGCAACAGCTCGGCGGTCCTCATCGGCGCCAAGGACACCTCGGGCCACGACCAGTTCACGGGCGTGCTCGACGAGGTCGTCATCTCCTGAACCGGCACGCTGCGCCGGGCGGTGCTCAGCCCGTCCGGCGCGGCGGCGGCTGGTCCTGCGGGCCGACGAGGCCCGTCTTGTACGCGACGACGACGGCCTGCGCCCGGTCGTGGACCCCGAGCTTGTAGAGCACCCGGCCGACGTGGGTCTTCACGGTCGCCTCGCTGACGACGAGGTGCGCCGCGATGTCCGTGTTCGTCAGGCCGTGCGCCACGAGGACGAGCACCTCGCGCTCGCGGACCGTGAGCTGCTCGAGCTCGGCCGCCGTCGGCAGGGACTGCTGCGGGCGCGCGGTGAAGTCGGCGAGGAGCGTGCGGGCGACCTGCGGGTCGAGCCAGGCGTTGCCGGCGGCGACGGCACGGATCGCCTCGCCGAGCCAGTGCGGCGCGGCGTTCTTCAGGAGGAACCCGGAGGCCCCGGCACGCAGCGCCTCGAAGACCGCGTCGTCCTCGTTGAACGTCGTGAGCACGAGCACCGCCGTCTCGAAGCCGGACTCGGCGATGAAGTCGTCCCCGACGAGCCGGCGGGTCGCCTCCACACCGCCGGCGCGCGGCATCCGGATGTCCATGACGACGACGTCGGGGCGCAGCCGGTGCGCCAGCTCGACGGCCTGCAGCCCGTCGGTCGCCTCGCCGACGACCCTCAGGTCGGGCTCGGAGTCCACGAGCATCGCCAGCCCGGCGCGCACCAGCGGCTCGTCGTCGACGAGCAGCACCCCGACCGTGCGGTCGCCGACGCTGCGGTCCACCGGACCGGGCAGGTCAGCCATGCGTGGCCGCCGCGCGTTCCCGGGCCGCGGGCAGTCGGGCCAGGACGCGGAAGGTGCCGTCGGGCTGCGGACCGGCGAGCAGGTGCCCGTCGACGGACAGCACCCGCTCCCGCATCCCGACGAGCCCGTAGCCGCCGCCTTCGGGCCGACCGGCCGGCCGGCGTCCGGGCGCCCTGCGGTTGAGCACCTCCAGCTCGACGTCGTCCTCGAGCCAGCGCAGCCGCACCTCGACCGGGGCCGCCGGGTCGGCGTACCGGGTCGCGTTCGTCAGCGCCTCCTGGGCGATCCGGTAGACCGTGAGGTCGACGCCCGGCTCGAGCGCGCGCGGCTCCCCCTCGACGACGAACCGCGCGTCGGTGCCGCCGGCCGCGACCCGGTCGACGAGCGAGGGCAGGTTCGTCAGGCCGCTCGGGGACGACGCGACCCCGGTGCCCGGCGGGGCGTCGTCCGGGCGCAGCAGCACGAGCATCCGGCGCAGCTCGACGAGCGCCTGCTGGCCGAGGGTGTCGACGTGCGCGAGCGCGGCCGCCGCCCGGTCCGGGTCCTGCCGGACGAACCGCGCCGCTCCCCCGGCCTGCAGGAGCATGAGCGTCACCGAGTGGGCCACGACGTCGTGCAGGTCGCGGGCGATGCGGGTGCGTTCCGCAGCGATCGCCTCCTCGGCGGAGCGCCGGGACGCCTCGTGCCGCTGGCCCGACCACCGGGCCCAGCGGGCGACCCCGAACAGCGCCGCGAGGAGCACCATGTTCGGCACGGCCGCCGCGACGAACGCCGACGCGCGGTGGTCGGGGGACGCGTCGCGCACGTTCGTCGCGACGACGGCCGCCGCGGGGAGGGACGCCACCGCCAACGCGCCCACCGCCTCGGCGAGCCGGGACGTCGCGGCCACCGTGTACAGCCCCAACCACCACGAGAACGTCGGGAAGTACGTCGCGGTGACCGCCGGCGCGAGCAGCGCGTGCCCGACGACGACGAGGAACACCGCCCGCGGGTACCGCCGCCGGACGACGAGCGGCACGTACCCGAGGAACGCGTAGGCGATGCCGACCGCGGGCAGGATGCCGCGCTGCTGCTCGTTGCCGGACGACACGACGAGGTCCAGCACCCACAGCGCCATCGGCGGGACGACGTCGACGAGCACCCGGCGCCGCGCCTGGTCCGGCAGCCCCATCAGACGCCCGGCTCCCCGCCCGCGGACGTCAGGTCATCCGGGGTGTCCCCCGCGACCCGGGCCTTGCAGCACGAGCTCCACGGGAAGACGCAGCAGAAGCCGAACGCGACCGTGCCGCCCCGCTCGTGGCAGTGCTCGTCGACCCGGTGCCGGCGGATCGCCCGCTCGGCCTCGACGACGAGGTCGAGGTCGCTGAGCGGCCGCTCGAGCACACCGTCCGGGAGCACGCCCGCGACGACGAGCGCACGCCACAGACCCGGCTCCGCGTCGATGCTCCGGGCGACGGCCCGGACGTCGTACGCCGTGTGCAACGGGGTGTGCCGGGACGCGTCGGCGAGCGTGACGACGGCCAGCCCTTCCGGGCCGCCGGCGAGGTTGCGGACCTCGACACGGTCGACGGCGATCCGCTCGAGGTCGACGCGCGGCGGCCGGTGCCCGTCGCCGGCCACCCGCCGGGTCGGGCGCGGGAAGGACGCGAGGAGCACCTCGAACCAGTCGTCCTCGGAGGCGAGCAGCTTCTCCGGCGCGGGGGCGAGGACGACGTCCGCGGCGACGAGCACCCCCCACCCGAGGTGCCGGTCACGGGCCGACCCGGCGGCGACGTGCTGGAGCGAGACGATCGGGGGTGCAGGGAATCCCACGGGAGCCTCCTGGGGCCTGGGCGCGACGCGCACGTCGCACCGATCATGTCGATGATCAGGAACAAGTGTGGCGTCAACGGACACTTCGGAGAATCGGCAGGTGCCGGTCCTCCTCGGACAGATCACTGCGGAGGTCGCTGCGTACATCGCCCGCGAGACGTCGGTCCCGGCGCAGCCGGGCGAGCGCCCGCATCCGGGTCGGCCCCAGGCTGCCCACCGGCAGACCGAGGCGCCGGGACGTCTCCGCGTAGCTCGCACCGTCGTTGTCGAGCATCGCGAGCAGCACCGACCGCTGCCGCGCCGGCAGGTCGGCGACAGCGGCGTAGAGGGTGGCCGCGTCGAGCCGGCGGGCGACGTCGTCGTGCGGGTCGCCGTCCCCGTCGGTGGCGGCGATGCACCACGTCTCGTCCCCGGGATCCCGGGGCACGGTGCGGGCCCGTAGCCGCAGCGTCCGCAGGCTCTCCCGACGGCACGTCGTGACGAGCCAGCCGCCGAGCGCCTCGGGCTCGCGGACCCGGTCGAGGTTCTCCCAGAGCCGCAGCCAGGTCGTCTGGACGACGTCGTCGGCGTCCTCCGGCGCGAGGCGGTGCCGTCGCACCACCCATCTCAGCAGCGGACCGAACCGCTGCTGCGCGTCGTCCCAGTCCTTCGGCGAGCCGGCCTTGAGCCGCTCGAGGACGTCGTCCGGCGATCTGCTGCGCATGGGTGGATCCCCCGATCCTGGCCTGGCGGGTGTCGGGCGGCGGACGGCGGGCCGGCCGTGCTGCCACCGCTGCCAGCGTGCTCCCGGCGGCCGGTCCCGGTCGTCAGCCCAGGAGGCTGTCCCGGTGATCACCGCCGGGTGGTACGCGGGGGGTCGGCCTCATCCCGGGGTGGTAGCCGTCACCCGGTCGGCGGCGGGCCCGGTCAAGCCCCGGCGCCGGGACGCCGATCACGACGAGGTGCTGCCGGCCGAGGAGTTCGCCGCGCTGCTGCCCGCCGCGCGGGCCGGCGGC
The DNA here is from genome assembly GCF_002198675.1 of Kineosporia sp. R_H_3. Lineage (GTDB taxonomy): Bacteria > Actinomycetota > Actinomycetes > Actinomycetales > Kineosporiaceae > R-H-3. Next base: position 3,737 of record NZ_MWLL01000135.1, on the reverse strand, counting down.
GGCTGGGCGCTGACCCGGCTCTGGGAGGCCTACTCCCCCGCGGTCCGGCGCTACGCGGCGTCCCGCGGCTCGGCCGAGCCGGACGACCTCACGAGCGAGGTCTTCCTCGGCGTGCTCACCGGGCTGTCGTCCTTCGACGGCGACGAGGCGGCGTTCCGGACCTGGCTCTTCACGGTGACGCACCGCCGGATGCTCGACGAGCTGCGCAAGCGCACCCGGCGGCGCACCGAGCCCGCGGCCGAGGTCGACGACGGCCGCTTCGAGGTGAGCGCCGAGGACCGGGCGGTGGAGAACGACGGCACCGCGCGCGCCGTCGCCCTGCTCGGGCACCTCTCCCCCGACCAGCAGGAGGTGCTGTACCTGCGGATCGTCGCGGACCTGTCGGTCGAGCAGGTCGCCGAGGCCGTCGGGAAGCGCCCCGGCGCCGTGAAGGCGCTGCAGCGGCGGGGCCTCGACTCCCTCAGACGGGTGATTCCGGCACAGCGTGTGTCCTCACCCGTACCCTCCGTCGACCCTGACGCGATGACGGAGACGAGATGAGCACACGACGCCGCATCAGCGACCCCGTCACCGACGCCGTACTGCGTGGGGACGGCCCGGGTCTGCGGACCCAGGGCCTGCCCGACCTGGCCGCCGTCGCCGACGCCCTCGCGCCGCTACGCCGTGCCGCTCAGGACGGACCGGTGCAGCCGACACCTGCACTGGCCGCCCTCCTGGCGCACGGCGCCCGGGGTCTCGTCCACCCGACGGGTGCGGCGCCGGCCACGGCACCGCACCCGGCCGCGGGACCGACCGGCCGCCACGGCCGCAGGGTCACCGCACCGAACCGGAGGAATCGCATGGTCTGGGAGTGGCTCGGCGGGCTCGGGCTCGCCGCGAAGCTGGGCGCGGCCTCGGCGGTCGCCGTCGCGAGCGTCGGACTCACCGGTGCGGCGGGCGCGCTGCCCGACCCGGTGCAGAACGACTTCGACAAGGTCGTCGCGACCGTGTCGCCGTTCGACGGCGGGGAGGACCCGAGCACCGGCATCTCCGTCGAGGACGACGCGACGCCCACCGACGACGCGACCCCGGGCGCGACCCCGACGGACGACGCGACGTCCCCGGACGACGGGTCGTCGTCCGGGGACGTCGCGNCGCGACGTCCCCGGACGACGACCCGTCGACCGGCGCGACGCCGTCCGACGACGGCACGACCGACGGGGCGACGCCGTCCGGCACCCGCTCGGACGACTCCGACGACGAGGCCGACGACGACTCCGACGCGGACGAGGCCGGTGACGACCACGGCGGGCGGACGCACGAGGACGACGACGCGGACGACGACTCCGACCACCGCTCCGGGTCGACGTCCGGCTCCCGGCGCGGGTCCGGCTCCTCGAAGGAGGAGGACGACGACCGGTCCGGCTCCCACCGCGGCTCCGGCTCGGACGACGACGCCGACGAGGACCGCTCCGGTTCGTCCCACGACGACGACGCCGACGAGGACCGCTCCGGCTCCTCGCACGACGAGGCCGACGAGGCCGACGAGGACTCCCACGAGAGCCGCTCGGGCTCCGGCAAGGGCGGCTCGGACGACCACTCCGACGAGGACTCCCACGAGGACGAGTCGGAGGACGACTGACGGCAACGGCGCCGTCGCAGCAGACCCGGCGGGCGATCCGGTCAGGGGACTCGCCACGCCGCTCGCGTCACCCTCGGGCAGAGTGTTCCTCGTGCCCGAGGGTGACGTGGTCTGGCGGACGGCCCAGCGGCTCCACGCCGCGCTGGCCGGCCGGGTCCTGCTGCGCACCGACCTGCGCTGGCCCTCGCTGGCCACGGTCGACCTCGCGGGCCGCCCGGTCCTCGAGGTCCTGAGCGCCGGCAAGCACATCCTCACCCGGGTCGCGGGCACGGACGACGCCCCGGGCTGGACGCTGCACAGCCACCTGCGCATGGAGGGCTCCTGGCACGTCCACCGCACCGGTGAGCCGTGGCGCGGGGCCCGGCAGGACCACGGGATCCGTGCGCTGCTCGTCAACGACACGTGGACGGCGGTCGGGCACCGGCTCGGGATGCTCGACCTCGTCCCCACCGACCAGGAGGACACGCTCGTCGGGCACCTCGGCCCCGACCTGCTCGGTCCGTCGTGGGACGCCGCCCGGGCCGTGGCCCGCCTCGTCGCCGACCCGGACCGCCCCGTCGGCGAGGCGCTCCTCGACCAGCGGGTGCTCGCGGGCGTCGGCACGTTCTTCATGTGCGAGGCGCTCTTCCTGCGCGGGGTCACGCCGTGGACCCCCGTCGGCGGCGCCGGCGACCCCGAGGCCCTCGTCGACCTGCTGCACCGGCTGCTCACCGCCAACCGCGACCGCGCCGTCCAGTCGACGACCGGGGACACCCGCGACGGCCGCACCCAGTACGTCCACGCCCGGTCGGGGCGGCCCTGCCGGCGGTGCGGCGCGACGGTGCGGGTGGCGTCGATCGGGCAGGCCCCCGCGGACCGGGTCGCCTTCTGGTGCCCGCGGTGCCAGCGCGGCCCGACCCCGACGGACAGCGGGGCCCCGATGCGCCCACTGGGCAGCCCCCGGCCCGACCGCGGGCGGTCGTACCGGCCCGGCCGGACCTGACGACACCCCTGGACGAGGTTACGGTGGCGTAGGAAACTCAGCCCGACACCGCCCGCGAGCCAGGGAGTCCACCATGGCCCAGTACACGCAGAAGCAGCTCCTCCACGAGCTCGAACCGGCCGTCGCCAAGGAGCTCGACCGGCACATCGCGGTCGCCAAGGAGTGGATGCCGCACGAGTACATCCCCTGGACCGAGGGCAGCAACTTCGACGGCCCGCTCGGCGGCCAGGCGTGGGACGTCGGCCAGTCGAAGGTCAGCGAGACCGCCCGGACGGCGCTGGTCGTCAACCTCCTCACCGAGGACAACCTGCCGAGCTACCACCGGGAGATCTACCAGTCGTTCGGCCCGGATGGCGCGTGGGGCACCTGGATCGGCCGCTGGACCGCCGAGGAGGGCCGGCACGGCATCGCCATCCGCGACTACCTGCTGACGACCCGGGCCGTCGACCCCGTCGCGCTCGAGCGCGAGCGAATGATCCACATGACGCAGGGCTTCGAGAGCTCCTACGAGCTCGACATGCTCCACACCGTCGCGTACGTCTCCTTCCAGGAGCTCGCGACCCGGATCTCGCACCGCAACACCGGGAAGTTCACCGAGGACCCGTTCTGCGAGCAGCTCCTCGCACGGATCTCGGTCGACGAGAACCTCCACATGGTCTTCTACCGCAACCTGCTCGCGCAGGCGCTCGAGCTCGCGCCGGACCAGACGATCCAGGCCGTCTGGGACGTCGTCGAGGGCTTCCAGATGCCCGGCTCGACGATCGAGGGCTTCACCCGGCGCTCGCTGCAGATCGCCCTCGCCGGGATCTACGACCTGCGGATCCACCGCGACGAGGTGCTCAACCCCGTCCTCAAGTTCTGGAAGCTCTTCGACATCGAGGGCCTGTCCGCCGAGGGCGAGCAGGCCCGCGACAAGCTCGCGACCTTCATGGACGCCCTCGACAAGAAGGCCGCCCGGTTCGAGGACAAGCGCGAGATGATCAAGACCCGCCAGGCCTCCCAGGCCTGACCCGCCACCCGCTCATACTCGCGGCCGGTACCGTTCCGGGCCCTCGGAGGGCCTGGTTCCGGTACCGGCCGCGAGCATGAGCGGGTATGGGGGGAGGGCGTCAGCGCGGGGTGGTCACCGTGGCG
>NZ_MWLL01000134.1 GCF_002198675.1 Kineosporia sp. R_H_3 | reverse complement strand
GATCGAGACGTCGATGTCGCCCGCGTCGTGCTCGGCGGACATGTGGTTCATCGCCGCCATGAGGCCCTTGAGGTTGCCGCGGACCGTCTCGATCGTGTCGTTGATGAAGGCCTTCTTGCCGGGCAGCTGCTCCATCGGGGCGTCGAAGTCGCCCTCGCCGAACGCCTTGATGACGGCCATCGCCTTCTTCTTCACCGCGATGTGACCGCCGACCATGTGGTTGATCGCCTGCGCGAGCGGTCGGTAGGCCTCGGGGAACCGTGCGACGTCGATGACGACGTCGATGTCGCCCGCGTCGTGCTCGACGGACATGTGGGCGATCTCCGCCTGGAGCGTGGCGATCGTGTCGATGAGCGAGTTCGCCGCGAGGCACAGCGGCAGGTCCTCGTGGTCGACCCCCTCGACCGGCGCTCGAAGGGTGAGGTCGTTACGGGCGGCAGCCTCGAGCGCCGTCGTGACGGCGGCGTGCACGGCTGCGGAACGGGACCCCGGACGGGCCCCCTGACGGCTCAGACGGTCGAACACTCGACGACTCCAGCTCTCGAGACGCGCCGGCGGCGCGTGCCTGTTCGGACGGACGGCTCCGGGGTACTGCTGTCCGCTCACTCCGGGCATCGGCCGCAACGGGCGGGGACTGAAGCGTCCTGATCATCCGGCCGCCGAGATCCCGGGCGGGACGTGCCCGGGACTCCCGGCGGGGGCGCGGAGGACCGTTCGCGACGACCGACGTCCTCAAGTCATCGGCAACCGGTCACGGCCGCTGGACGGCACCGACCGCCGCCTGCCGGGTGACGGGTCGTTGACCCGTCCGGGTCGGGCCGTCACCCGGCGCGACGCACCGCCCCGTCGAGCACCTGGGCCCAGCGCCGCAGCACGCCGCGCCGCCGTCGGCTGTCGTCGGTGAGGACGTCGGCGAGCGCCAGGCCGCGGAGCAGGTCGAGCGTGCCCTGGACGAGCTCCCGGTTGCCGGGCAGCGTCTCGTCGACGCCGAGCAGCGCGACCGCCGTCCGGTGCACCTCGGCGTTGACCTCGGCCTCGGAGCGGGCCACGAGCGCCCGCAGGTCGTCCTCGACGGCCGCGGCCGTGTGCAGGTGCAGGGCGGCGCGGAACAGCGGCCCGGTGTAGACACCGCAGAGCATGACGAGGACGGCCTCGGTCCGCTCCCCCGACGGGGCGAGCCGGGCCGCCTCGCGGCGCACGTGGGCGAGCCGCTCGGCGGCGGTGAGCTCGAAGGCCGCGGCGAACAGCGACTCCCGGGTCGGGAAGTGGTGCTGCGCGGCCCCTCGGGAGACACCCGCCCGCTCGGCGACGGTGACCACCGTGGAGCCCGCCCAGCCGTGCTCGGCGAGGGACTCCACCGCCGCCTCGAGGACCTTGCGCCGGGTCAGCCGGCTGCGGTCCTGCTGCGGCTCGCGACCGGCGGGGTCGCCCCCGGGCCGGCCCGCCGTCACCACCACGTGAACCCTCCTGGTCCGTCCTGCTGCTGCGTCGCGCCCGGGGCGTGGAGACCGAGCGTCCGGTGCGTCAGATCGAGCGCCCGGTGCCCTCCCAGTAGGGCCTGCGGAGCACGTTCTTGAGGATCTTGCCCGTCGCGTTGCGCGGGAGGGCCTCGACGACGTCGACGCTGCGCGGGCACTTGTAGCCGGCGAGGTGCTCGCGGGCGTACGCGACGATCTGCGTGGCGTCGACGACCGCTCCCTCGGCGGGGACGACGATCGCCTTGACCGCCTCGCCCCAGACGTCGTCCGGGACGCCGACGACCACCGCCTCGGCGATGCTCGGGTGCTCGACGAGGACGCGTTCGACCTCCGGGCCGTACACGTTCTCGCCGCCGGTGATGATCATGTCCTTGACCCGGTCCTCGATGAAGACGAACCCGCCGTCGTCGACCCGGCCGACGTCGCCGCTGCGGACGTACCCGTCCGGGGTGATCGTCTCCGCGGTGGCCTCCGGCTTGTTCAGGTAGCCGCCCATCCGCTGCTCGGTCCGCCACCAGAGCTCGCCCGCGGCACCGGGCGGGACGTCCTCGCCGGTCGTCGGGTCGACGACCCGCAGCTCCACCCCGGGGATCGGGGTGCCCGCCGACGCGAGCCGCTCGGGCCGGGCGGCGTCCCGGTGCGCCGCCGGCTTCAGCGTCGTCACGACGCCGCTCAGCTCGGTCATCCCGTAGACCTGGAGGAAGTCGGTGCCCGGGCACGCCTCCATCGCGGCGCGCAGCACCGGCAGCGGCGCCGGGGAGGCCCCGTACCCGAGGATCTTCAGCCGCGCGAGCGCGCCGAGCGCCGGGGCCCCGGCCTGGACGAGCCCGGCGATGACGGCCGGCACGAGGAAGGCGTGCGTGCACCCGCCGAGGAAGCTCCCGACGAGGCCGGGGCCGGTCACCTCGCGCAGGACCGTCGTCGGGACGCCGGCGTCGAACCCGATGAGCGCGTAGCAGCTGCCGCCGACGTGGAAGAGCGGCATCGCGACGAGGTTGCGGTCGCCGGGGCCCATCGGGAAGTCGCTGCGCAGCGCCACGGTGTGCGCCACGAGGCCGCGGTGCGTGAGCGTCGCCCCCTTGGGGAAGCCGGTCGTCCCGGAGGTGTAGAGCACGAGCGCGGTGTCGTCCGGCCCGACCTCGGGCGCGGCGTCCGCGGGCGTGGCCGCGGCGAGGAACGCCTCGTAGGTGTCCTGCTCGCCGCCGACGACGACCACGGTGGTGATGCCGGGCAGCCGGTCCCGGACCGCCTCCCAGGCGGGCACCAGCTCGGCGCCGACGAACAGCAGGCGCGGCGCGGCGTCCCCGAGGACGTACACGAGCTCGTCGGGCGCCAGCCGCCAGTTGACGACGGCGTTCGCGGCGCCCACCGCGCTCGCGCCGAGCGTCACCTCGAGGCACGCCGGGTGGTTCTTGTCGACGAAGGCCACCCGGTCGCCGCGGCCGATGCCGGCGGCGGCGAGCGCACCGGACACGCGGCGCACCCGGTCGTCCCACTGCGCCCACGTCCGCGTGGAGCCCTCGTACGCGACCGCCTCGGCGTCGGGCGTCGTCCTCGCCCAGTGCCGGACGATGTCGCTGACGACCCGGGGGCGCGTTCCCGGCCGCTCGGTACCGCCGGCCTCGGTGGTGGTCATGACGGTCTCCTTCGGTGCGGTCAGCGGGCCCAGGACGGCGGACGGCGCTCGGCGAAGGCCGTCATGCCCTCGCGGGCCTCGTCGGAGGCGAACAGCGACGCGGACAGGGTGGCGAGCGCCGGGCCGGTCGCGTCGAGCGCGGCGAGGACGCCGGCCGCGGCGACCTTCTTCGACTCGGCGAGGCCCTGCGGGGAGCACAGCCGCAGCGCGGCGAGGACCTCCTCGGCCGCGGCGGCCGGATCGTCGGCGGCGACGGTCACCAGCCCGGCGTCCTGCGCCTGCGTGGCGTCGAACGTCTCGCCCGTGAGGTAGTACCGGCCGGCTGCGCGGCTCGTCATCCGGGGTGTCGTGACCGCGGAGATCACCGCGGGCGCGAGGCCCAGCCGGGACTCGGTGAACGCGAAGGTGCTCCGGCGGCCGGCGACGACGACGTCACAGGCCCCGACGAGGCCCAGCCCGCCGGCCCGGACGTGCCCGTCGACGAGCGCGACGACCGGGCAGCGGTGCGCGACGATCCCGCGCAGCAGCCGCAGCAGTGTCCGAGCCGTCGCCTCGACGCCGTCCGCGAGCGCCTCCCGCAGGTCGGCACCGGCGCAGAACGTCGTCCCGGTGTGGGTGAGCACGACCGCCCGCACGTCGCGGTCGGCGGCCGCGCGGTCGAGCGCGGCCTCGAACCCTGCGACGAGCGCCCGGGAGAGCGCGTTGCGGTTGGCCGGTGAGTCCAGGGTGACGGTGGCGACGGCGTCCCGGACGGCGTACCGCACGACCTCGCCGTCGTCCGGCTGCGGACCCGTCGGTGTGGCCGTCGGTGCGCCCATCAGTAGGACCTCGGCAGCCCGAGGCTGTTCTGCGCGACGAAGTTGAGGATCATCTCGCGGCTCACGGGAGCGATCCTGCCGACGCGGGACATCGTGAGCAACGGCGCGAGACCGTACTCCCGGCTCAGGCCGTTGCCGCCCAGGGTCTGGATCGCCTGGTCGACGGCCCGGGCGCCCGCCTCGCCGGCGGCGTACTTCGCCATGTTCGCCGCCTCGCCGGCCGCCTCCTCGTGGCCCTCGTCGACGAGGGCGGCGGCCTTCTGCATCATGAGCCGGGCGAGCTCGACCTCGACCTTCACCTGCGCGAGCGGGTGCGAGAGGCCCTGGTGCGCACCGATCGGCACCGACCAGACCTGCCGTTCCTTCGCGTAGGCGACCGCCTTGTCGAGCGCGTACCGGGCCGTCCCGAGGGCGTAGGCGGCGGCCATGACCCGCTCGGGATTGAGGCCGGCGAAGAGCTGGGCGAGGCCCGCGTCGGGGTGCCCGACGAGTGCGTCGGCCGGTAGCGCCACGTCGTCGAGGAAGAGCGCGAACTGCCGCTCCGGGGTGAGCAGCTCCATGTCGATGGCGCGGTGCTCGAAGCCCGGTGCGGTGCGCGGGACGACGAACAGCGCCGGCCGCAGCCGCCCGGTGCGCGCGTCCTCGGTGCGGGCGACGATCATGACGTCGTCCGCGGCGTCGACGCCCGAGACGTAGACCTTGCGGCCCGTGAGCAGCCAGCCCGCGTCGTCACCGGTCCCGTCGCGCCGGGCGACGGTCGTGATGTTGTGCGAGTTCGACCCGGCGTCCGGCTCGGTGATCCCGAACGCCATGACCCGGCTGCCGTCGGCGAGACCCGGCAGCCAGCTGGCCTTCTGCGCGTCGGTGCCGAAGCGCGCGACGACCGTGCCGCAGATCGCCGGCGACACGACCATCATGAGCAGGCCGCAGCCGGCGGCCCCGAGCTCCTCGAGGACGAGCGAGAGCTCGTAGAGCCCCGCACCGCCGCCACCGTGCTCGGCGGGCAGGTTCACCCCGAGGAAGCCGAGCTTGCCGGCCTCGGCCCACAGCTCGTCGGCGTGCCGGCCGGCCCGGGAGACCCGCTGGAAGTACTCGAAGCCGTACCGCCGCCCGAGGTCGCTCACGACCTCGCGCAGGGCGACCCTCTCCGGGCTCTCGACGAAGCTCATCGCTGCTCCTCCTCGCTCCCTGCCGGCGCTCCTGCCGCATTATCAGCCGTGACATCAGCTGTCTCGTCTGCCGTGTCGTCTGGCGTGTCGTCGCTGACGACCGCGAGCACCGCACCGACCTCGACCTGGTCGCCGACGGCGACCAGGACCTGCGCGACGACCCCGGCGGCCGGGGCCGCGAGGACGTGCTCCATCTTCATGGCGTCCAGCCAGACGAGCGGGGTGCCCGCCTCGACCCGTTGCCCCGCAGCGGGTCCGAGCCGCACCACGGTGCCCGGCATCGGTGCGAGCAACGACCCGGCGGCGGCCGTGGCCCCGGTCCGCGGGAAGCGCGCGAGCGGTGTCAGGGCCACGGGGCCGAGCGGGGAGTCGACGCAGACCAGCGCCGCGTCGCCCTCGCCGTGCGGTGCGCTGCCGTGGGCGGCGACGTCGAACGTGCGGCGGACGCCGTCGACGTCGAGGACGACCCGCTCCGGCCCGGCGCAGACGAGGGCGACGGCGTCGAACGCCTCGGCCTGCAGACCGCCGCGGCCGAGCCGGTAGGCGACGTCGACCCGCTCCCCGGCGTGCTCGAACGCCACCGTCTGCGGGTGGGCGGGGACGTTGCGCCACCCGCCGGGCAGGCCACCGAGCACGGGCGCCGCGCGCCGCCGTCCGGCCGCGGTGGCCAGCGCCGCGGCGAGCGCGGACAGCCGGACGGCGTCCGGCTCGGCGAGCGGGGCCGCGAGGACGGCGACGTCGTGCCGCTCCAGGAAGCCGGTGTCGGTGTCACCGGCACCGAACGCGCTGTGCCGCAGCGTGTTCACGAGCAGGTCGCGGTTCGTCGTGACCCCGTGGACCCGGGCCGAGGCGAGGGCCGCGGCCAGCCGGGCGACGGCGTCCTCGCGGCGCGGGGCCCAGGCGATGAGCTTGGCGAGCATGGGGTCGTAGAACGGGGAGACGACGGCGCCGCTCTCGACGCCGCTGTCGAGGCGGAGCACCGCCCGGTCGGCGGGCCGGTCCGGCACGGTGAAGCGGGCGTCGACGCCGGGGACCTCGAACCGGTGGAGCGTGCCGGTGCGCGGCGCCCAGCCGGCGGCCGGTTCCTCGGCGTAGAGCCGCACCTCGACGGCGTGGCCGCGCGGCGCCGGCGGGTGCGGGTCGAGCGTGCGGCCGGCGGCGACCGCGAGCTGGGCGGCGACGAGGTCGAGGCCGTGGCGCAGCTCGGTCACCGGGTGCTCGACCTGGAGCCGGGTGTTCGTCTCGAGGAAGAAGAAGCGCGGCACGCCGTCCGGGCCGGTGCCCGCGGCGTCCACGAGGAACTCGACGGTGCCGGCGCCGACGTACCCGATCGCCCGGGCCGCCGTCGTCGCGGCGTCGAGGAGCCGCTCCCGCAGCGCGGGCACGGCCTCGACGAGCGGGGACGGGGACTCCTCGACGATCTTCTGGTGGCGCCGCTGGATCGAGCACTCACGCTCGCCGAGCGCCCACACCGTGCCGAGGGTGTCGGCGAGCACCTGCACCTCGACGTGCCGGCCGCGCTCCACGTACGGCTCGACGAAGACGGTGCCGTCGCCGAACGCGGCGAGCGCCTCGGCGGCGGCGCTCTCCACGGCGCCCGGCAGGTCCGCGAGGTCGCGGACGACCCGCATCCCGCGCCCGCCGCCTCCCGCCGACGCCTTGACGAGGACGGGCAGGTCGGCCGCCGTGACGGTGCCGGGGTCCAGGTCGGCGAGGACGGGGACGCCGACGGCCTCCATCGCCTTCTTCGCCGCGGTCTTCGAGCCCATCGCGCTGATCGCGGCGGGCGGCGGCCCGACCCAGACCAGCCCGGCCGCGCCCACGGCCGCGGCGAGGTCGGCGTTCTCGGAGAGGAAGCCGTACCCGGGGTGGACGGCGTCCGCCCCGGCGCGCAGCGCGGCCGCGACGACGAGGTCGCCGCGCAGGTACGTGTCGGCGGCGGCGGTGCCGGGGAGCCGGACCGCGGCGTCCGCCTCGGCGACAAACGGCGCGTCGGCGTCGGCGTCGGAGAAGACCGCGACCGTGCCGATCCCGAGGGCGCGACACGTCGCGAAGACCCGGCGGGCGATCTCGCCGCGGTTCGCGACGAGCAGCGTCGTGATCGGCCGGGAGGTGCTGCGCGGCACGGGCTCCGTCGTCATGGGATCACATCCTGAAGACGCCGTAGCCGCGGGCTCCCGCGACGGGCGCGCTGTGCGCGGCGGACAGGGCGAGCCCGAGGACGGTGCGGGTGTCCCGGGGGTCGATGACACCGTCGTCGTAGACCCGCCCCGACAGGAACAGGGGCAGCGACTCCGCCTCGACCTGGCGCTCGACGGCGGCCCGCAGGTGCGCGTCGGCCTCCTCGTCGAACGGCAGCCCGCGGGACTGCGCCGACGCCCGCGCGACGATCGACAGGACGCCCGCGAGCTGGGCCGGCCCCATGACCGCCGACCGGGCCGACGGCCAGCTGAAGAGGAAGCGGGGGTCGTAGGCCCGCCCGCACATCCCGTAGTGCCCGGCGCCGTAGGAGGCACCCATGAGCACCGAGAGGTGCGGGACGGTCGAGTTGGAGACGGCGTTGATCATCATCGAGCCGTGCTTGATGATGCCGCCCTGTTCGTAGGCGGCGCCGACCATGTAGCCGGTCGTGTTGTGGAGGAAGACGAGCGGGGTGTCCGCGGCGTTGGCGAGCTGGATGAACTGCGCCGCCTTCTGCGACTCCTCGCTGAAGAGCACGCCGCGCGCGTTGGCGAGCACCCCGACCGGGTAGCCGTGGACGCTGGCCCACCCGGTGACGAGGCTCGTGCCGTAGAGCGGCTTGAACTCGTCGAGGTCCGAGCCGTCGACGACCCGGGCGACGACCTCACGCGGGTCGAACGGCGAGCGCAGGTCGCCGGGGACGATGCCGAGCAGGTCGTCCGCGTCGTAGCGGGGCTCGGCGTAGACCGGGGCCGGCGGCGGGCCGGCCTTGCGGTGGTTGAGCCGGGCGACGATGCGGCGGCCGATCCGGATCGCGTCGTGCTCGTCGTCCGCGAGGTGGTCGGCGAGCCCGGAGCGGCGGGCGTGCATCTGCGCGCCGCCGAGCGACTCGTCGTCCGACTCCTCGCCCGTGGCCATCTTCACCAGCGGCGGTCCGCCGAGGAACACCTTCGACTGCTCGCGGATCATGACGACGTGGTCGCTCATCCCGGGCAGGTAGGCCCCGCCGGCCGTGGAGTTGCCGAAGACGATGGCGATCGTCGGGATGCCGGCCGCGGACAGCCGCGTGATGTCCCGGAAGATCCGCCCGCCGGGGATGAAGATCTCCTTCTGGGTCGGCAGGTCGGCGCCCCCGGACTCGACGAGGTTGACGAGCGGCAGCCGGTTCTTCGCGGCGATGTCGAGCGCGCGGTAGGTCTTCGCGGCGGTCCACGGGTTCGTCGTCCCGCCCTTGACCGTCGGGTCGCTCGCGACGACGACGCACTCGACGCCCTCGACGACGCCGATCCCGGTGACGACGCTCGCGCCGACCGTGAAGTCGCTGCCCCACGCAGCGAGCGGGGACAGCTCGAGGAACGGGGAGCCCGGGTCGAGGAGCAGCTCGATGCGTTCGCGGGCCAGCAGCTTGCCGCGGGCCCGGTGCCGGGCGACGGCCTTCTCCCCGCCGCCCGCGACGGCCACCGCGTGCTGGGCCTCGACCTCGGCGAGCCGGGCGAGCATCGTCTCCCGGTTCGCGACGGCGTCCGCCGAGCGCGGGTCGAACGTGCTCCTCAGAGCGGTCACAGCAGCGCCTCCGGGATGTCGACGACCCGGCAGCGCAGCCACTCGGCCAGCCCCTTCGCCTGCGGGTCGAAGCGGTGCTGGGCGGCGACCCCTTCGCCGAGGACGCCCTCGACGACGAAGTTCACCGCCCGCAGGTTCGCGAGCACGAACCGGGTGACCGGCAGGTCGGCGGTCTCGGGCAGCAGGGCCTGGAACGTCCCGACGGTGAGGGTGCGCTCGAGCCAGGGCCAGACGTCGGGCGTCCGGGCCCAGACGCCGACGTTCGCGCTGCCGCCCTTGTCGCCGGAGCGGGCGCCGACGACGGTGCCGAGCGGGGCGCGCCGGGTCGGGTCGCCCGGTGCGCAGCCCGGCGGCAGGGCGGGTACCGGGACGGCGTCGTCCGGTGCCGCTGGAGCCTTCTCGCGCAACGGGTTCGGCCGGACGACGACCCGCGCGCCGTCCGGCAGCACGGCGACGTGCTCGACGTCCGCGGCGTCGACGGCGGCTGCGGTGAAGACGCCGTAGGGGCTCGCGTCCCCGGGCGGGGCGGTGAGGTGGAAGCCCGGGTAGCCGGCCAGGGCGAGCTCGACGGCGGCCGCGGAGAACGCCCGGCCGACGACCTTCGGGTCGCCGTCCTTGACGGCGCAGCGCAGGAAGGCGCTGGCCTCCTCCTGCGTCGCGGCGTCCGGGTGGTCGGTGCGGGCGAGCGTCCACCGGACCTCGCGGGGCCGGCGCGGCAGCGCCGCGAGGGCGTGCTCGAGCTGGGCCCGCGCGAGCGCCGCCTTCGCCTCGACGTCGAGGCCGGTGAGCACGAAGGTCACCTCGTTGCGGAGCCCGCCGAGGCCGGCGAGCCCGGCCTTGAGGGTCGCGGGCGGCGGTTCGCCGCGGACGCCCTCGATCCGCACCCGGTCGGGGCCCTCCTGCACGAGCTGCACGGTGTCGAGCCGGGTGACGACGTCGGGGCCGGGGTAGCGCGGGCCGCCGACCTCGTAGAGGAGCTGCGCGGTGACCGTGCCGACGGTGACCGCACCGCCGGTGCCCGGGTGCTTCGTGACGACGCTGCTGCCGTCGGCGTGCACCTCGACGAGCGGGAAGCCGGGGCGGGTGAGGTCGACCCCCGCGGCGAGCAGGTCGGCGAAGAGCGCGTAGTTGCCGCCGGTCGCCTGGGCGCCGCACTCGACGACGTGGCCGGCGACGACGGCGCCGGCCAGCGCATCGAGACAGGCCGGGTCGTCGGGGCGCCAGCCGAAGTGCGCCGCGGCCGGCCCGACGACGAGCGAGGCGTCGGTGACCCGGCCGGTGACGACGACGTCGGCGCCGGCGTCCAGGCACGCCGCGATGCCCCAGCCGCCGAGGTAGGCGTTGGCGGCCAACGGCTGCGCGCCGTGCGACCCGACCGCGTCGAGCCCGAGCGCGGCGGCGCGGGGCAGGAGGTCGTCGCCCTCGACGTGCGCGACGCGGACGTCGAGGCCGAGCCGGTCGGCGAGCGCCCGGACGGCGTCCGCGAGACCCGCCGGGTTGACCCCGCCCGCGTTGGCGACAATCCTGACGCCCCGGTCGAGCGCCGTCCCGAGGGTGCCCTCGAGCTGGCGCAGGAACGTCTTCGCGTACCCGGTCGCGGGGTCCTTGGCGCGATCCCGGCCGAGGATGAGCATCGTCAGCTCGGCGAGGTAGTCGCCGGTGAGGACGTCGAGGTCGCCGCCCTCGAGCATCTCGGCCACCGCGGAGAACCGGTCGCCGTAGAAGCCGGAGGCGTTGCCGATCCGCAGCGGGGGCGGTGTCACGCCGGCTCCCCCGCCACCGGCTCCCCCGCCGGGGGCCGGCGAAGGCCTGCGCGACGTCGAGCCAGGCGTCGGCGTCCGGGCCGGTCGCGACGAGCGCGGTGTCCGCGCGGTGCCGGCGCCGGACGGCGAGCAGGCACAGATCGAGCGCGGGCCCGGTGACGCGCTGCGCGGCGTCCGGCGGGCCGAACAGCCAGGTGGCGCCGTCCGGTGCGGTGAGCTCGACCCGGATCCCGTCGACCGGGGCCGGGCGCCCGTGCACGGCGAAGGAGAAGCCCGTCGTCCGGACCGCGAGCCGCGCCACGTGCCGCAGCCGCGCCGTCGGCACCCGGGTGACCCCGAGCGCGTCGGCGACGTCCTGGCCGTGCGCCCAGGTCTCCATGAGGCGGGCCGTCGCCATCGAGGTCGCCGCCATCGGCGGCCCGAACCAGGGCAGCCGCGTGCCGTCGGGCACGGCCCGCAGCGCGGTCTCGAGCGCGGCGCGGCCGGTGCGCCACCGGGCGAGCAGGTCGGTGCCCGGCGCGGCCGCACCGGCGTCGGCCTCACGGTCGACGACCTCGTCGGCCGGCCGGCCGGAGGCGAGCAGTGCCTGCACCGCCGCGAGGAACCGCTCCGGGTCGGTCGCGGCGAGCGTGGCGACCTCGTCGGTCCAGGCGAGGTGGGCGATCTGGTGCGCGACGGTCCAGCCCGGGGCCGGGGTGGCCGACCGCCAGGTCGGCCCGGTCGCGGTGCCGGCGTCCAGGCCCGCCGGGTCCGCCGGGTCGGCCGGCGCGTCGGGGACGTCCGCGACGAGCGTGTCGAGGTCGGCGCACTCGGCCCGCAGGTCGGTGAGCACCTCGTCGAGCATCGCCCACCTCCTGCGTCACGGCGCCGTCGCCGCCCCAGGAGGGTGACACGGGCCGGCGCGACAAATCAAGCACTCGTGCTTTGTTCTGCGCGAGCGTGCAGCCATGGGTGCAGGGCGGCGGGTGCCGTCACCCCCGGATGGATGCACCCATCGCTGCACGGGTTCGGCCGACCCGGGACACTGGCGCCATGCCCGACTACGGCCACGACCTGATCTTCGGCACCTTCATCACCCCGGAGGCCGCCGCGGCCGAGCGGGTCGTCGCCCTCGCGCGGCTCACGGACGCCGTCGGGCTCGACCTCGTGACGGTCCAGGACCACCCGTACCAGCCGACGTTCCTCGAGACGTGGACGCTGCTGTCCGTCATCGCCGCGTCGACGCAGTCGGTGCGCGTCGTCCCGAACGTCGCGAACCTGCCGCTGCGCCCGCCCGCCGTCCTCGCCCGTGCCGCGGCGAGCCTGGACCTGCTGAGCAACGGCCGGGTCGAGCTGGGCCTGGGCACCGGCGCCTTCTGGGACGCCATCGCCGCGAACGGCGGCCCGCGCCGCACACCCGGCGAGGCGGTCGGGGCGCTCGAGGAGGCGATCGCCGTCATCCGCGGGCTGTGGGCGGACGGCGGCGCGGTCCGGGTCGACGGCGAGCACTACTCGGTCGTCGGGGCCAAGGCCGGCCCCGCACCGGCGCACCCGATCGGGATCTGGCTCGGCGCGTACAAGCCGCGGATGCTCGCGGTGACCGGGCGGCTCGCCGACGGCTGGTGGCCGAGCCTCGGCTACGCGGCCCCCGACACCCTGGCCGGGATGAACGCCCGCATCGACGAGGCGGCGGAGGCGGCCGGGCGCGGGGCGCAGGACGTGCGGCGGCTCTACAACGTGCACGGCCGGTTCACGGTGCGGGGCAACGGGTTCCTCTCCGGCCCGGCCGAGCAGTGGGCCGAGGAGCTCGCCGACCTCACGCTCACGCACGGGATGAGCGGCTTCGTCCTCGGCAGCGACGACGCCGACGACATCCAGCGGTTCGCCGCCGAGGTGGTGCCCGCCGTCCGCGAGATCGTCGCCGCCGAGCGCACCCGGGTGCAGCAGCCGGCCCCGGCAGGTCCGGTCGACCTCGGCGGTCCGGAGGAACCGGCCCCGACCGAGGTCGCCACCGTGGCGGCGGCCTGGCCGGCCGGGCTCGCGGTCACCCCGACGCCGGACGACGGGACCCGGCGCAGCGCCGTCCGCCCCTGGGACGAGACGACCCGGCCCGTCGTCGCGCCGCCCGACCCGGACCGCCGGTACACCGCCCACGAGCTGGCCGCCGGGCAGCACCTCGTCGACGTCCACGACCACCTGCGCAGCGAGCTGCGCCAGGTGCAGGGCCTCGTAGAGCAGGTCGCCGCCGGCACCCTGGACGCCGGCACCGCCCGGTCGCACATCAACGCGATGACGATGCGGCAGAACAGCTGGACGGTCGGCGCCTACTGCGCGTCGTACTGCCGGGTCGTCACGGTCCACCACACGCTCGAGGACGAGAGCGTCTTCCCGCACCTGCGCCGTGCCGAGCCCCGCCTCACCCCGGTGCTCGACCGCCTCGCCGAGGAGCACCTCGCGATCCACGGCGTTCTCGAACGGGTCGACCAGGCCCTCGTCGCGTTCGTCGCGCCCGGCGGCACGGGCACGGCGGCCCTCCGTGAGGCGGTGGACCTGCTCTCGGACACGCTGCTGAGCCACCTGTCGTACGAGGAGCACCAGCTCGTGGAGCCCCTGGCGCGCCACGGTTTCTACTGACCTCGCCCGCGGCCGCACCGCTGCTCAGGCACCACTCCGGTACGTCGGCACCCCTCCGGGGGCCCGTTCTGCGTACTGCGCGGGTGCCTGAGCCCTGCGTGCACGACACGTGATCGTCACCAAGCCTCGAGGGCGCCCCCTGCCGTCAGCCTGCCCGCTAGCGTCCGACGCTGCCGCTGATCACGCGGCGTCGTACGTCGAAGGAGCATCTGTGGATGCAACAGCCATCACCACGCTGGCAGGTGTGACGTTGGGGGCCGGCCTCACGGCGATGTCGCAGCGCTGGGCCGACAACGGCAATCGCCTGGAGCAGCGGCGGCTGGCGCGTGAGGCCACGTTCGCAGAGTTCCTGTGCTCGTACGAGCGCATGAGGAAGCTGCTTCTCACCGCGGCCGAGGTACGTCTGACCGGCGCGCCGGACGGGCGTCGACTGGGGACTCCGCTGATCGAAGGAGCCGCAACTCACTGGGACGCCGTCCAGTCGGCGAACGCTCGGGTGCAGATCATCGCCTGGCGGACGCCGGTCGACCGCGCCGCCTTCCACGCGATGACCGATCTCCTGGACGTCGCCCGCGCCCGCGCCACCTACGGAGCAGGACAGGTGCCGCAGCCGACCGTCGACTGGTCGCACTCCGTCATCCAGGAGTTTCTCGATGCCGTCCACGCAGATCTCGAGCACGGATCCTGGAAGCGCACGGCCGCGTCGTGGCTCGTGCCCCGCCAACGACGCGGCACCTCCGATGCCCAGATGGTGTTGCCGGACCTTCACCCCGCCTCAGCAGTCGCCGGCCCGGGAGCCACGGGGACGCGTCACCGGGGTGAGCCCCAAGGCGACCTGCCGTAGACGTCACCCCGCTCGCCCGAAGTCCCGCCACCACGGCGAGGACGGGCGAGGGTTGACCGCTCCGAGGCGGATCGCCCGGCGACCGGCCGGGCGACCCGCCTCAGAACACGCAGGACGAGGTCACGGCGTCCCGTGCCGCGCGATGACGTCGCGGTACCAGAGCGCGCTGTCCTTGGGGGTGCGCTCGAGGGTGTCGTAGTCGACGCGGACGATGCCGAAGCGCTGGTCGTAACCGCGGGCCCACTCGAAGTTGTCCATGAGGGACCACGCGAGGTAGCCGCGGACGTCGGCGCCGCGCTCGATCGCGCGGCCGACGGCGTTGATGTGGCCGTCGAGGTAGGCGATCCGGTCGTCGTCGTGGACGGCGCCGTCCTCGCTGACGACGTCCGGGAAGGCCGCCCCGTTCTCGGTGATCATGAGGGGCAGGCCGGGGGCGCGCCGGTGCAGGCGCACGAGCAGGTCCTCCAGGCCCGAGGGGTCGATGCTCCAGCCCATCGTCGTGTAGGGCGGGCCCTGGTCGACGAAGTCGACGTCCTCGCTGCCGACCCACGGGGACGCGTCCGAGTCGCCGTGGCCGTCGGCCTGGACCCGCGGCCCGACGCCGTCCCAGGCCTTCACGACGGTCGGCGTGTAGTAGTTCACGCCGAGGACGTCGAGGCGCTGGGCGGCGGTCTTCTCGTCGCCGTCACGGACGAAGGACCAGTCGGTGACGGCAGCCGTGTCCGCCAGCAGCGCGGCCGGGTAGGCACCGTCGAGCATCGGGCCGAGGAAGACCTGGTTGCCGACGCGGTCGATCCGGGCCGCCGCCTCGACGTCCGCGGCGCTCGCCGGGTCGGCCGGGCGGACCTCGTGGAGGTTGAGGGTCACCGAGCAGCGCGCGGCGTCGCCGAGGACGCCGCGGATCGCCTGGACGGCGAGGCCGTGCCCGAGGTTGAGGTGGTGCGCGGCAGCGAGCGAGGCGGCCGGCTCGCGGCGGCCGGGCGCGTGCACGCCGGAGGCGTAGCCGAGGTACGCCGTGCACCACGGCTCGTTGAGCGTCGTCCAGGTGTGGATCCGGTCGCCGAGCGCCCCGGCGAGCACCTGCGCGTACTCGGCGAACCGGTACGCCGTCTCCCGCTCCGGCCAGCCGCCGGCGTCCTCGAGGGGCTGCGGGAGGTCCCAGTGGTAGAGCGTCGCGATGGGCCGGATGCCCTTGGCCAGCAACGTGTCGACGAGCCGGGAGTAGAAGTCGAGGCCGGCCTGGTTCACGGCGCCCGAGCCGGTCGGGACGATGCGCGGCCACGCGATCGAGAAGCGGTAGCCCTGCAGCCCGAGGCCGGCCATGAGCGCGACGTCGGCGTCGACCCGGTGGTAGTGGTCGCACGCGACGTCACCCGTCGCGCCGTCCAGGGTCAGCCCGGGGGTGTGGGAGAAGGTGTCCCAGATCGACGGGCCGCGGCCGTCCTCGGTGGCCGCCCCCTCGATCTGGTAGGACGCGGTCGCCGCGCCCCACAGGAACCCCTCCGGGAACGTCATCCCCATGCGTGCCTCCAGCGGTCGTGTCGGTCGCCCTCGTGGCGCCCATCCTGTACCGGTCCAGGAGGCACGCTACCCGGTCCGGCTGGGAGCGCTCCCGTCCCGCGGCGGGTGGTACGTCCGACACGCGGTCATCCTGGCGGGACCGGCCCCGCGACCACGAGGATGGTCACGGTCGGGGCCGGACGGCGCACCCCGCCCGGGGACCTCCCCGCCGCACGCCGCACGGAGGTGACCGGTGGTCGACGCGACCGCAGCGGTGGACCCGTTCCTGCGCGGGGCCCTCGCCCCGCCGGAGCGCACGCTCGTCGACGTCTTCCGCGAGACCGTCGCCCGGCACCCGGGTGCCCCGGCGATGGACGACGGCACGTCGGTGCTCACCTACGCCGGCCTCGCCGCCGCGGTCCGGGCGACCGCCGAGGGGCTGCGGGCGGCCGGGATCACGCGCGGCGACCGGGTCGGCGTCCGGATGCCGTCCGGCACCCACGCGCTCTACACCTCGATCCTCGCTGTGCTGTCCGCCGGCGCCGCCTACGTGCCGGTCGACCTCGACGACCCCGACGAGCGCGCCCACCTCGTCTTCCGCGAGGCGGACGTCGCCGCGGTGCTCACCGCGGACGAGGGCCTCGTCGTCCGCCGCCGCAAGGCCCGGACGGCGCGGCCCGCGGCGGGCACGGACGGCGGGGACGGCGAGAGCGGCGCCGCCGCCGACCCCACGCCGGACGACGACGCGTGGATCATCTTCACGTCCGGCTCGACGGGGACCCCCAAGGGCGTCGCCGTGACGCACCGCAACGCCGCGGCCTTCGTCGACGCCGAGGCCCGGATGTTCCTCCAGGACCGCCCGCTCGGCCCCGGCGACCGCGTGCTCGCGGGGCTCTCGGTCGCGTTCGACGCCTCGTGCGAGGAGATGTGGCTCGCCTGGCGCTACGGCGCGTGCCTCGTGCCCGCGCCGCGCGCCCTCGTCCGCAGCGGCATGGACCTCGGCCCGTGGCTCGTCAAGCAGCGGGTCAGCGTCGTCTCGACGGTGCCGACCCTCGCGTCGCTGTGGCCCGCGGAGGCGCTGGACGCCGTCCGGCTGCTCATCTTCGGCGGCGAGGCCTGCCCGCCGGACCTCGCCGCTCGCGTCGTCGTCCCCGGCCGCGAGGTCTGGAACACCTACGGCCCCACCGAGGCCACCGTCGTCGCGTGCGGGGCCACCCTGGACGGCACCGGTCCGGTCCGGATCGGGCTGCCGCTCGACGGCTGGGACCTCGCGGTCGTCGACAAGGACGGCGCCCGCGTCGCCGAGGGTGAGGTCGGCGAGCTCGTCATCGGCGGCGTCGGGCTCGCGCGCTACCTCGACCCGGCCAAGGACGCCGAGAAGTACGCGCCGATGCCGACGCTCGGCTGGGAGCGCGCCTACCGCAGCGGCGACCTCGTGACCCTCGACCCGGCCGGGCTGCTCTTCCAGGGCCGGGCCGACGACCAGGTCAAGCTCGGCGGCCGCCGGATCGAGCTCGGCGAGGTGGACGCCGCGCTCCAGGCGCTGCCCGGCGTCGCCGGCGCGGCCGCCGCCGTCCGCAAGACCGCTGCCGGCAACCAGATCCTCGTCGGGTACGTCGCGCTCGCGACCGACGAGGCCGCGCCCGGATCGGTCGACGGGCCCGCGGACGGGCCGGTCGCGGAGCCCGGGACGGACGACGCAGCACCGGGTTTCGACGTCGCCGCCGCGACCGCCCGGCTGCGCGAGAGCCTGCCGGCCGCGCTCGTCCCGCGGCTCGCCGTCGTCGCCACGATCCCGACCCGCACGTCGGGCAAGGTCGACCGGGACGCCCTGCCGTGGCCGCTCGAGGGCATGACGTCCGAGCCGGCGGTCGCGTCCCACCTCACCGGCACCGCGGCGTGGGTCGCCGAGCAGTGGGCCCGCATCCTCGGCGCGAGCATCGCCGGCCTCGACGACGACTTCTTCGCCCACGGCGGCGGCAGCCTCGCCGCGGCCCAGCTCGTCTCGGTGCTGCGCACCCGCTACCCCGAGGTCACCGTCGCCGACGTCTACGAGAACCCGCGGCTCGGCACGCTCGCCGACACGCTCGAGGAGTTCACCCCGTCGGTGAGCTCGACGGACCGGGTCGTCAAGCCGGTCCGGTGGCAGATGCGCGTCGCGCAGACCGTGCTCGGGGTGCCGCTCGCGGCGGTGACCGGGCTGCGGTGGCTGCTGTGGCTCGCCGTGGCACAGAACCTCGTCGTGGAGCTGTATCTGCGGCGCACCCCGGAGGAGCCGCTGCTCCTCATCTTCACGACGCCTGCGTGGGCGCAGCAGGTCTCCTGGTGGTGGATCGCCCTCGGCTGGCTCGTCCTCGTCTCCCCGCCCGGCCGGTTCCTGCTCGCCGGCGGCATGGCCCGGGTCGTCACCCGCGGCGTCCGGCCCGGCAACTACCCGCGCGGCGGCCGGGTGCACCTGCGGATCTGGTTCGCCGAGGCGTGGGCGTCCGCGGTCGGCGCCGACGGGCTGCTCTGCGCACCGTGGGTCGTGCACCACGC
Source organism: Kineosporia sp. R_H_3 (assembly GCF_002198675.1). Classification (GTDB taxonomy): domain Bacteria; phylum Actinomycetota; class Actinomycetes; order Actinomycetales; family Kineosporiaceae; genus R-H-3. The sequence continues at coordinate 30,003 of NZ_MWLL01000134.1, read as the reverse complement.
GCGGCTGCTCGGCGCCTCCGTCGCCAAGGACGTCGACCTGCACGCGCTGCCGCCCGTCACCGGTCTGCTGACGCTCGGCAAGGGCTGCTCGGTCGAGCCCGAGGTGGACCTGTCCGGGCACTGGGTCGACGGCGACGTCCTCGTCGTGGGCCGGGTCCGGGTCGGGGCCGGCGCATCGGTCGGGGCCCGGAGCACGCTCGGCCCGGGCGCCCGGCTCGGCCAGGGCGCCCAGCTCGCCCCCGGCTCGGCCGTGCTCGGCTCGGTGCCGCCCGGCGAGCGCTGGGCCGGCTCCCCCGCCGAGTTCGACGGCCCGGCACGGCACGACGCCCCGACCGGACGACCGCCGCGCGGGCTGCGCTGGGTGCCCGTCTTCGGGCTCGGCGCGGCCGCGTTCGCCGGGCTGCCGCTGCTCGCCGCGGGCGCCGGGCTGCTCGTGCTCGCGCCGCGGCTCGACCCCGTGCTCATGTCCGGCACGGAGGCCGCCCGCACGGCGCTGCTCTGGTCCCCGCTCGCCGGGCTGGCCGCGTTCACGACGTACGCCGTCGTCGTCGCGGTCGCCGTCCGGCTGCTGTCGATCCGCCTCACCACCGGGCACCACGCCGTCCGCAGCCGGGTCGGCTGGCAGGCCTGGGGCGTCGAGCGGCTCATGGACGAGGCCCGCACGTGGCTGTTCCCGCTGTACGCCGGGCTGTTCACCCCGGTGTGGCTGCGGATCCTCGGCGCGAAGGTCGGCCGCGGGGTCGAGGCCTCGACGGTCGTCATGCTGCCGAGCCTCACCTCGGTCGGGGAGCACGCCTTCCTCGCGGACGACACGATGGTCGGCTCCTACGAGCTCTCCGGCGGGTGGATGCGGATCGCCCGGGCCAAGGTCGGCAAGCGGGCCTTCCTCGGCAACTCCGGGATGACGGCGCCGGGCCGCAAGGTGCCCAAGGACTCCCTCGTCGCGGTCCTGTCCGCCGCGCCGAAGCGGGCCAAGCGCGGCACGTCGTGGGTCGGCAGCCCGCCGGTGCAGATGCGCCGCGCCGCCCAGGAGACCGACACGAGCCGCACCTACGCACCGGCGACCCGGCTCAAGGTCGCCCGCGGCACCGTAGAGGCGCTGCGGATCGTGCCGACGCTGGCCTCGGTGACGCTCGCGACCGCCGTCCTCGTCGTCCTCCAGGCCGCCGTCGTCACCTGGGGCTGGTGGGCCGCCGCGCTGCTCGGCGGCCCGGTGCTGCTCGCCGCGGCCGTCGTCGCCGCCGTCGTCACCTCGCTCGCGAAATGGCTTCTCGTGGGCCGGATCCGCGCCGTCGAGTACCCGCTGTGGAGCTCGTTCGTCTGGCGCAACGAGCTCGCCGACACGTTCACCGAGATGCTCGCGGCGCCGTTCTTCCTGCGGTCGGCCGCCGGCACCCCGGCGATGGTCTGGTGGCTGCGCTCGATGGGCTCGCGGATCGGCCGCGGCGTCTGGTGCGAGTCGTACTGGCTGCCGGAGGCCGACCTCGTGACGCTCGGGGACGGCGCGACCGTGAACCGCGGGTGCGTCGTCCAGACCCACCTCTTCCACGACCGGATCCTCTCGATGGACCACGTGATGCTCGAGCCCGGCGCCACCCTCGGGCCGCACGGCGTCGTCCTGCCCGCGGCGACGATCGGCACGTCGTCGACCGTCGGGCCCGCCTCGCTCGTGCTGCGCGGCGAGGAGGTGCCCGCGCAGACCCGGTGGCGCGGCAACCCGATCGTCTTCTGGCCGGACGACGCCCCGCGGGCCACCGGGCCCGCCGCCCGGGTCGAGGAGCCGACCGGCGGCGCGGCCCCGGGCGCGGGCGCATAGGGTCGCCACTGATGACGAACCGACGATCGACGGGTCGCGCGCCCGCCGAGGGCTCCGCCGGGGACCCCTACCGCCCGAAGAGCGGCGACGACGCCTACCGGGTGCTCCGGTACGACGTCGACCTCGACTACCGGGTCGCGAGCAACCGGCTCGACGCGACGGTGGCGCTCTCCGTGCTCACCCGGCGCGCGACGTCCCGGCTGCACGTCGACCTCGCGGGCCTGCGGGTCGTCAAGGTGCTCGTCGACGGCCGGCCGGCCCGGTACGTGCACCGCGGCCGCAAGCTCGTCGTCACGCTGCCGAGGCAGGCCCCGGCCGACACCGCCCTGACCCTGTCCGTGCGGTACAGCGGCTCGCCCGCACCGCTCGACGGGCCCTGGGGCGAGGTGGGCTGGGAGGAGCTGAGCGACGGCGTCATCGTCGCGAGCCAGCCGGACGGCGCACCGTCCTGGCTGGCCTGCAACGACCACCCGGGCGACAAGGCGAGCTACCGCTTCACCGTGACGACGGAGTCGCTCTACACGGTCGTGTGCAACGGCTCGCTCGTCGACCGGCGCGCGGGCGCCAGCCGGACGACCTGGGTCTACGAGTCCCCGGAGCCGATGGCGACCTACCTCGCGACCGTGCAGGTCGGCCGGTACCGGCTCGTCGACACGGCGATGGGGCCGGTCCGGCAACGGGCCGCGGTGCCGCCGCGGCTGCTCGCGGCGTTCGACCACGACTTCGCGCCGCAGGCCGCGATGGTGCGGCTGTTCGAGCGGGTCTTCGGCCCGTACCCGTTCGAGGCGTACACGGTCGTCGTCACCGACGAGGAGCTCGAGATCCCGCTCGAGGCGCAGGGCCTGTCGATCTTCGGTGCCAACCACGTCGACGGCCGGCGCGGCAGCGAGCGGCTCGTCGCCCACGAGCTCGCGCACCAGTGGTTCGGCAACAGCCTCACCCTCGGGCGCTGGCAGGACATCTGGCTCCACGAGGGCTTCGCCTGCTACGCCGAGTGGCTCTGGGCCCAGGAGAAGGGCCGCGAGACCGCCGACGCCCTGGCGCGCAAGGCCTGGCAGCGGCTGTCCGGGCTCCCGCAGGACCTCGTCATCGCCGACCCGGGTCCGGACCTCATGTTCGACGACCGGCTCTACAAGCGCGGGGCGCTCGCCGTGCACGCGCTGCGGCTGACGATGGGGGACGCGGCGTTCGGCCCCATGCTGCGGGCCTGGACGACGGAGCACCGGCACGGCACGGTGACCACCGCCGGCTTCGAGGCGCACGCCCAGGCCTGGACGCCGGAGCCGCTCGGCGCGCTGTTCACCGCATGGCTCAGGTCCCCGAAGCTGCCCCGGCTGCCGGGCCCGCCGACCGGCTGACGACCGCGACGGCCGCCGCGCACCCGGTCGGCGCCTCGAGGTCGAGCAGGTGCACCGCCGCCGGGTCGGGCAGCGGCAGGTACGCCGCGACGGTCACCCGGGGCGGTCGGCGCGGCCACTCCTCGAGCACGGGCGGGGCGTCCGGTGCGGAGACGACGACCGACGACGGCTCGACGAGCAGGCCGACCCCGGCCGCCTTGAGGACGGCCTCCTTGCGGACCCAGGTCCTGGCCCGGCCGGCAGGGCTCGCGGCGGCCGGGCCCGCGCGCTCGCGCGGGTGCAGGGCGACGTCCGGGAACCCGGCGAACGCCGTCCCGGCGAGGGCCTCGACGTCGATCCCGACCGGGCCGTCGACGCACACGGCGGCAGCCCCGACCCCACCCGCCGTGGCGACGCTCACGTGGAGGTCCGGGGCGTCCAGGAGCACCGGCCGGCCGTGCGGGGCACCGCACGCCGGGCACGGTGCGCGGCCCAGCCGGACGGCGTCCGGCGTCGTCCCGAGCCGCGCGGCGGCGAGGGCGCGCAGCAGCGCGTGGACGTCGTCCGTGCCCGTGACGACGACGTCGAGCCCGGCACGGACCGCGGCCACCGGCGTCAGACGCCGAAGATCGCGCCGATCCGGGCCCGCATCACCGCGGGGTCGACGTCGACACCGGTCCAGTGCTTGATGCTGATGACGCCCTGGTTGACGAGCATCCCCAGCCCGTCGAGCACCGTGCAGCCGCGCTCCTCCGCCTCCCGGACGAGCAGGGTGCGCGGCGGGTTCGGGATGACGTCGGCGACGACGAGACCGGGGCGCAGCGAGTCGAGGTCCAGGTCGAGCCGGCCCTCGACGTCCGGGTAGAGCCCGATGGACGTCGTGTTGACGACGATCGAGGCGTCGTCCGGCACCCGGTACGTCGAGTCCCAGACGACGAGCCCGGACGCCGCGGGCGTCTTCTCCGCGACGAGCGCCGCGAGCTCGGCGCCCCGCTCCGCGGAGCGGTTGACGACGGTGACCCGGGAGGCGCCCGCGAGCGCCGTCTCGACGGCGACCGCACGGGCGGCACCACCGGCGCCGAAGAGGACGACGTGCGCGCCGGCCGGGTCGGCGACGGTGAGCAGCGACGCGAGGAAGCCCTTGCCGTCGGTGTTCTCGCCGAGGTACGAGCCGTCGGGCTGCCGGACGGCGCAGTTCACCGCACCGATGATCTCGGCGGACCCGCCGAGCCCGTCGAGGTGCTCGATGACGGCGACCTTGTGCGGCAGCGAGCAGTTGAAGCCCGCCCAACCCATGGCCCGGGCGCCGCGCACGGCGTCCCCGAGGGCCTCGGGCTGCACGTCGCAGTTGATGTAGCGGGCGTCGATGCCGTGGTGGGCGTAGGCCGCCTCGACCATCGCGACCGTCGGGTTCTCCGCGCACGGCGTCGCGAACGACCCGGTGATCGTCGACAGGAAGTTGACCGTCATCGCCCCTCCAAGGCTGGACCCGGGCCAGACCTTACGCGGCGGGGCGCCCCGGGCACGAGCATCCGCCCGGCCCGGGACGCCCCGGTGCAGCACCTGGTGCGTGCTCGGTGCGTGCGTCGGTGCGTGTGCCGACGGAGGTCAGTCGGCGTGCTTGGAGAGCGCGACGAGGACGCCCGCGACCGCGAAGTACTTGTTGCTGCCCAGGTCGCGGACGGTCTTGATGCCGAACGCGGCGGCCAGGTGCTCGGCGTCCGAGTCGCTGACGCCGGCGAGGGCCGCCACGGGCGCGTCGAGGATCTCCGCGAGGGACTTGCCCTCGTACGCCTTGTCCAGTGCCTTGTCGAGGTTGACCTGTACTGCCACGGTCGACTCCTTCGTCGTCTGCCGGGTCCCCCGTCACGCGTCCGCGTCCGGCGGGTGCGCCGCAGGTGCGGCGCCGGGATCACGCTGCCACAGCGCCGCACCGATCGCGAGGACCGCCGTCCCGGCCGAACGGGTGGGTCCGCGGGGCATCCCGTCGTCGCCGTCAGGCGGGCAGCGGCTCCGCGGGCGGCAGCTCGGCGAGGCTGTCCCGCTGCGACAGGGCGACGACGCCCGCGATGGCGACGCCGAACGCGGCGACCGCCGCGACCCCCCAGCCGGCGTCGACGCTGTCGCCGAGCCACACGACGCCGACGACGGCCGGCACGGCGGTCTGTGTGACGATGAGCGCGGACGTCGTCGCGAGCACCCCGGCGCGCTGGAGCGCCGTCGAGTAGAGCAGGAACGCCGTGACGCCCGCGATGACGAGCGCGTACGTCGCGGGGTCGGTGACGAGGGTGCCGACGGACAGGTCCGGCACGACCCGGCCGGCGAGCGCGACGACGGCGTAGCCGCACCCGGAGAGCAGGCTGAGACCGACGGCTGCCCACTCGGTGCGGATCCGGCCGACGACCTGGCCGAGGACGACGACCAGGCCGGCTGCGACGAGCAGCAGGGCCCGCTCGCCGGTCGTCGTCGTCACCGTGCCGTGCGACTCGGCGGCGACGGCGAGCACGAACAGGCCCGAGCAGACGGCGACCACCGCGACCTGCTCGACCCGGCCGAAGGGCGCACCCACGGTGCGGGCGGCGAGCACGGCGGTCACGGCGACCGACGAGGAGATCACCGCCTGCGCCAGGAAGAGCGGGGCCGTGCGCAGGGCGACGAGGTGCAGGACGAAGCCGGCGAGGTAGAGCACGACCGCGCCGATGTAGACCGGGTGCCTCAGCAGCCGCACGAGCAGCCGGAAGTCGACGCCCGCCGTGGTCTGCTCCCGGCGCGCCGAGACGGCCTGGAGGAGCGCGCCGACGCCGAAGGCGAGGGCGGCCGCGAGGGCGCAGAGCAGTCCGAGAGCCACACCTGAGGTTACGTCCCGGCGACGCAGCGCGTTCCCCGACCCGGCCTGCTCACAGCCGGGACCCAGCGAGCTGTCAGTGTTCCCCGGCGGCCGCGGGTGCCATCGGGGTGACCCCGAGAGCCGCCGTCCGGCGACGGGTCACCGTCAGGTGCAGGCTCATGGCGAGGTAGTAGACGAGGTACGCCAGCGAGGCCCCGACGACGATCGGGTTCGGGTTCGGCATCTGCGTGAGGAGGACGGCGTAGAGCACGAGCCAGCCCGCGGTGAAGGCGAGGTTGGTGCGCCGGAAGGCCGCCGTCCGCGACGGGTAGATGTAGCAGATGGGCACGAAGACGAGCGCGCTGCAGACGAGCAGGATCGCGGTCACCGTGGCCGGGCTGAGGTCCGCGATGATCACGTAGAACGCGACGACGTTCCAGTAGCTCGGGAAGCCCAGGAAGAAGTGGTCGTCGGTCTTCGCGTCGACCCGGCAGAACTGGTAGCTCGAGGCGAGCAGCGGGATCGTCGCCAGCGCCGTGCCGAACGCGCCCTCGGGCAGGTACCCGCCGCTCCAGAGCAGGAGCATCGGCGCGAACGCGTAGGTGAGGTAGTCGACGATGTCGTCGAGACGGGCGCCGTCGAACCACGGGATGCGCTCCTTGACGCGCATCCGGCGGGCGAGCATGCCGTCCGTGCCGTCGACGATGAGCGTCACGAGACCGAGCCACAGCGCGGTGATCGCGTCCCCGGCGAAGGCGGCGAGCACGATGAGCAGGGCGAGGGCGCTGCCGCTCGCGGTGTACAGGTGCACGGCACCTGCTCCGGCACGCGCCCAGTTCCCGTCGTGCAGGAATCCCGCCTTGAGGTCGGGCGTGGCCACGGCACTCCTTCGGCTGGTGCGCCCTCGCGCTGTCCGGGCGGCACTCTCGACTATGTCGGGCGGCAGTCTGGCCGGGCGCATCCGGCGCGCCCGCTGCTGCAGGCGTGAGGAGCACGATATCTCGCCCAGCCACCGGACAGATGCCTCGTCGTTACCCGCCTATGCCGTTATGTCCAGAATTTTCATGATCTCCGGGGTGCGAGCGGCGTAAGAGTCGTGTAACGCGATGCCCTCCGCGGGGCACCGAGACTGGCGAAGGGGTCAGAGGTGACCCGCCGCGACGACGCGATCACCAGGAGGCCGCCCCGTGGACGACCGTTCGACCGCACCCGCATCCCGCCCCGTGGAACGACGACCGCGCCGGCTCGTCGCCTCGCTGCTCGTCGTCGCGGTGGTCGTCGCCGGCGCCGGCGTCGCGGCCTGGCTGTTCCAGCCCTGGCGGCTGTGGACGACGACCGTCGTCGCCGAGGCCGCGCCCGGTGCCGTGCCCGGTGCCGTGCCCGGTGCCGCGCCCGCACCGACCGGGGCGACCACCGCGGGGGCACCGGCGCCCGCCAGCGGTCCCGCGGGGTCGCCGTCCGCGGCCGGCCCGCAGGTGGTCGCGGGCGGCGACCTCGTCTCCCTCGCCCACGAGACCACCGGCCGGGTCACGCTCGTCGCGCTGCCGGACGGCGGGCACGCCGTCCGGATCGAGGACCTCTCGACGTCCGACGGCCCAGACCTGCGGGTGTGGCTCTCGGCGCGGCCCGTGGCGGACGTCGAGGACGCGGACGCCGGTCGCTGGCTCGAGCTCGGGCCGCTGCGCGGCAACCGGGGGGCGCTGACCTACCCCGTGCCCGCCGGGACCGACGTCGCGCAGTTCGAGAGCCTCGTCATCTGGTGCAAGCGGTTCTCGGTCGGCTTCGGCGCGGCACCGCTGACGGCGGCCTGAGCCCGCGGCCGTTCGTCAGCGGGGCGGGTGCGCGCCGCCGGGCCGGAGGCCGTCCGCCGGGCCGGCGAGCGGCACCCGCAGCTCGAACCGGCAGCCGCCCGGGGCGTCGCCGACCGTCACGTCGCCGCCGTGCGCCCGGGCGACGCCACGGGCGATCGCGAGGCCGAGCCCGCCCCCGCCGTCCGCGCCGGGTGTGCGGGCCGTGCTCGCCCGCCAGCCCGGCTCGAAGAGCCGCTCGACGTCGGCGGCCGCGATGCCGCCGCAGCCGTCCTCGACGCCGACGACCGCGACCGGCGTGCCGTCGTCCGCCCGGCCGGGTCCGGCGTCTGCCCGGACGTCTATCCGGACGTCTATCCGGACGTCGGCCCGGACGTCGACCCGGACGCTCGAGCCCGCCGCCGAGTAGCGGACGGCGTTCGCGACGAGGTTGCCGACGACGCGGGCGAGCGCCCGGCCGTCGCCCCGGACCGGGACGGCGCCCGGGTGCGCGACCGGCGCCACGGTGACGTCGCGGGCCGCCGCACCGGCCGCCGCGGCCGCGGTGACGTCGCGGGCGAGGGCGGCGAGGTCGAGCGGGGCGAGGTCGAGCAGGACGGTGCCGGCCTGGAGCCGGGACAGCTCGAAGAGGTCGTCGACGAGGCCGCCGAGCCGGTCCACCTCCTGGAGGATCTGCCGGTGGTAGCGGGCCGGGTCGGGGGCGAGCCCGTCCTCGAGCGCCTCGGCCATCGCTCGGACGCCCGCGAGCGGGGTCCGCAGGTCGTGGCTGACCCAGGCGACGAGCTCCCGGCGGGACGCCTCGAGCGACCGCTCCCGGGCCCGGGCGGCGGCGAGCCGGTCACCGGCACCGACGAGCTCGTCGTGGATCTCCGCGAGCTCGAGCAGGTGCGGGGCGTCCGCACGGGCGTCACCGCCGGGACCACCGGGACCATCGGGCCCGTCGGGCCCGTCGGCCGTGGTGAGCCGGGCGAGCCGCCGGACGGCCACGACGTCCCGGACGACGACCCGGCCCGCGACGACGGCGACGGCGAGCGCGACGGCACCGGCGGCGAGGCTGACCTGGACGACGACCCCGAGGTCGTGCTCCGAGATGAACATGGCCCGGGCGGCGCCCCAGACGCCCGCGACGAGCGAGGCGACCCCGACGACGGCGGTCGCGACGAGCGTGGACCGCACGGACCGGCGCGGCCCGAGCCGCACCACGAGCAGCCCCACAAGCCCGACGGCACCGGACCAGGCCAGGGCCAGCAGCACGACCTGCAGGCCGTCCGGGATCCTCACGTCTGCTCCCAGCGGTAGCCGACGCCCCACACGGTCGCGAGGAGCACGGGGGCCGACGGGTCCCCCTCGATCTTCTCCCGGAGCCGGCGGACGTGGACGGTCACGGTCGAGGTGTCCCCGAAATCCCAGCCCCACACGTCGCGCATGAGCTGCTCCCTGCTGAACGCCGTCCCCGGGTGGGCCATGAGGTGGGCGAGCAGGTCGAGCTCGCGGGCGGTGAGGGTGAGCGGTGCGCCGTCCCGGGTCGCGGTCCGGGCCGCAAGGTCGACGACGAGCCCGCCCGCGACGAGCCGTCGGCGCCCGGCCGCGGCGAGGGCGGCCGCCGGACCGGGTGTGCCGACCGCCCCCGACGGTGCGGCCCGCCGGAGCACCGCCTGCACCCGCAGCACGAGCTCGCGCGGGCTGAACGGCTTGACGACGTAGTCGTCCGCGCCGCTCTCGAGGCCGGCGAGCCGGTCCGCCTCGTCGCCGAGCGCGGTGAGCATGACGACGGGCAGGTCGGCGCGGGCCTCCCGGAGCCGGCGGCACACCTCGAGCCCGTCGAGGCCCGGCAGCATGAGGTCGAGGACGACGAGGTCGGGCCGCTCCCGGGCAGCGACCGCGAGCGCGGTCACCCCGTCCGCGGCCCGGACGACGGTCAGCCCGGCGTCCTGCAGGTAGGCCGTGACGACGTCGGCGACCGTCTCGTCGTCCTCGACGACGAGCACGGTCGGCGAGGCCGTCATGACCGCAGCCTAGGCGGCCGGGGCGTGCACCGGGCCGCAGCCGGGCTCACGGTCCCCTTACGGCCCCGGCCCTGCGTCGGCATGCTGGGACGGTGAAGCTGCGCACCGTCGTCGGGGACCTCGCCGGGCAGCCGGCGGACGCCGTCGTGCGCGTCGTCCCCCCGCCCCGCCGCCGGCGCACCCCGGACGACGAGCTCGGGCTGCTGCGGGCCGCCGGCCCGCAGGCGCTGGCCGCCTTCGAGGAGCTGCTCGCGCTGTCGCACCCCGCGGGTCTGCCCGCGGGCCAGGCGGTCTCGACGACGGCCGGCACCCTGCCGGCACGCTGGCTCGTGCACGTCGCCGCGCCGCAGTACGACCTCCGGATCGACCGGGAGCACCTGCTCTCCGCGGCGTACCGCTCTGTGCTCGCGGTCGCCGACGCGCTCGGTGCGCGCACCCTCGCGCTCACCCCGATCGGGATGACGCAGCCCTACTGGCCGCTCGACGTCGCGACCCGGGTGGCCCTGACGACCCTGCCGAACACCCCGACCCGGGTCCGCGAGGCGACGCTCGTCGTCCGGACGCCCGCCGCCCTGGACGTCGTCGCATCGGCGCTGGCGCGGTAGCGCTCCGGGGCATGCCGGCCGGGGCCGCCGGTGACCGGGTCGCCGCGTGGGCGGACCTGTCGCGCGCAGGCTTTGCTCTGCCATCACCAGCGAGCCACGGCAGGCTCGGCATCGTCGATGCAGGGATCGATGTGTCGTCGCCGGGGCGATGACCCCGCAGGCCGCACATCGATGCGTGCATCGACGAGCCTGCGCTGCGCCCCGGGACGTCGGCCCGCAGCCGCTGTCGGTGGGCGGTCGTAGGTTCGACCCGTGATCGACCACGTGGGCATCCAGGTCGGGGACGTCGAGGCGTCCGTGCGGTTCTACACCGGCGTCTTCGCCGCGATCGGGCTCAAGGAGGTGATGCGCTTCCCCGTCGCGAAGTCCTACGCGGTCGGGTTCTCCGGTCCGGACGGCAACCCGGACTTCTGGCTCAGCCCCGCGTTCGGCGAGGAGCGCCGTGAGGCGCATCTCGCGCTGCAGGCGCCCGACCGGGGCGCGGTGGACGCCGTCCACGCCGCGGCGGTGGCCGCCGGGGTCGAGGTGCTGCACGCGCCGCGGGAGTGGCCCGAGTACCACCCGGGCTACTACGCGGTGTTCCTGCGGGACCCGGACGGGCACAACGTCGAGGCCGTCACCCACGCCTGACCGGGGACGAGCCCGGCCGGCGGTCAGCGCGGCAGCAGGCGGGTGGTCGGCAGGGCGGGGGCGGGCAGCGCCGGCACCGGGTGCACGACGGCCGCGAACCGGTCGGACGGCGCCGACCGCGCCACCTCCCAGTCCGCCCGGGCGCGGGCGATGTCGTCGTGGTCGCGGCCGACGAAGTTCCACCACATGACGAGCCGCTCGCCGAAGGGCGGCCCGCCGAGGAGGAACACCCGCGCGCGGCCGTCGACGGCCGAGAGCGTCACGGTGCCGCGTCCCGGCGGCAGGTGGAGCAGCGCGCCGCGCGGGACGGTCACCCCGTCGGCCCGGACCTCACCTTCGACGGCGATGACACCGTGCTCGAAGGCGGGGTCGAGCGGGACGGCGGTCCCGGGCGCCCCGGGGCCGGCCTGCGCGGCGTCGAGCACGAGGTCCGCGCCGACGATCGGCGAGTACGTCGCGGCCGGTGAGCGGACGGCGTCCCGTGCGTCCGCCGGGCCGAGCGCCCCGAGGACGACGGTCGCCGTCGCTCCCGGGAGCCCGACGGTCGGGAGCCCCGCGTGGTGCTCGAAGTGCGGTTCCTGGTGGCGTTCGCCGTCCGGCAGGGCGACCCACAGCTGGAGGCCGTGCATCGTCGCCCGGTCGACCGGCGGCCCGTCCGGGCCGTCCGGGCCCTCCGCACCGTCCGGGCCGTCGAGCACCGAGTCCTCGGCGTGCGCGATCCCCCGGCCGGCCGTCATGAGGTTGAGCTCGCCGGGGCGGACGACCTGCTCCGAGCCGAGCCCGTCGCGATGGAGCACCTCACCGGAGTAGAGCCACGTGACCGTCTGCAGCCCGATGTGCGGGTGCGGCGGCACGTGCATGCCGGTCTCGGCGACCGGCGCCGGGCCGAAGTGGTCGACGAAGCACCAGGCACCGATCGTGCGGATCTGCTTGTGCGGCAGCGTCCGCCGCACGAGGAGCGCACGCGGGCCGCCGAGCGGCACCTCGCGCGGCTCGAGCAGGCTCGTCCCCGGGCCGTCGGGGGCGGGTGCGGCGTCCGTGCCGACGACGTCGGGGTCGAGCCTGCTCATGCGGTCCTCCGGCGGGGCGGTCGGTCGGCGGTGGCCGCCGGCTCAGCTGAGCCGTGCGTGCATCTCCCAGACGAGGATCTCGGCGTCGGTCGACGCCGTGATCTTCTGGCCGCCGCCGAGGATCCGGGCGGCGTCGCCGTCCGTCAGCTCGCCGGCGCCCTCGAGCCGCACGGTGCCGCGCGGCACGAAGAGGTGGACGAACGGCGCCTCAGGCAGCGTCACGGTGTCACCCGCGGACATCCGCGAGGCGAGCAGGGCGGCGTACTTGTTCTTGATCCGGATGGCCGCGTGGTCGGCGTGCCCGGGCATCCCGGACGCCACCGGCACGAGCCCGCCGCGCATGAGCTCGTCGGCGATCTCGAGCTGCTCGTAGCCCGGCGCGATCGAGCCCTCGTCGGGCACGACCCACATCTGCACGAAGTGCACCGGGTCGAGGTGCTCGGGGCCGCCCTTCAGCCGCCACGAGTCGTTCTTCTCGCTGTGCAGGATGCCGGTGCCGGCACTCATCCGCTGGGCCAGACCCGGGTAGATGACGCCGCTGTGCCCCGTCGAGTCCTGGTGCACGAGCGACCCCTGCATGACCCAGGTGACGATCTCCATGTCCTGGTGGGGGTGCGTCTCGAAGCCGGTGCCGGGCTTGACGATGTCGTCGTTGTTGACGAGCAGCAGCCCGAAGTGGGTGTTCCGCGGGTCGCGGTGGTGCCCGAAGGAGAACGAGTGCTTGGAGTCGAGCCAGCCGCCCGCCTGGGTCACGAACCGCTCTCCGGCCCGCCGGACGTCGATGGCCGGGTCCACGACCTCGAGGGTCGACGCGCTCGCGGGGGTGTCGCTCATGGGTCCACGCTCCTGTCCGTCCCGACGAGTCTGCCGTGCCTGCTCATGGCCGGCACGCCGTCCTCGCGGGTAGTTTCGAATTCAACTATCCCGAGAACGGTACAGGACGCCGGGACATTCCGGCAGCGGACGACGGGACGACGACGGGTCGCCTGCGCGGCGTCGGCGCCTGCCCGGAACGCCAGGAGGCGGGGGCCGGTGACCTCCCCGTGGAGTCACCGACGCCCCGCCCCAGGGACCGCCCCCGGTCCCGCCTCAGAGACGATAGTCATCGCTACGCATGTTTGAAAGCGTTCTCCGCGCCTGTCCACTACTTGTCAACTATGGTGTGACCGCGCATGGAGGCCGTGTCAGGGCGGTCGATCTCGGGGCCATCGCCACATCCGCCGGTACCGGGCGGACGACTTACGGGGCACGTGTGGCAACGATGACCGGGGGAACCTCCGGGCCGACGCCGGACGGGCGGGCCGACGACGGCCCGACCGTCCTCGAGGCCCGTCACGACGACCTGGACGGCCTGCGGGTCGAGCGGTCCGGCAGGAACGGCACGCCGGCCCCCGACGCGCCGCCCGAGGACCACCTCGGCGGCCGGCGCGACGACGACGCCGACGTGGGCGACGACGGTGACGACCACCTCGACGATCATGGTGACGACCAGCTCGACGACCCGCTCGACGACCACGGCGACCCGAACGGCGTCGCGCAGGTCGACGTCGACACCCTCACCCGGGACCTCATGGCCCTGCGCAAGGGGCGGGCGCTGCAGTCGCCGGGGCTGGTGTCCCGCCTCGGGCCCGCTCTCGTCGCGGCGCTCGACCTCGACCTGGCCCTCCCCGAGACCGAGCTGCGCCGGCTGGCCCAGAGCGGGATCGTCGAGGCGGCCCAGGCGCTCGCCGGGGACCTGCGCGAGGCCGTGCTCGTGAGCCTGGCCGTCGACGGCTGGACCAACGTGCCGCTGCTCACCGACCGGATCGACGCCATCGCGACCGCGATGGACCGCGACGCCCGGACGGCCCGCCGCCGGCTGGACGCCGCGACCCGCCAGCTCGCCGACGCCCTGGTGTCCCGCCAGAGCGGCGAGCCGGGCAACCCGTTCGCCCCGACCGGCTGGTACGTCGAGAGCCTCGCCGCCACCATGCGCCTCGACTCGGCGTCCGCCCGGCTCACCGAGGACCGCGTCATCGTCGCCGACGCCGACGGGCTCGACACCGTGACGGCGACCCTCAGCGTCCAGGCGCTCGAGCCGGGGACCCTGCCCGAGCTCGGCATCGTCGCCGAGGCGGGCTGCCGGATCCGCGGCGCGCACCGCGTCTCGGAGAGCCACTGGCGGTACGAGCTGGCTCTGCCGCGGCCGCTGCGCGCCGGCGAGCGCCACCGGTACGTCGTGAGCTTCACCGCGGACCGGGACCGGATGCGGCCGCACTACGTGCTCATCCCGCTGCGGCGCACACGGCGGTTCTCCGCCGAGATCCGGTTCGCCGACGCCGACGCGGTGGCGCTCGCCTGGCGGCTGGACGGCGTCCCGCCGGCGGTGCTCGAGGACGCGCACCCGACGACCCGCACGCTGACGCCCGACGACACCGGGGTGATCCGGGTCCGGTTCGAGCAGGTCGTCCAGGGGCTCTGCTACGGCGTCCAGTGGCGCTGGGCCTGACCGCCGACCGCACCGCAGGCCTCACCACAGGCCTCACCACAGGCCGCACCACAGGCCTCACCGCAGGCCACTGACCCGACCGCTCGTCCGGGCCCGACCCGTCCACACCCCGGACCGGACCCGGCTTGTCCACAGGGGCAGGTCCCGTCCGCCCCGGACCGTCACCCCCGCCCCGAAGCCTCGTCGCTCGAACGACCGGCACCGCCGGTCCCGAGCGAGGAGGCCCCCGTGCAGCTGGTCGTCCACGAGATCGTCGAGTCCCCCGCCCGCCCGTGGCGCGTCGCCTGCATCTGCGACGCGGACGGCGACCCCGCCGGGGCCTGCGCCGTCACCGTCGGGCTGCACAGCCTCGGGCTGCCCGAGCTGGTCCTGCCCGCCCGGCCCGAGAACCTCGACCCCGGGCCCGGCTGGAGGCTGTCGCACTGCGACCTGAGCAGCCTCCTCGGGGACCTCGGCGACGCCCTCCTCGGGGGCGACCTGTGGGAGCAGGACCTCCTCGCCGAGCTCGACACCGGCGTCACCGCGGCCCGGCTGACCCCCGGGCACCCGGTCGGCCTCGCCGCACTCACACCGCTCGACGCGTCCCTGCCACGCCTGCCCACGACCGGGCCGCTGCTGTCCGTGCTGCGGGACCTGCTCCCCGCCGCGGGCCGCCCCGAGGTGGCGTTCGTCCGTTGGGAGCTCGTCGACGGCCCGCGCGCCGTCGAGGCCTTCCTCGGCTCGGTCGGCGGGCACGACCCGGTGCCGCTCGCCGCGGAGCTGGCCCAGGTCCGGGCCAGGACGGCGGCCCTGCGAGCGCAGATCCTCGACCGCGCGGGGCGACCGGGCCGGGTCCCCGCCCGCTGGCGCCCGAACCCGCGACCGGCCGCGCACCCGGCGACCGCACCCCGGCAGCGGTTCGGGCCGCGGCACCCGGTCGTCGTGGCCCGGGCCGAGCAGGTCCTGCTCGCCGACGTCCGCCTCCTCAAGGCCTTCCTGACGACCGCCTGGGACCTCGAGGACGACACCACGTGCGAGGTCCTCGGCGCGGTCGGCGCGCTGGCAGGTGCCTCCGGACGCCTGCACGTGCCCGCTGAGCTCGAGGTCGCCGCCGAGGACGTGACGACGCTGCTCACCGGCCGGCACGGGGACGCGATGCGTTGGCAGCGGGCCTACCTCGCACAGCAGCACCGGGTCTGCGCGCAGCACCGCCCCGCGCTGGAGCGGCTCGCCCGGGAGCGGCTCAGCACCCACGTGCACGTCCTGCTCGCCACCGAGGCGTTCGCGGACAGCCTCCCCGCGGCGACGGTCACCCGCGGGCGGCTCGCGTGGTCCGCAGCGCTCGAGGCCCGGCCGTGGTGACCGGCCGGCAGCCGACCCCGGAACGACCGGGGGAAGAAAAACTTGAACACTCAAGTTCTCCTGGTAGAGTCCGACAGAAGTTGAGCGCTCAAGGAGTCCACCATGCGACTGACCCGCCCCACCACCGGACCGGACCTGCCCGGCACCGTGCCGCCCTCGGCGGCGGCGACCGGGACCACCCCGGCGGCCGGCATCCCTGCGGCGACCGTCCGGACCGCGGTGTCGGTGCCACTGCGGTTCGCCGACGGCTGGACGACGACGTCGGACGTCTTCACGTTCGACGGGCTCGCCGACGGCAAGGAGCACCTGGCGATCGGTCTCGGCGACTGGCGCGCGGCCCTCGCGGGTGGCACCCCGGGCGGTCGGACGCTCGTGCGCCCGCACTCCGAGTGCCTCACCGGCGACGTCCTCGGCTCGCTGCGCTGCGACTGCGGCCCGCAGCTGCGCGAGGCGGCCGAGCGGATCGCAGAGGCGGGCGGGTTCCTGCTGTACCTGCGCCAGGAGGGCCGCGGCATCGGGCTCTACGCCAAGCTCGACGCCTACGCCCTCCAGGACGGCGGCCTCGACACCTACGCCGCCAACCGCGCGCTCGGGCGTGCGGACGACGAGCGCGACTACACGGCGGCCGCACAGATGCTGCTGGCGCTCGGCGCCGACGAGATCGACCTGCTGAGCAACAACCCCGACAAGGCGGCGCAGCTCGAGGGCCTCGGCGTCCGGGTCGCGCACCGGGTGCCGACCGCGGTGCACCTGTCGACGGCGAACGCCCGGTACCTGCAGGCGAAGGTCACGCACACCGCGCACACCATCGCGCTGCCCCTCGCGGTCTGACCCGCGCACCCGGCGGGCCTTGACGGACCCGCGCCGCCCACCCACCCTGACGACACCAG
This sequence comes from Kineosporia sp. R_H_3, assembly GCF_002198675.1. GTDB lineage: Bacteria > Actinomycetota > Actinomycetes > Actinomycetales > Kineosporiaceae > R-H-3. The sequence continues at coordinate 13,185 of NZ_MWLL01000134.1, read as the reverse complement.
AACGAGCGAGGACGCGATGAGCAGCAGCTTCACCTCCCGACCGGCCGCCCCGGCCGAGTACGAGGAGTTCCTCCGGACGGCGCTGCCGGCGACCCGCGCGCAGCGCGCGTGGACGCCCGCCGACGGCCCGCTGCCGGCCATGTACTACGGCCACGGCGCACCCCCGCTGCTCGAGGACGCGCGCTGGATGAGCCAGCTCTTCGCGTGGACGCAGTCGATGCCCAAGCCGAAGGACGTGCTCGTCATCAGCGCGCACTGGGAGTCGGCCCCGCTCAGCCTGTCCGGCACCGCGCAGGGCACGCCGCTCGTCTACGACTTCGGCGGGTTCCCGCAGATGTACTACGAGATGACGTACGCCAGCCCCGACTCGAGCGCGCTCGCCAAGCGGGTCGCGTCCGCGATGCCCGACACCGAGCCGGTCTACGAGCACAAGCGGCGCGGCCTCGACCACGGCGCCTGGGTGCCGCTCAAGGTGATGTACCCGGACGCCGACGTGCCCGTGGTCCAGATGAGCCTGCCGACGCACGACCCGGCCCGGCTCCTGGAGATCGGCCGCCGGATCCACGACCTGCGCGCCGAGGGCACCCTCGTCATCGGCTCGGGGTTCCTGACCCACGGCCTGCCGTTCCTCACCCGCGAGCACTGGACGAACCGCGACGCGGCACCGCCGGCGTGGTCGTCGGAGTTCGACGCATGGGCCGGCGAGGCGCTCTCCAAGGGTGACGTCGACACGCTCGCCTCGTTCGCGAGCGCGGCGCCCGGCATGCCCTACGCCCACCCCACCGTCGAGCACTTCACGCCGCTGTTCGTGACGCTCGGCGCCGCGCAGACCCCGGACGCCCCGGTCGAGCCGACCGTCGACGGCTTCTGGATGGGGCTGTCGAAGCGGTCCTTCCAGGTCACGTGATGACGGACCCGACGTCGGCGACCCTGGCGGCCGCGAGGGCCGAGGAGCCCCCGGGCGCAGCCGCCGGGCCGGGGCCGCGGTGGCTCACGGACGCCGAGCAGCAGGTGTGGCGCGGGCTCATGCCCGTGCTCCACGAGCTGCCGGCCGCCCTCGACCGCCAGCTCCAGTCCGACGCCGGGATCCCGCACACGTACTACGTGATCATGGCAATGCTCTCCGAGGCGCCCGGCCACGAGCTGCGGATGAGCGAGCTGTCCCAGGTCACCGCGAACTCCCTGAGCCGGCTGTCCCACGCGGTCGCCCGGCTCGAGGGGTACGGCTGGGTCCGGCGCCGCAAGTGCCCGACGGACCGGCGCGGCCAGATCGCGATGCTCACGGACGCCGGCATGGCGAAGGTCGTCGAGCTCGCCCCCGGCCACGTCGCGGCCGTCCGCCGGTTCGTCTTCGACGCGCTCTCCCCCGAGCAGGTGGAGACGCTCGGCCGGATCTCCTCGGCGATCACCGAGGCGATCGGCTCCGCGGGCCCCGGTACGCCGGGCGACGGCGCGGTCGACGGCGCCTGACCCTGCCACCGCGCGGACCGCTCAGCGGACGAGGTTCACCGCGGAGAGCACCGTGACGACGAGGACGATCCGTTCGAACAGCGCCTGGTCGATCCGGCGGATCGCCCAGCGGCCGACGGCGGCACCGACGACGACACCCGGTGCGAGCACCAGGTCGACCCCGAGCGCGCGCCAGTCGAGCAGTCCGAGGCCGATGCTGAACGGGACCTTGACGAGGTTGAAGAGGGCGAAGAGCCAGGCGCCCGTGCCGAGGAAGGCGAGCATCGGCATCCGCATGGAGAGCATGTAGAGCGACATCACCGGGCCGCCCGCGTTCGCGACCATCGTCGTGAAGCCGGTGAGCGAGCCGTAGAACGCGGCGGCGGTGTGCCGGGCCCTGCGCGTCCCGGCGGCCGACGCCGCGTCCGCCGCGTCCGCGGAGGACGTCGCGGCGGACGACGTCGCGGCGACGGTCGTCGTGGCGGCGTGCGTCGTGGTGTCCACAGGGGCGGTCGGAGCCGCCGGGGCCGCCGGGGCCGCCGGGGCGGCCGGGGCCGTGANCGCTCACCGGCTTCACGACGATGGTCGCGAACGCGGGCGGCCGGGGCCGTGACCGCGGCCTGCTCCTGGGCCTGCCGGGACCGGGTCCACAGGTTCACGGCGACGAGCAGCACGAGGACGACGCCGATCGTGCGGCGCATCACCGTGTCGTCGACCGTCGCGACGAACACCGCGCCGAGGAGGATCCCGACGACGACCGTCGGCATGAGCCTCAGCAGCGTGCGCCAGTGCGCGTGCTTGCGGTAGGACCACACCGCGAAGACGTCACCCAGGATGAGCAGCGGCAGCAGCACCCCGGTCGACTCCCGGGCCGGCATCGTCGCGGCGAAGATCGCCACGCTGATCGAGGCGACCCCGCCGATCGCGGTCTTCGCGAAGCCGACGAGCACCGCCGCGACGACGAGCAGGACGATCTCGACCGGCGACCAGCCGGCGAACCACGACGCGACGTGGTCGCCCAGGGAGGTCACAGGGTCAGGGTTGGCCATGGGCGCCCGCAGCGTCCAGTCGGCGGGCGGGCGTCCCGGCGACAGGGCGCACCGTACGCTTCGAGGACCCGTCGAGGGACCGCCGCAGGCCCCCGCAGCAGGAGGAGAACACCGTGGTCGTCGAGCACGTGCTCATCACCGTGACGCCCGGCCGTGAGGCCGAGTTCGAGGCCGAGTTCCCCAAGGCCCGGGCCGTCCTCGACGAGGCCGAGGGCTTCCTGTGGGGCGAGCTGCACCGCTTCGTGGAGCGCCCGTCGACGTTCCTCGTGCTCCTCGGCTGGGAGACGCTCGAGGCGCACACCGTGACCTTCCGCAACAGCGACCTCTTCCCGCGGTGGCGCGCCGTCGTCGGTCCGTTCTTCGCCGAGCCGCCCGTCGTCGAGCACCTGCGCCCCGTCACGGCGGGGATCACGGCCGTCAGCTCGTGAGCTTCCCGAGGGCCTGCCCGCCGTGCTCGAGCTTGGTCGCGGTGTCGGCGAGGCCCTGACCCGCGTGGTCGACGAGGCCGCCGATCTTCCGCAGCACGTCGGCCACCTTCGCGAGCTCCGCGCCGACCCCGTCGAAGCGCTCGGCCCCCTCGCGGACGCGCGCGCTCGCCACCCCGAGGAGCTTGCCCTCGCCGAGGTCGAGCCCGGTGACGAGCTTGTGGCCGAGCACCTCGGAGTAGGTCGCGCGCACGCTGGGGATCGGGACGTCGGCGAGCTCGTCACCGAGCTTGTCGAGCAGGTCGCGGGCCGAGGCCAGCTCACGCCGGCACGTGTCGAGCGCCTCGCCGGCGAGCGTGGCGAGGGCCTTGACCCCGCTGCCCTCCGCACCGCCGTCCCCGGTGAGGAAGGCCGCCGCGCCGCGGGCGTCGTCCGCCGCCCCGGTGAGGAATTCCGAGACCGAACCGAGCAGCTCGGGCAGCCGGGCCGCGAGCCGGACGAGGTCGTCGCCGTGGTCCCGCACGAACTCGACCGCCGACGCGACGTCGTCCTTGTGGTCCCAGACGGCCGAGACGACGTCCTTGACCCGGTCCGGGTCGACCCCGGCGAACCCCTGCGGGGCCGTCGCGTCCCCGTTGCCCGCTGCGCTCATGAGCGGGGACTGTAGCGATCACCCGCCCCGGCGCGGGGGCGGACGCGGATCCGGTGCAGAGTCAGGAGGCCGGTCAGACGGCGGGTCAGGACGCCGGGTCCGGCGGCGTGCTCGGCGCCGGCGGGACGGCGAGCGGGTCGGGCCGGCCCCACGTCGTCCAGACCGCGCAGACGGCGTCGGCGACGGCTCGTGCCTGGACGTCGTCGAGCACCGCGTCCGCCCCGTCGAGCACGCACCGGGGGCCGAGACGCAAGGTCGCGCCCCCGCGCTGGGAGACCGCGCTCCCCCGCGCGAGCGGGACCCGCACGGCGGCCACGTACCCGGGCCCGCCGGGCTCCCACGCGACGTCGGCCGGCAGGTCCCCCAGGCGGACGCCGTCCGGCAACGCCGACTCGACGGCGACGAACGCCTCGTTGAGCGGGAAGCCCACCGGCAGGCTGGTGCCGCCGAAGTCCCCGATCGCCGTCCCGGCGCTCTGGCTCGGGCTCGCCGTCGGCCCGAGGGCCGTCCCCGGCTGCCGCTGCGCCCCGGGCCATCCCGGCGCGCCGGCCGAGAGGAACGCGGCGCCGCTCGCGGCGACGAGCACCCCGGCCCCGAGACCGACCCGGGTCCGCCGGCGGCGGCGCTGCAGGAGCCGGCCGCGCCGTTCGGCGTCCTCGACCGTGAAGCGCATCGGCGGCTCGTCCCGGACGAGCGTCCCGAGGGCGGCGGTGAGCAGCGCCCCGGCGGCCTCGTCGGCAGCCGGGCCGGCAGCCGGGCCGGCAGTCGGGTCGGTGGGGTACGGGTCCGTCGTCATGGGGTGACCTCCTGGTCCGGGCGCGCGCCGAGGGCGTCGCGCAGGTGCGCCAGCCCGCGGGCGGCCTGGCTCTTCACGTTGCCGGTGCTGCAGCCGAGCACCCGGGCGACCTCGTCGACGGGCAGGTCGTCCCAGTAGCGCAGGACGACGACGGCCCGCTGCGAGGCGCCGAGCCCGGCGAGGGCCCGCAGGAGCACGTCGCGGGTGCCGTCGTCCGCGCCGGCGGGCGCACCGTCGCCGGACCGCGGGTCGGGGACGTCGGGCAGGGCGGGCGCCACGACCTCGCGCCGCCACGGCCGCCGCCGGTGGGCGAGCACACCGTTGACGACGACCTTGCGCGCGTACGCCTCGACCGGACCGCGCGCCGCGAGCCGGGGCCAGTCCGCGTAGAGCCTGGCGAGGGCGTCCTGGACGACGTCGTCCGCCAGGTGCCAGTCACCGCACATGAGATAGGCGGTACGTCGCAGCGCCGCCCGGCGTGCCGTCGCGAACTCGCGGAACGACGGCGTCACCGGTCCGGGTGCGCCCCGCCCCGACGCATCGTCCGGTGCTGCGTCGGGCGTCACGTCGCCCGGCGGCGCGCCGTCAGCGCCGGCGATGCCCGCACCTGCGGCCGCTGCGGCCGTCGTCCTTCTCGTGCCCACGTCCCTCACATGCGCGCCGGGGCCCCCGAGGTTGCACGCGGGTCACGCCCCGGCCGCCGGGCCTCCTCAGCCGAGCATCCACAGGTCGGCGTCCGACGGACCGCGCGGGCCCTCCGGGACCGGGTCGGGCGGGGTCCGGCGCCGGCGCACCTGCTCGGCGGCCCACCCCCGCACCGTTCCCGCGAGCCCCTCGGACCCGGCGCCGAGCCGGGTGAGGTCGCCCGCCCGCGGGCCCGCCGGGACGTCCCGCGGCAGCGACGACGCCGCGACGAGCCAGCCGGGCAGGCCGAGCAGCCGGAGCACGCCCGCGAGCCGCTCGGACTCGATGACGCTGTCGTGGTCGAGCTCCTCGGCGAGCAGCTCGGCGAGGTCGTCGGCGTCGTCGGAGCGCCCGCACGCCGCGGCGAACGCCTCGGCGTGCTCGACGCCGAGCGGGTCGGGCAGCGTGTCGTCGTCCTCGGCCCGCCCCACCGAGGGGTCGCTGACGTAGCGGCCCAGCTCCTGCGCGCCGTCCCAGACGGCGACGAGGAGCTGCCGGTCCGCGAGCACCCGCAGGACGACGACGGTCGCCGCGAGCGCGGCCGCAAGGTCGGCACCGAGGCCGGCGACGCCCCGCCGCCCGGAGGCGACGGTGCCGGCACCGGACCGCGGCACGGCCGCCACCCACCCGTCCTCGTCGGCCCCGACCCATCCCGAGAAGCCCGCGGCCCGCAGCGCCGCGAGCACGCCGTCCCGGGTCGGGGCCGGCCGCAGCGAGCCGTCGAGGCGCCCGCGACCGGCGTCCGGAGGCGTCGCGAAGACGTCCTCGGGCACGTGCGCGGTCCGGTCCCCGACGCGGACGACGAGCGCGGCGTAGGTGTAGCCGACCGGGCCGGTGCGGTCCCCGCCTGGCCCGACGAGGGGGTAGCTCACCCGTGCATGATGCCGCGCCCGACCGCTCCCTGCGGATCGGTCGTCCGGCGGGTCGCCGCCCGGCCCGGGACCCGCGACCCGCGCGCCCGGCCGGGGTCGGCGGGACACTGGCAGGGTGGAACGGATCGGGGTCGTCGGGGCAGGGATCGTCGGGCTCGCGGTCGCACGTCGGGTCACGCAGCTACGGCCGGACGCCGTCGTCACGGTGCTCGACAAGGAGGACCGCGTCGCGGCGCACCAGACCGGTCACAACAGCGGCGTCGTCCACGCCGGCCTCTACTACGCGCCCGGGTCGCTCAAGGCGACCCTGTGCCGGCGCGGGGTCGGGCTGCTGCGCGAGTTCTGCGCCGAGCACGCACTGCCCTTCGAGGAGGCCGGCAAGCTCGTCGTCGCCGTCGACGAGTCCGAGCTCCCGGCGCTGGAACGGATCCGTGAGCGGGCCGTCGCGAACGCCGTCCCCGACCTGCGCCCGCTCGACGCCGCCGGCCTGCGGGACGTCGAGCCGCACGCCGCTGGCGTCGCCGCGCTGCACTCCCCGCGCACGGCGATCACCGACTTCGTCGCCGTGACCGCCGCGCTCGGGCGCGACGTCGAGGCGGCGGGCGGCCGGGTGCTCCTCGGCCGCGAGGTCACGGCGGTCGAGCGCACCGGCCCGACCCGCGAGCAGGTCACGGTGACGACCCGCCGGTCCGGGCTGTCCCGGGCCGACGACGGCGAGCGCTTCACCTTCGACCGGCTCGTCGTCTGCGCCGGGCTGCAGTCCGACGTCGTGGCCCGTCGGGCCGGGGACGACGCGGCGCCGGCGATCGTGCCGTTCCGCGGCGAGTACTGGACCCTGCGGCCCGAGCGCACCTCGCTCGTCCGCGGCCTCATCTACCCGGTGCCCGACCCGGCCTACCCGTTCCTCGGCGTGCACTTCACCCGCCGGGTCGACGGCCGGGTCGACGTCGGCCCGAACGCCGTCCTCGCCCTGGCCCGCGAGGGCTACCGCCGCCGCGACGTCGCCCTGCGCGACCTCGGCTCGACGCTCGCCTGGCCCGGGTTCCGCTCGATGGCCCGGTCGCACTGGCGGATGGGGCTCGGCGAGATGGCCGGCTCGGCGAGCCGCACGCTGTTCATGCGGCGCGCCCGTCGCTACGTCCCGGAGGTCACCGCGGCGGACGTCGTCCCCGCGCCGGCCGGCGTCCGGGCCCAGGCCGTCGACCGCGACGGCGGCCTCGTCGACGACTTCCGGATCTCCGACCTCGGGCCCGTCCTCGCCGTCCGCAACGCCCCCTCCCCCGCGGCGACGTCGTCGCTCGCCATCGCCGAGCACGTCGTGGCGATGCTCCTGGGGACGGCGCCGAGACCGGTCTGACGCACCTTCCCGGCGGCGCGTACCGGGTCAGACCGGGTCAGACCGGCCGGTCCGCCTCGAGGTCGGCGGCGATCTTCTCCTCGTTCGCGGCGACGTACTCGTCGAACGACATCGACAGCCCGAGCTGGCGGTACCGGGCCGCGAGGACGACCCGCTCGTCGGCGTCCGGCCAGGTCTGCGGGTCCCACAGCCGGCTGCGTCGGAACGCCTTCGCGCAGTGCGAGAACACCGTCCCCACCTCGACGACGACGGCGAGCACCGGCCGGCGCACCTCCTCGACGAACAGGTCGAGGACGGCGTCGTCCGTGCTCAGGTGCGCCGGCCCGTCCAGGCGCAGCGTCTCGGACTGCCCGGGGACGACGAACAGCAGCCCGGCGTACGGGTTGAGCACGACGTTGCGCAGCGAGTCGAGCAGGTTGTTGCCGTTGAGGTCGGGCACCGCGACCCGGGTGTCGTCGAGCACCTTGACGAAGCCGGGCGGCCCGCCGCGCGGGGAGACGTCGCAGCGGCCCTGCCCGTCGGCCGTCGCGAGCAGCACGAACGGCGACGCCGCGATCGCGGCGCGCACCCCGTCGTCCAGCCGCTCCTTCTTCTTGGCCCGGGTCCGGTCGAGCGCCGGCGGGTAGAGGGCCTCGAGCCCGTCGAGCGTGTCGATCGTCGCCATGCGACGAACGGTAGGCGTGTCACCGGCGTGCGGTCGACGGCAATACCGGCGAAACGCGCACGCCGCAGACTCCCGCGGGTGACGACGAGCACGCCGGCACCGCCCCGTGCGCAGGAGCGCACCCGCGAGCCAATACGCTTACCAGTCGTGTCCAAGGTGCTGACCAGCCTGCCTGTCGGGGAACGTGTCGGGATCGCCTTCTCAGGCGGCCTCGACACCTCTGTCGCCGTCGCGTGGATGCGTGAGAAGGGCGCCGTCCCCTGCACGTACACCGCCGACCTCGGGCAGTACGACGAGGACGACATCTCGACCATCCCGGGCCGCTCGATGCAGTACGGCGCCGAGCTCGCCCGGCTCGTCGACTGCCGTTCGGCGCTCGTCGAGGAGGGCCTGTCCGCGCTCGCGTGCGGCGCCTTCCACATCCGCTCGGGCGGCCGCGCGTACTTCAACACGACGCCGCTCGGCCGCGCCGTGACCGGCACCCTCCTCGTGCGCGCCATGCACGACGACGAGGTGATGATCTGGGGCGACGGCTCGACGTTCAAGGGCAACGACATCGAGCGGTTCTACCGCTACGGCCTGCTCGCGAACCCGAAGCTGCGGATCTACAAGCCGTGGCTCGACGCGGACTTCGTCGAGGAGCTCGGCGGCCGCGCCGAGATGTCCGCCTGGCTCACCGAGCGCGACCTGCCGTACCGGGCGAGCCAGGAGAAGGCGTACTCGACCGACGCGAACATCTGGGGCGCCACCCACGAGGCCAAGCGCCTCGAGCACCTCGACGCCTCGATCGAGCTCGTCGAGCCGATCATGGGCGTGCGGTTCTGGGACCCGTCCGTCGAGATCGCCACCGAGGACGTCACCGTGACGTTCGACCAGGGCCGCCCCGTCGCCCTCGACGGCAAGCAGTTCGAGGACGCCGTCGAGCTCGTCCACGCCGCGAACGTCATCGGCGGCCGGCACGGCCTCGGCATGAGCGACCAGATCGAGAACCGGATCATCGAGGCGAAGAGCCGCGGCATCTACGAGGCCCCCGGCATGGCGCTGCTCTTCGCGGCGTACGAGCGGCTCGTCAACGCGATCCACAACGAGGACACCGTCGCGGCGTACCACAACGAGGGCCGCCGCCTCGGGCGCCTGCTCTACGAGGGCCGCTGGTTCGACCCGCAGGCGTTCATGCTCCGCGAGTCCCTGCAGCGCTGGGTCGCGGGCGCCGTCACCGGCTCGGTGACCCTGCGGCTGCGCCGCGGCGAGGACTACTCGATCGTCGACACGACCGGCCCGCACCTGTCGTACCACCCGGACCGACTCTCCATGGAGCGCACCGAGGACGCCGCGTTCGGCCCGCTGGACCGGATCGGCCAGCTGACGATGCGCAACCTCGACATCTCCGACTCCCGGCAGAAGCTCGAGCTGTACGCGGCCCAGGGCCAGCTCACCGGCCAGGCCGAGATCCTCGGCCGCCTCGAGCCGGGCGGTGCCGACCCGATCGCCGCGATCGGCACCGTCGACGAGGGCGACGTCGAGCCGCTCGACCGGGCCGCGATGGAGTCCGGCACCGACTGAAGGTGGTCGGTCCGCCGGGCGGCCCTCGTGGCCGGGCCCGGCGGACCGGGCTCGTCAGCCGCCGAGCAGCGTCAGGTAGAGACCGATGGCCAGGTCGGCCCGGACGTCGCCGTCCGGCCCGCCGCTCACCGGGGTGAGCACCACCGCGGTGGTGTGCGTCTGCGGCCACGCGAAGAGGATCGACGTGTAGCCGGCGTAGTTGCCGGCGTGGCCCCAGAACGGCGTCCCGTCCCAGTCGGCGATCATCGTGCCGAAGCCGTAGCCCCAGTCCCCGCCGAGCGGGTTCGGCGTCGTCATGACGTCGACGAGCGAGCGGTCGATGAGCCGCCCGCCGTAGAGCAGGTAGCCCCAGCGGGCCAGGTCGAGGGCGTCGGAGACGACGCCGGTCCCGCCGCAGAAGGACGTCGCGGCGGCCGTCGACGGCAGCAGCGGGCTCGTCCGGTCGACGACCGGGGTCACCGGGTCGTCCACGGGCAGCGCCCGCGGTGGGCGCGGTCGCTCGGGCCGGGCACCGGTCTCGGTCCACGTCCGGTGCAGCCCGGCGGGTGCGACGAGGTCACGCCGCAGCGCCTCCGCGAGCGGGAGCCGGGTCACCTTCTCGACGACCATCGCGAGGACGACGTAGTTGAGACCGTTGTAGGCCGCCGCCCCGCCCTGCTCGCCGAGCCGCGGTGCGTCCGCCGGGACGAGGGCCACGGTGTCCCGGCAGGTCCAGCGCCGGTCCAGGTCGGCCGACGCCGCGGCGATCGCGGTCTCGTCCGGGATGAAGGGGAAGCCCGACGTCATCGTCGCCAGCTGACGGACCGTGGCACCGTGCGCGTCGAAGGGCAGCGCCACGTAGCGGGTCACCGGCGCGTCGAGGTCGATCCGGCCGCGCCGGGCGAGGACCAGGACCTCCGCGGCCACGAAGGTCTTCGTCGTGCTGGCGATCGGCATCGCCGACGCCGCACGCAGCCGGACGCCGACGCCGTCGGCACCCGCCGCCCCGGTCCAGCTGCCCTCGGGCGTCACCAGGGCGGCCGTGACCCCGACGATGCCGGTGCTGCGCACGTACTCGTCGACCGCTGCCTGGAGCTGCCGGGCGGTCGGCGCGGGCAGCGCGGCGCGGGCGGGCCTGGGCCAGACCGACGGGGACGGCGAGGACGACGAGGTGTGCGCCGCGGCGCGCAGCGGCATCGGCGCCGCCGCCGCCGGGCCGCCGCCCCAGCCGCCCGCGGTCGTCACCGCCACGGCGAGAACGGTGACTGCGGCCCGGCGGACCAACCGACGACGGGACATGTCCACGACTGCCACCCCCTGGCACGTGATCGGACGATCACGATCACGCTGCTCGCCGGGGGCGCCACGTGTCATGAGGCGAAAGTACGAGTCACGCGCGCAGAGACCGGGCTCACACGTGAGCGTGGCCGGTCGGCGACTGGCGGTCCCCTCAGCGCACCGCGCGGAAGCCGTACCCGTCGCCGAGCGCGAGGCACTCGGCGGCCGCCACCACGCCGTCCGAGGTGCCCGCGCCCTGCAGGTTCGCCGCGGCGGCGCAGACGCCGAGCCGCAGGCACTCCTCGACGGGGAGGTCCTCGTGCAGCCCGAGGACGACGCCCGCGGCGAAGGCGTCCCCGGCCCCGGTGGCGTTCTTCACGACGCCCGGCGGCAGGAGCACGGAGCCCTGGCGCGAGACGTCCCCGTCCTTCGTGACGGCGAGGGCGCCGGTCGGGCAGTGCACGACGACCAGCCGGCCGACCCCGAGGTCGAGGCAGCCGCGGGCGGCGGTCTCGATGCCGGCCCAGTCGACGGCGCCGTCCACGCCGACGGCCTTGACCTCGACGCCCGCGACGGCCGAGGCCTCGACCTCGTTGACGACGAGGTAGTCCAGGTGCGGCAGGCACGGCCGCGCGAGGTCGCGCAGGCGGTCGGCGTCGAGCCCGACGAGCTCGAGGTTCGTCCGCAGCCCGGCCGCCCGCGCGGCGCGCAGCAGGCGCACCCAGCCGCTGTCGCCCGCCGCGTCGAGGGCGTCCATCGCCGCGTGGATCCCGGGCGAGCCGCAGTGGAAGACGCGCGCGGACGACGCCCCGACCGGGACGTCGTCCGGCACAAGGAGGTCGTTCGCCCCGGCGTGGTGGAAGAACGTCCGCACGCCGGAGCCCTTGAGCACCATGGCGTCGGTGAAGGACGTCGCAGCGTCCGCGGTGACCCGGACGCCGCCCGTCCCGACGCCGACCGCGGCGCACTCGTCGAGCACGAACCGGCCGTGGTCGTCGTCCCCGACGACCCCGGCCAGCCCGACCGGGAACGGCGCCCCGAGCCGGGCCAGGTCGACGGCCATGTTGAGCCCCGGCCCGCCCGTGCTGAGGTTCACCGACTCGATCATCGCGAGCCGCTCCGGCGTCGGCCAGACGTCGACGACCTTCGCGGCGTCGACGACGATGCACCCGGCGCACAGCACGCCCGCGCGCTCCTGCCACGACAGCCCCATCGCCGTCCGTCCGCCGTCCGCCGGTCCGCGGGCCGCCGTCAGGCCCCGGCGCCGGCGGCGAGCACCGGCTCGGTGACGCGCAGGTCGTCCTCGAGGGACCGCACCGGCGTGAGCCCGGCCGCCGCGAGCGCCGCGTGGTACTCCTTCACCGCAGCCTCGGGGGTGTGCTCCCCGCGCAGGACGGCACGCATGAGGCGCACGAGGTCGAGCTGGGACTCCGCGCGCTGGATCTTGCGACCGAACAGCGCGACCCGGGCACCGTTCCGCTCGCCCTGGTGGAGCAGCTCGAAGCAGTCCCGGGTCGTGCCCGCCGAGCCGCCGAGGATGCCCACGACGAGCGAGGGGTCGTTGTCGACGAGCTCGCGCATCGCGGCCGGGCCGTTGTACGCCATCTTGAGGAAGAGCGGCCGCTCGGACGACGTCACGCCGGCGAGGGTGCGCAGGATCGAGTCGTTGACGAACGCCCCCACCTCGTCGGCCGCGAGCCCCACGGGCGCGTTGGGGTTGAACACCTCGAGGAAGTGCCGCATCCCGACCGCACGGGCGTCGGCCCGGAACCGGGCGTACTCCTCGACGCTGCGCAGGTCGTGGTCGAGGTCGTTGTTGAACGTCACCGAGTACAGGACGAGGTCGCAGAAGCCGCGGACGACCTCGAGGTTCGCGCTGCGGAACGGCCGGGACGGGACCGTCGTGTAGGCCGAGCAGCGCTGGTTCCAGATGTCGGTCGTGTCGTTGCCCCGGACGGCGAGCGTCACCGGCGAGGAGTCGAGGACGCCGTCGGCGGCGATCCGCTCGCCGTTGGACGCGCTCGTCAGGAGGATGTCGATCGCCTCGGCCTCGACGAGGGCCTTCATGTGGGCGAGGTACTCGGGGCGGCTGCGGAAGCCGGACCCGTCGGGGCGGGGGCCGGCCGAGGCCGCCCCGAACGCCATGTCGGCGTCCTTCGCGTCCGCGAGGACGAAGTCGTCCCCCGTGTAGCTCCCGTCGCCGATCGCCGCCAGCTTGCGCTCGAGTGCCTTCATCGCGTGTGCCACTGCCCCTTCCGGACGTCGGCGCACCGATCGCCGCGGACGGTCCTCGGCCGGGCGCCGGACGCCACGCTACGCCGGTAGACAGCGCTGTCATAGAGGCTGTCCGGAGCATGGACGCCCCCGCCCCGCCACCTCGGAGGGCGGCGGGGCGGGGGGGTGCCGGTGCGCGAGGG
>NZ_MWLL01000133.1 GCF_002198675.1 Kineosporia sp. R_H_3 | reverse complement strand
GCCCCGACGGCCCCCGGCCCGGCCGCCGGTCACCTGCCGCACGTGGCCCCCGTGCCGCCCGCCGGGCTGCCCGCGACGGCCGGTGAGCTGCGCGCCTCCGGGCACGTGCTCCGCACGGTCAAGGCCGAGCTGCGCGAGAACCTCCTGGCCCGGATCGCGGCGGGCGGCGACCGCTTCCCGGGCGTCGTCGGCTTCGACGAGACCGTGCTCCCCGACCTCGAGCGCGCCCTGCTCGCGGGTCACGACCTCGTGCTGCTCGGCGAGCGCGGCCAGGGCAAGACGCGGCTCATCCGCAGCCTCGTCGGGCTGCTCGACGAGTGGACGCCGGTCATCTCCGGCGCCGAGCTCCACGAGCACCCCTTCGACCCGATCACGCCCGCGTCCCGGGCCCGGGTCGCCGAGCTGGGCGACGACCTGCCGGTGGCCTGGCTGCACCGCAGCGAGCGCTACGCAGAGAAGCTCGCCACCCCGGACACCTCCGTCGGCGACCTCATCGGCGACGTCGACCCGATCAAGGTCGCCGAGGGCCGCACGCTCGGCGACCCGGAGACGATCCACTTCGGGCTCGTGCCCCGCACCCACCGCGGGATCTTCGCGGTCAACGAGCTGCCCGACCTCGCCGAGCGGATCCAGGTCTCGCTGCTCAACGTGCTCGAGGAGCGCGACGTCCAGGTGCGCGGGTACGTGCTGCGACTGCCGCTCGACCTGCTCCTCGTCGCGTCGGCCAACCCCGAGGACTACACGAACCGGGGCCGGATCATCACCCCGCTCAAGGACCGCTTCGGCGCCGAGATCCGCACCCACTACCCGCTCGACCTCGACCTCGAGGTCGAGCTCGTCCGGCAGGAGGCCGCGCTCGCGGCGACCCTCCCCGACCACCTGCTCGAGGTGCTCGCCCGGTTCACCCGCGCGGTCCGGGAGTCCCCGGCGGTCGACCAGCGGTCCGGCATCTCCGCCCGGTTCTCCATCGCCGCGGCGGAGACCGTCGCGGCCGCGGCCCTGCGGCGGGCCGCGCTGCTCGGCGAGCCGACGTCCGGCCCCGACGGCCCGGTGGCCCGGATCGGCGACACCGAGTTCGTCACCGGCACCCTGCGCGGCAAGGTCGAGTTCGAGGCGGACGGCGAGGGCCGCGAGGTCGAGGTGCTCGACCACCTGCTGCGCCGCGCGACCGCCGAGACGTGGCGCGCCCGGCTCGGCGGCCTCGACCTCACCGGCTTCGTCGCGGTCGCCGCCGAGGGCGCCGGGGTGGCCGCGGGCGAGGCGGTGTCGTCCAAGGACCTGCTCGCGCAGGTCGGGACGGTCCCCGGGCTGGCCACGGTGCTCGCCCGCCTCGGCCACGACGAGGTGCCGACGGCCGCCGAGGCCGCGAGCGCCGTCGAGTTCGTGCTCGAGGGCCTGCACCTGACCCGGCGGGTCGCCAAGGAGGTCGACGACGACGGTCGCGTCGTCTACGGCGGCCGCGACGACGGCGAGCCCACCGAGGGCCGCCGACGGTGAGCGACGCCGCCTCGGGCCGCGGCCCGAACAGGCACCGCTCGCACCGGCACCGCTACGGGCCGTGGCGCGGCGGGCCGGACCCGCTCGCGCCGCCGTTCGACGTCCGCGAGGCGCTCGACGCCCTCGGCGAGGACGTGCTCGCCGGCGGCAGCATCCGGGACGCCCTGCGCGACCTGCTGCGCCGCGGGCTGCCCGGCGAGACCGGCCGGCCGGACCTGCCCGGGCTCGACGAGCTGCGGGCGCGGGCCGCCCGGATGCGCCGCGACGCCTCCCGCCGCGGCCGGCTCGACGGCGCGGTGACCTCCGCGCAGGCCAAGCTCGACCAGGCGCTCGCCGCCGAGCGCGAGGAGCTCGCCGGCCGCGACGGCGACGAGGCCCGGTTCGCCGAGGCCCGGCTCGACAACCTGCCCCGCTCCGCGGCGCGGGCCGTGAGCGACCTGTCGGACTACTCCTGGGCCTCGCAGGACGCCGAGCGGATCTACCGCGAGATCCTCGACGACCTGCGCGGCGACGTCCTCGACCAGCAGTTCCGCGGGATGCGCGACGCCCTGCGGGGCATGCAGCCCGGCGCGGACGACGCCCAGCGGCAGGCCGCGAACCAGGCCGTCAAGGACATGCTCTCCGACCTCAACGGGCTGCTCGCGAAGCACGCCCGCGGCGAGGACACGACGCAGGCCTTCGCCGAGTTCATGGACAAGCACGGCGACCTGTTCCCGGAGGACCCGAAGAACGTCGACGAGCTCATCGACGCGCTCGCCCGGCAGGCCGCGGCGGCGCAGCGGCTCATGGCCTCGCTCACGCCGCAGCAGCGCGAGGAGCTCCAGGGCCTCATGGCCGCGGCCCTCGGCGACCCCGACCTCGCGGCGCAGATGGCCGCGCTGAGCGACAACCTCCGGGCGCTGCGCCCGGACCTGTCGTGGGAGCGCGGCGAGCGGATGCGCGGGGAGAACCCGCTCGGCTACGGCGAGGCCGCCGACGCCCTCGCCGAGCTCGCCGACCTCGACGACCTGCTCGACTCCCTCGGCCAGCAGCACCCGGGCGCCACGCTCGACGACGTCGACGTGGAGCAGGTCGAGCGGGCGCTCGGCGCCGGGGCCGCGCAGGACGTGCGCCGGCTGCAGCACCTCGAGCGCGAGCTCGAGCGGCAGGGCTGGCTCGTGCGGGACTCGGGCGGGCTGACCCTCTCCCCCAAGGCGCTGCGCCGGCTCGGCCAGACCGCGCTCCGGCAGGTCTTCGAGCACCTCAAGGACGGCGGCCGCGGCGAGCACGACCTGCGCGACGCCGGGGCGTCCGGCGAGGCGACGGGCGCCTCGCGGGCCTGGCAGTTCGGCGACGAGCAGCCGCTGGACGTCGTCCGCACCGTCGGGAACGCCGTCCGGCGGTCGGTCTCGACGACGGGGCCGCGCGTCCCCGGGGCCAGGTCCCCGCGCGGCGTCCGGCTCGAGGTCGAGGACTTCGAGGTCGTCGAGACCGAGCGCCGGGCGGGTGCGGCGGTGGCGCTGTGCGTCGACCTGTCGTACTCGATGATCTCCGAGGGCCGCTGGGGCCCGATGAAGCAGACGGCGCTCGCGCTCGCGCACCTCGTCGCGACCCGCTTCCCGCAGGACGCCCTCCAGATCATCGGCTTCGGCCGGCACGCCTCGGCGCTGTCGGTCGAGCAGCTCGCGGGCGTCGAGCCGGACTACGTGCAGGGCACCAACCTGCAGCACGCGCTGAAGATCGCCGGCCGGCACCTGCGCCGGCACCCGGACGGCGAGCCCGTCGTCCTCGTCGTCACCGACGGCGAGCCGACCGCGCACCTCGCCCCGGACGGCGACGCGGTCTTCATGTGGCCGCCGCTGCCGGAGACGATCCGGGCGACGGTCGCCGAGGTCGACGCGCTGACCCGGTACGGCGCGGCGATCAACCTCTTCATGCTCGGGGAGGACCCGGGGCTGCGCCGGTTCGTCGACGCGGTCGCCCGGCGCAACGGCGGCCGGGTGTTCACGCCCGGGCTCGATCGGCTCGGGCAGTACGTCGTCAGTGACTACCTCAAAACGCGCAAAGGCCGTCGAGGCTGACACCGAAACCCAGGATCACTCACTTGGCGTGACCGGCTCTACCGGACGGGTGACGTTTGCAGCAATGCGTGAAAAGCGCGACTGACGTCCACCTATCCTGATTTTCGAGTCGGGGCGACGAGATCGGAGATCTGGTGAGCGACATCCGGGAGCGCCCGTTCGACGACGTCTTCGACGGGTTCGGCGGCTCCACCTCCCACGAGGTCGCGGCCGCCGGCGAGCCGCCGCGGGGCCGCCGCGGCAGGCGCGGCCGGACGAGCCGCTACCCCCGGTGGGTCAAGGTCGTCGCGATCCTCGGCACCGCCGCGCTTTTCGTCGGGGTCGGCTTCAAGATCGCCGTCCGGGAGTGGCAGCAGTCCCTCGACAAGAACATCGAGCGCTTCGGCGACCCGTTCCAGGCGATCCCCAAGACGGACCGCGCGACGGTCGACCCGGTCGCGGGCGACGCGTCGAACATCCTGCTCCTCGGCTCGGACAGCCGGGTCTCGGCGGGCAACCCCGAGGACTGGAAGGCCGGCGCCCAGCGCACGGACGCGATCATGATCCTGCACCTCACCGCGGACCGGAAGACGGCGTCGGTGACGTCGATCCCGCGCGACAGCTGGGTCGAGATCCCCGGCCACGGCAAGAACAAGATCAACGCCGCGTTCAGCTTCGGCGGCCCCACGCTCATGGTCCGCACCATCGAGTCCCTCACCGGGGTCCGGATCGACCACGTCGTCGTCATCGACTTCACCGGCTTCAAGCAGATCACCGACGCCCTCGGCGGCGTCCGGATCTGCGTGCCGAAGACGGTCAGCGACAAGATCGGGACCGTGAAGTCGGGCTGCCAGACGATGGGCGGGGAGGAGGCCCTGCAGTACGTCCGGCAGCGCAAGACCCTCGCCGGCGGCGACTTCGACCGGGTGCGCCGCCAGCAGAACTGGATCCGCGCCGTCCTCAAGAAGCTCTCGGCCCGCGGCACCCTCGCGAACCCGCTCAAGCTCAACAGCGCGCTCGACGCGCTGACCTCCGCGACGGCGTCCGACAACGCGTTCACGATCGACGAGATGAGCGAGATCGCGCTCGACTACCAGGGCGCGGACGTCTCCGACGTCGCGTTCTTCACGGCGCCGCTCGCGAGCCCGTCGACCGGCAAGGAGGGCTCCCAGTCGGTCGTGTACCTCGACGACGTGCAGGGCAGGATCCTCTGGGAGGCCGTCCGCAAGGACAAGGTCGACGAGTACATCGCGACCTACAAGCCGCGGGTGCTCGGCCAGAAGGTCAGCTGAGCCTGCCCGAACGGGCTGCCCGGCCGGTCTCCCGACCGGGCAGCCCGAACGACCGGATCAGCTCGCGAAGAACCCGAGCAGGTCGTGCCGGGTCAGCACGCCGACCGGCTTGCCGTCCTCGACGACCATGACGGCGTCGACGTCCTCGAGCGCGTGCCGGGCGACGTCGACCGGCTCACCGGCGCCGACGAGCGGCAGCGCGGCGGCCATGTGCTTCTCGACCGGGTCGGCGAGCGCGGCCCGGCCGGAGAAGACGGCGTCGAGCAGCTCGCGCTCGCTCACCGAGCCCGCGACCTCGCCCGTCATGACCGGCGGCTCGGCCTTGACGACCGGCATCTGCGAGACGTTGTACTCGCGCAGGATCTCGATGGCGTCGCGGACCGTCTCGGTCGGGTGCGTGTGCACGAGGTCGGGCAGCCGGCCCGACTTGCCGCGCAGGACCTGCCCGACGCTCGTCGCGCCGTCCGCCTCGACGAAGCCGTAGGACGCCATCCAGCGGTCGTTGAAGATCTTCGAGAGGTAGCCGCGGCCGCCGTCCGGCAGCAGGACGACGACGACGTCGTCCGGGCCGAGCCGCTCGGCGACCTCGAGCGCCGCGACGACGGCCATGCCGCACGAGCCGCCGACGAGCAGCCCTTCCTCGCGGGCGAGGCGGCGGGTCATCTCGAACGACGCCGCGTCGGAGACCGCGACGATCTCGTCCGGGACCGCCGGGTCGTAGGCGGTCGGCCAGAAGTCCTCGCCGACGCCCTCGACGAGGTACGGCCGGCCGGTGCCGCCGGAGTAGACCGACCCTTCGGGGTCGGCGCCGACGACGTGCACCGGGCCGCCGGGCCGGCCCGCGGAGGCCTCCTTGAGGTAGCGCCCGGTGCCGGTGATCGTGCCGCCGGTCCCGACGCCCGCGACGAAGTGCGTGACCCGGCCGGCGGTGTCGCGCCAGATCTCGGGCCCGGTCGTCGCGTAGTGGCTCGCGGGCCCCTCGGGGTTGGAGTACTGGTCGGGCTTCCAGGCGCCCTCGATCTCGCGGACGAGCCGGTCGCTCACCGAGTAGTACGAGTCCGGGTGCTCGGGCGCCACCGCGGTCGGGCACACGACGACCTCGGCGCCGTACGCCTTGAGCACGTTGCGCTTGTCCTCGCTGACCTTGTCGGGGCAGACGAAGACGCACTTGTAGCCGCGCTGCTGGGCGACGAGGGCGAGCCCGACACCGGTGTTGCCGGACGTCGGCTCGACGATCGTGCCGCCCGGCTTGAGCCGGCCGTCGGCCTCGGCGGCCTCGATCATCCGGACGGCGATCCGGTCCTTCACCGACCCGCCCGGGTTGAGGTACTCGACCTTGGCGAGCACGAGCGGCGCGAGCCCCTCGGTGACCCGGCCGAGCCGGACGAGCGGCGTGTCACCCATGAGGTCGACGACGGTGTCCGCGTAGGTCATGCCCTCGAAGGGGCCCGTGTGCTGCATCTTCTCTCGTCCCACCGGAGCATCCTCGCACCCGCCGGTGACGTCGTCCCGTCACCGGACCGTTGCGGCGGTGCGACGGGTCAGCCGCCGATGTGCGAGCAGCGGTCCCGGGACGTCGTGGGCCAGCGGACGAGGCCGCGCCCGGGCAGGTCGAGCCACAGGTCGTGCATCCCGGCGACGATGCCGGTGGGCTGCTCGCCGAGGAGCCGGGCGACGACCCAGCCGGCGGCGGCGCCCGTGACGTCCCGGGTCGTGCCGAGCGGGAGCAGGCTGCGCGTCTCCTGGATCGCCTCGTGCTGGCCGGCCCGCAGGACGACGCGCACGCCCGGGGCGACGGCGTGCGCGGCGACCGCGACCGCGATGTTGTCGATGTCGTCCGAGGCGACCGCCGCGAGCGCCCGGGCCCGCGCCAGGCAGACGCGCTCGAGCACCTCGCGGTCCTCGCCGTCGCCGATGACGACGGGGATGTGCAGCGCCCGGGCCCGGCGCACCGACGGCGCGGAGGCGTACTTCTCGACCGCGACGACGGGCAGGCCGAGCCCGCGCAGCTCCTGGCACAGCCGCAGGCCGACCTGGCCGAGGCCGACGACGACGACGTGCCCGCGCCGCGGCAGCGCCCGCCGGCCGACGAGACCGACGAGCCGGTCGCCGAGCAGCCGTTCGACGAGGCCGGCCGTGAAGGACGCCGTGAGGACGACGGTCACGAGGATCGCGAGCGCGGACAGCACGAGGTAGGTCGCGCTCTCCTGCGGCGCAGCGGCCGGCCCGACCGTCGCGACGACGCGGGCGGCGTCGAAGAAGGCCTCGGACGCGTGCCGGTGGAAGCCCAGGACGAGCGCGGCGAAGTCCCCGACGAGCACCGCGACGAGGCCGGCCAGGCCCGCGAGGAGGATCCGGCTGCCCGGGTCGTGCGGGCGCAGCTGACCGGACAGCCGCCCGAGCAGGGTGCGCCGGCGGTCGGCGGCGTCCGGGCGCCACGGCCGGGTGACGAGCCCGTTGCCCTCGCGGACGACGACGGTGCCCGGCGCGGTCGCCGAGACGATGCCGGGGCCGAGGCACGGACCCGCGAGCGACGGGGCGACGAGGTTGCCCGGCGTCGACAGCGCGAGCCACGGCACGAGCCGGGTCAACTGGGTCGCGACGGTGCGGTCGAAGACGCTCGAGACGACGGGGACGTCGGGGGCCAGGTGGGCCGCCGCGAGCGTGTAGCGCAGCGCGACGTGGTCGTCGTGGAAGAGCACCGCGAGCCCGGCGGCGTGGCCGGTGCCGTCGTCCGCCGGCTCGCCCGGCTGCGCGCCGTCCCGGACGCCGAGCGCCTCGGCGAGCCGGGCGTCGTCCGGCGCGGGCAGGTGCCGCACGACCCGGCCGCGCTCGACGAGGGCCGCGCAGACCGACCGCGCCAGCCCGCCGTCCCCGAGGACGACGAGCGGGCGGTCCTCGCCGGGTTCTGCGGCGGCGCCGGGTTCCATGGTCATGATGACGGGCAGGCTAGTGGGCGCACCCGCCCGGCACAGCGGCTTTCCGGCCGGGCACGGTCAGAGCGTCGGGTCGTCGAGGTAGTCGCGGACGGCGGCCAGGTGCTCGCGGGTCAGGCCGACGGTCTCGTCGGGGGCCAGGCAGAGCCCCCGGGCGTTCGCGCGGAACCACTCCAGGGCCTCGGGGTAGAGCCGCAGGTCGTCGTCGGTCCAGACGATGCGCCGATCCGGGTCGACGGCGTGGATGAGCCGCACGACGTCGAGCTTCCACCAGACGCCGGTCAGCGGGTCGAGCGCGGTCGCCCGGTCGCCGAGCCGGGCGTGGCTCTGCGGCCGGTCGGGGTCCTGCGGGGCCGCGTCCGGCACCGGCCCGTCGTCCGAGCCCTCCTCGAACGTGCCCGCCACGGGCAGCTCGGGCAGCCCGAGGACGACGCGCAGGTCGTCGTTCACGGCGTGCCCCCACGTCGTGAGCCAGCAGACCTCGGCGAGCCCCTCGGTGTGCAGCCGGGCCACGGTCGAGGTCACCGTCGGGGAGAACCGGATGGTCCACGGCCGGCCGTCGACGGTGGCCCGGCCGGTGCTCCAGTCGTTCCAGACGGCCGGGTCCGGCTGCGCGGAGATCGCGTTGACGACGCCGTCCACGTCGAGGAACCACAAGGGCGGCAGGTCGTCGCTCATGATCGCATCATCGCCGACGCCGGGCCCGCCGTCGCACCCGGACCCCGCGGTCAGCCGCGGGAGGCGAGCGCCCGGAGCAGGAACGCGACGTTCGCGGGGCGCTCGGCGAGGCGGCGCATGAAGTAGCCGTACCAGTCGGTGCCGTACGGCAGGTAGACGCGGACCCGGTAGCCGTCGTCCGCGAGGCGGCGCTGCTCGTCGGGGCGCACGCCGTAGAGCATCTGGAACTCGTAGTCGTCCCGGCCCCGGCCGTGCCGCTCGGCGAGCGTCGCGGCGATCGCGACGAGCCGCGGGTCGTGCGAGGCGACCATCGGGTAGCCCTGGCCGGCCATGAGCGTCTCCAGGCAGCGCACGTACGACCGGTCGACGTCCGCCTTCGCCTGGAAGGCGACCGACTCCGGCTCCTTGTAGGCGCCCTTGACCAGGCGCACCCGGGAGCCGACGCCGGACAGGTCGCGGCAGTCGGCCTCGGTGCGGCGCAGCATCGTCTGGAGCACGCAGCCGACCCAGCCGAAGTCCGCGCGCAGCGCGTGGACGACGGCCAGCGTCCGGTCGACCGTCGTGTGGTCCTCCATGTCGAACGTGACCGTGGTCCCGACCGCCTCGGCCGCCTCGCAGATCGCCCGGGCGTTGTCGAGGCTCACGGCCTCGCCGTCCTTCGCGAGCGCCTGGCCGACGGCGGAGAGCTTGACCGACACCTCGACGTCCTTCGCGATGCCCGCGTCCGCGAACGACGCGAGCGCGTCGAGGTAGGCGGTGCGGACGGCGGCCGCGGTCGCGAGGTCGGTGGTGTCCTCGCCGAGGTGGTCGACGGTGACCCGCAGGCCGCGCGCCACGAGCGCGGACGCCGTCCGGACGGCGTCGGCGCGCTGCTCACCGGCGACGAACCGCTCGACGAGCGTCCGGGTCGCGGGGACCGACGTGACGGCCTGCCGGAGCCGGGGGCTGCGGGAGGCGGACAGGAGCACGGATCCGAGCACGGTGACCTCCGGGGGCCGGTGAGACAGCGGTCGATCGGGGCGTCACGACCACGGTAGGCAGAACCTGTGGATCCGCGAATGGACGATCGTCATCAGCTACGGGACCCTTGAGCAGACAGATGTCCATACGCCCTCGAGGAGCCGTGTGCGTCCCGACCTGCAGGCCGTCGTCGACGAGGCCGCCGCGCTGCTCGACGCACCGGTCACGCTCGAGGACCGCGACTTCCACCTCGTCGCGTTCGCCGCGCACGACGCACCGGTCGACGGCGTGCGGCAGGCCTCGATCCTCCAGCGCCGCTCGACGCCGGACGTGCGGGCGTGGTTCGAGGGCTTCGGGATCGCGACCGCGACGGGGCCGGTGCACGTGCCCGCGGACGGCGCGCGCGGCGTCGCGGCCCGGCTCTGCCTGCCGGCCCGCTGGCGCGACGTCACCTACGGCTACCTCTGGGTCGTCGAGGACCCGGCCGCCGGGCCGGTCGACACCGACGCCGCCGAGGCGGCGATGCGGCTCGCGGGCCGCGCGGGCGCCGTCCTCGCGCAGCAGGCCCGGGCCCGGGACGACGTCGCCTGGCTGCTCGACGACGTCCTCGCCGCGGACGGCGACGCGGCCGAGCGGGCCGCCGAGACGCTCACCGGCCGCGGCCTCGTGCAGCGCTCGGTCCGGGTCGTCGCCGTCGCCGTCACGGTGCCGCCGACGGTCGACGGCGGCCGGACGCCGGCGAACCTCTGGGAGCTGCCGCGCGGGGTGCTGGCCCGGCCCGGCGACGGCCTCATCGACCTGCTCGTCCCGGTCGGCGCCCGGGGCGAGGACGCCGCGGTCGCGGTCGCCCGGCAGGCCGTCGACCTCGTGCGCCGGGGCGCTCCCGACGGCAGCGGGATCGTCGCCGGTGTCGGCGACCCGCGCCCCGACCTCGTCGACGCCCGCGCCTCCCGGCACGAGGGGCTCGTCGCCGTCCGGGCCGCGACCGCGGTCCCGGCCCTGGGCCCGGTCGCCCGCTGGTCCGCGCTCGGCGTCCACCGGCTGCTCGCGTGCGGGGCGCGGGCGCTCGCGGACGCCGTCCTCGAGCCGCCCGTCGCCCGGCTCCTCGCGACCGGGGACGACGACCTCGTCCGGACGGCGCGGGTCTGGCTCGACGCCGCCTGCTCGCCGCAGCGGGCCGCGGCCGACCTCGGCATCCACCGGCAGACGCTCTACCAGCGGCTCGCCCGGCTCGCCGGGATCACCGGCCTCGACCTCACGGACGGCGCGGACCGGCTGCGGCTGCACCTCGCGCTCACCCTGCTGCCGGCCCTCGACGCGCAGGCGGCCCCCGGCGCGCGGTGATCCGCGCGGTGACACGTCGCCGACATCCCCGGGCCCTAGGGTGACGACCGCGGAGGGGAGGACCACATGGCAGAGGCAGCCATCGCGCTCGCACCCGGGGTGTGGCGGATCCCGACGGCCCCGTTCGACCTCGTGAACACGTTCGCGTTCGCCGAGCCCGACGGGGCCGTGACGCTCGTCGACACCGGGCTGCGCGGGGCGCCGGCGCGGATCGCGGCCGGGCTGGCGGCCATCGGCCGGTCGCCGCGCGACGTCACCCGGATCGTGCTGACCCACTCGCACAGCGACCACGGCGGCGGCCTGGCCCGGCTCTCCCGCGAGACCGGCGCGACGGTCGCGGCGCACGAGGCGGACGCCGGCTACGTCCGCCGCGGCGAGCGGCCCCCGCTCGACCCGTCGACGGGTCTGGGCCGGATGCTCTCCCGCGGCGGGGCCAAGGCCTTCGACCCGGTCGACGTCGGGCACGTGCTGCACGACGGCGAGGTGCTGCCGGTGCTCGGCGGGCTGCGCGTCGTCCACACCCCGGGCCACACCCCCGGCCACGTCTCGCTGCTCCACCAGCCGACGGGCGTCCTCATCACCGGGGACTCGATCTTCAACGTGCTCGGGCTGCGGTGGCCGGTCAAGGCGTTCTGCACGGACGTCGCGCTCACCCGGCGGACGGCGCACGTGCTCGGGCAGTTCGAGTACCGGGTCGCGGCCTTCACCCACGGGCCGCACGTCAGCGACAACGCGCGGGAGAAGGTCCGCGCCTTCCTCACCGCCGCGGGACGACGCTGACCGGCGGCGGGGTTACCGTGAAGCGGCCCGCACCCGTCGGCGGGCGCGGACGACGAGTGGAGGTCAGCGGTCGATGAGCCGCGCACGCAGGGCACGCCGCATCGCGGCCGCGGCCGCGTACGGCGGCGGCGGGCTCGCCGGGCTCGGCGCCGCGGGCTACGGGATCCTCTTCACCGAGGCCAAGCTCGCGCGGCGTTGGATCGGCACCCCGTTCGGCAAGCAGGGCCCGGACGCGAGCGGCCGGTACGGCGCCGGTCCGGGCGACCCGGTCGTCATGGCGATGCTCGGGGACTCCTCCGCCGTCGGGCTCGGTGTCGACGACCCGGCGCAGACCCCCGGCGCGGTCATCGCGACCGGGCTCGCGGCCCTGTCCGGGCGGCCGGTCGACCTGCGGGTCGTCGCCGTCGTCGGTGCCCGGTCCGAGCACCTCGAGGCCCAGGTCGACCGGCTGCTCGAGGCCGGCCCCTCGCTCGACGTGGCCGTCGTCATGGTCGGCGCGAACGACGTGACGAACCGGACCAAGCCCGCGGTCGCCATCCGGGCGCTCGCCGAGGCGGTGCGCCGGCTGCGCGCCGCGGGGGCGCAGGTCGTCGTCGGCACCTGCCCCGACCTCGGCACGATCGAGCCGCTCGCGCAGCCGCTGAAGTACCTCGCCCGGCGCTGGAGCCGCGAGCTCGCCGCGGCCCAGACGATCGCCGTCGTCGAGGCCGGCGGCCGGACGGTCTCGCTGCGCGACCTCATCGGCGCAGAGTTCGCCTCCCGGCCGCACGAGCTCTTCTCCGCCGACCGGTTCCACCCGTCGGCGGCCGGCTACGCCCGGTGCGCCGCCGCGCTGCTCCCCAGCGTCTGCGACGCGCTCGACGTGCTGCCCTGGCTGCCCGAGCAGCGCCCCGACGTCCGGCGCGGCGAGGGCGTCGACGACGTCGCGCACGCGGCGGCCCGCGCCGCAGCGGTCGCCGGCACCGAGGTCACCGGCACCGAGGTCGGCGGGGCGGCCCGCGGCCCGCGCGGGCGGTGGGCGGTGCTCCTGCGCCGGCCGTGGGCGACGGTCCCGGCGGACGGCGCACGCCCGGCGGACGCGCAGGCCGCGGCCACCGAGGCGCAGGGCCCGGACGCGCACGGCCCGGACATGCACGGCCAGGACGCACAGGGTCCGGACACGGACGCCCGGGCGGACGGCGGGCTCACCGACGACGCGTCGGTGTGACCCGGCACACCTAAGCGACCGCTTAGCCGCAGGTATGTTGGGTCCACCGCCTGCGGCACCGGTGCCGCGCGTCCAGAGGAGGTCCACCCGTGCCCGAGGCCGTGATCGTCTCCACCGCCCGCTCGCCCATCGGCCGCGCGTTCAAGGGTTCCCTCAAGGACGTGCGCCCCGACGACCTCGCCGCGACCGTCGTCCGCGCCGCGCTCGACAAGGTGCCCGCGCTCACCGCGGACGTCCTCGACGACCTCTACCTCGGCTGCGCCGAGCCGTGGGGCGAGCACGGCTCGAACATGGCGCGCGTCGTGTCGGTGCTCCTCGGCCTCGACGGCCTCCCCGGCTCGACGGTCAACCGGTTCTGCGCGTCGTCCGTGCAGACCACCCGGATGGCCTTCCACGCGATCAAGGCCGGCGAGGGCCACGCGTTCGTCAGCGCCGGCGTCGAGTGCGTCTCGCGCTACAAGGGCTTCGCCGGGGCCGGCCAGCAGGCCGCGGACTGGGACAACCCGAAGTTCGCCGAGGCCAAGGAGCGCACCGTCGCGACCGCGCAGAGCAACGCGCCGTGGACGGACCCGCGTGAGGCCGGCCTGCTCCCCGACGTCTACATGGCGATGGGGCAGACCGCCGAGAACGTCGCGACGTCGCGCGGCGTGAGCCGCCAGGCGCAGGACGAGTGGGGCGTCGAGAGCCAGAACCGCGCCGAGAAGGCCGCGGCGGACGGCTTCTTCGAGCGGGAGATCACCCCGATCACGCTGCCCGACGGCTCGGTCATGACGAAGGACGACTCCCCCCGTGCCGGCGTGACGCTGGAGGCGGTGCAGTCCCTGCAGCCGGTCTTCCGCCCGGGCGGCACCGTGACCGCGGGCAACTGCTGCCCGCTCAACGACGGCGCCGCGGCCGTCGTCGTCATGAGCGACACCAAGGCCCAGGAGCTCGGGCTCACCCCGCTCGCCCGCGTCGTGTCGACGGGGGTCTCGGCGCTGTCGCCGGAGGTCATGGGCCTGGGGCCCGTCGAGGCCTCGCGCCGTGCGCTCGCCCTGGCCGGCATGACGATCGACGACATCGACCTCGTGGAGATCAACGAGGCGTTCGCCGCCCAGGTGCTGCCCAGCGCCGACGAGCTGGGGATCGGCTACGACAAGCTCAACGTGCACGGCGGGGCGATCGCCCTCGGGCACCCGTTCGGGATGACAGGCGCCCGGATCACGACGACGCTGCTCAACGGCCTGCAGGCCCGCGACGGCCAGTTCGGCCTCGAGACGATGTGCGTGGGCGGTGGCCAGGGCATGGCGATCATCTACGAGCGTCTCGGCTGACGTCGCCGACCGGCCGGGGCACGGGATGACGGACGGCAGGCCGCGTGGCGGGCTGGTCCTGCGGACGTCGCGGGACCGCCGGACCGCGGGGCCGACGACGGACCAGGTGCGTGCCGAGGTGGAGTACCTGCCCCGGGACGGCTGGCTCGTCCTCGAGTGCGACGGCGACGCCTTCGCCCAGGTCTGGCTGCGCCCGGACGGCGTCTACCAGGTCGAGCACGGCTTCGGGGCACTGCCCGAACCGGGATGCGTCCGGCACGCGGCGCTGCGCTCCGCGCTGACCGTCTCGCGGGACAAGGTCAGCACGGCGCTGGGCCGCTGGACGCACGCGGACCCGGACTGGGCGGCCGCCTTCACCTGGTCGCCGGTGCCGCTGCCGGTCGGGGGCTGACCCTGCCCTGCCGTCAGGCCTTCTTCGCGCCGCGGTAGGCGAGCGCGGCGCCGGCGAGGGCGGTGACCGGGCCGATGACGGCCCAGAGCACCTCGCCCGTCATGAAGCTGCCGCCGATGAACCCCAGACCCTGGCCGGTCCAGATCGCGCCCATGAGGACGAGCAGGAGACCGATCCCGACGAGCAGCTGCTTGGACATGGCGTGATCGTCGCACGCCGGCCGGCGCGGCACCCGCCGGACGGACGACGGCCGGGACGGCGTGCGCCGCCCCGGCCGTCGCCGGTGCCTCAGCGTCGGACGAAGGCTCCCCGCGCGGTGCCGCTGCCCGGGACGACCGACCGCGGCGTGGACTGCGACCGGGCGGCCCCGGCGCGGGCCGTCGCCAGCCCGGTCTCCGCCACCATCCGCTGGTCGAGCACCGACCCGGCAGGGGCCTGCGCACGGACGAACACCGGCACGGGCCTGGTACCGACGAAGGACGTCGAGATGTAGTCGCCGACCATCGGGCCCTGCGTCGTGGCCGGCAGCCACGACAGCGACATGGGCCCGGCGAGCGTGGTGGGCGCCGACCAGGTGGCACCGGCGTTCGTGGAGGACACGTAGCCCACGCTGAGCTGGCACGTCGCCGCCGTGCAGCTCGCCGCCGGGTAGAAGTAGTAGGCGAGCGCCAGCCGGGTCGTGGCGCCGGACGTCGTCCGGTCGACGGCGAGACCCGGGATGAAGTGGTCCCTGCCGCTCGTCACCGCGTCGATCGGGACCCGCTGCACCGTGCTCCACGTGGTGCCGTTCGTCGAGGTGACGAAGACGATGTCGTTCGCCGTGCAGCCGGCCCGGAAGCGGCAGTCCTGCCAGGCGACGAACACGCGCCCGCTCGCGTCGATCTCGGCGGACGGCAACGGCCCGGTGCGCAGGCCGCCCGCCACCGTGTGGTGCGAGATCGTCGTGATCGTCGTCGCGTTCGACCAGGACGTCCCGCCGTTCGTCGAGCGGAACGAGCGCAGCGTCGTCTCGTTCGCGTTGTCGATCGGCACGATCACCGTGCCGTTCGGCTGGACGACCGGCTGCCCCCCGATCCCGGTCGCGTTGTTCGACGGCCGACGGCGCGGCCCCCAGGTGAGACCGCCGTCGGTCGACGTGCTCATGTAGATCCGGTTGCCGTCACCGTTGGCGTCCCACTCGGTGTAGCACCTGCCGTAGAAGGGGCTCGTCGCCGTGTTGTCGCAGACGATCCAGTTCTTGTCCGGGCTCTGCAGGTTCGAGCCGGTGACGAAGACCGGTGCGCCCCAGGTGATCCCGCCGTCGGTGCTGCGGCTGGTGTAGACGCCCGCGGCCGTCGGACCGACGGTCGTCGACCGGCCGACGAGCGGCAGGGTCGACACCATCCACACGTCGTGCCGGGCGTCGTAGGTGACGACGGGGTCGCTGACCCTGTCCCAGATCCCCGGCGTCGGGTTGTCCGGGCTCGGGTTGTTCGTGAGGTTCGGCAGGTTCGTCGTCGTCCAGGTGGCGCCGCCGTCGCCGGACCGGGAGACGGCGATCCCGGACGCACCGCCGTTGAACCAGCGGCCGGTCTGGACGGCGGTGACGACCGTCGACCCGAAGGCGAACGAGTCGGGTTCGACCTGGCTGGCGTGCTGCCCCGAGGTGTCGGTGAAGGTGTCGACGCTGATCGGCACGACGGCGGCCCGGGCCGTGCCGGCGGTCGTCACGACGAGGACGGCGACCGCCGCCACCGCGACGCTCGAGCGTCGCGCGGGATGGTTTCGGGCATGGCGGAGCAGGGCTCGGACGGACATGGGTTCCCCTGACGTGTCGAGAGCTCGGACGTCGGACGGTGCGGGCCATGCCGTCCCGAGACGGCGCGTCGGCGAGCCTAGATCATGAGCACACAGAGAGACAGATGAATCACAGTGCGCTCTTTGCGCAGTTCGCGAGGCTCAGATCCGCGCCTTCAGGGCGGCGACGACGGCGACCGCGGCCTCCGTCGCGGCGTCCCCCGCCGGGGTGCCCGGTGCGGCGACGGCCACGTCGTGCGCGAGCACGAGCACCTGGTCGGCGAGGGCATGGGCGGCGAGCACCGGGACGGCGCGGCGCGGGCGCTCCTCGGCGTCCGCCGCGAGGTCCGCGAGCCGCTGCAGGTCGGCGCGGACGTCGTCGAGCAGGGCCTGCGCCTCCGGGCCGGTCCGGGCCGCCATCCGCGGGCCGACGACCCGCAGCCGGTCGGCGGCGCGCTCGGCGTCCCGTTCGAGCCGGTCGGTGCTCATGCCGGCACCGTGGCGTCGCGCCGGGCCCGGGCCGCGGCGACGAGGGCGTCGAAGAGCGCCGGGTCGGTGCCGACCTCGGGGTGCCACTGCACGCCGACGCAGAACGGGAGCGCCGGGTCCTCGAGCGCCTCGACGAGGCCGTCGGCGGTCCAGGCGGTCGGCACGAGCCGCTCCCCCACCCGGTCGACGCCCTGGTGGTGGTACGCCGGGACGGGCGTCTCGGTGCGGCCGCCGAGCGCCTCGGCGAGCCGGGTGCCGGGCGCGACCCGCACCGGGTGGTCGCCGTGGACGCCGGGGGCGGGTGCGTGCTCGTCGTGGTGCAGGACGTCGGGCAGGTGCTGGTGCAGCGTGCCGCCGCGGGCGACGTTGAGCAGCTGCATCCCGCGGCAGATCCCGAGCACCGGGAGCCCGGCCTCGACGGCGCCGAGGATGAGCCCGGTCTCGGCGGCGTCCCGCTCCGGCTTGGGCGGCTGGGTGTCCGGGCCGGGCTCGGCGCCGTAGAGCCGCGGCTCGACGTCCGGGCCGCCCGCGACGACGAGGGCGTCGAGCCGGGGCAGCAGGCCCTCGACGACGCCCGGCAGCGGCGGCAGGACGACGGGCAGCCCGCCGGCCCGCGCGACGGCGTCGACGTAGGCGCGCGGTACGAGGACCGCCTCGACGTCCCAGACGCCCCAGGCTGCCTGCGTGCTGTACGCGGAGATGCCCACGACGGGGCGGCGGTCGGTGTCGCTCACGGGTCGCAAGTCTCCCATCGGTCCTTCCGGGTGGGTCGCACTCCCCTGACCGGCCCTCTGAGGTGGACCGCCGGCGGTGTGCCGGCGATCCACCTCGGAGACGACGGGAAGGCGCGTCAGAGCGGGGTGACGTACGCCCCGCTGATGCCGCCGTCGACGAGGAAGTTGCTCGCCGTCATGAACGACGAGTCGTCGCTCGCGAGGAAGGCGACCGCGGCGGCCATCTCCTCGGGCTGCGCGAAGCGGCCCATCGGCACGTGGACGAGGCGGCGCTGCGCCCGCTCGGGGTCGGACGCGAAGAGCTCCATGAGCAGCGGCGTCGCGACCGGTCCGGGCGAGAGCGCGTTGACCCGCACCCCCTCACGGGCGAACTGGACGCCGAGCTCGCGGGTCATCGCGAGGACGCCGCCCTTGCTCGCGGTGTACGAGATCTGGCTCGTCGCCGCGCCGAGCGTCGCGACGAACGACGCCGTGTTGATGATCGAGCCCTTGTTGCGCTTGAGCATGTGCGGCAGCACGGCCTTGCAGCCGAGGTAGACCGAGGTCAGGTTGACCTCCTGCACGCGGCGCCACGCGTCGATCCCCGTGGTGAGGATCGAGTCGTCGTCCGGCGGGGAGATGCCCGCGTTGTGGAAGGCGATGTCGACCTGGCCGTACTTCTCGACGGCCGCCGCGTACATCGCCTCGTTGTCGGCCTCGCTCGTCACGTCGACCCGCACGAAGAGGCCGTCGAGCTCCTTGGCGAGCGCCTCGCCGGCGTCGACGTTGAGGTCGGCGACGACGACGTGCGCGCCCTCGCTCGCCAGCCGCCGCGCCGATGCCTCGCCGATCCCGCTCGCCCCGCCCGTGACGACGGCGACGCGGCCCGAAAGTCGTTCCACTGCAATCCTTTCCGATGACCCTGCCGATGAAGCTGCCGACCGTGGCGGGTGCCTCAGTCGGTGGCGATGAAGACGTTCTTGGTCTCGGTGAACGCGTCGAGCGCGTCGGGGCCGAGCTCGCGGCCCAGGCCCGAGCGCTTGAAGCCGCCGAACGGCGTCGAGTACCGCACCGACGAGTGCGAGTTCACCGAGAGGTTGCCGGCCTCGACGCCGCGCGAGACGCGCAGCGCCCGGCCGACGTCGCGGGTCCAGATCGAGCCCGACAGCCCGTACTCGCTGTCGTTCGCCTTCGCGACGGCGTCCGCCTCGTCGTCGAACGGCAGGACGGCGACGACGGGCCCGAAGACCTCCTCGCGCCAGACCCGGTCGCTCGCGGACCGGGGCAGGACGACGGTCGGCGGGTACCAGTAGCCGGGCCCCTCCGGCGCGCTGCCGCGGAACGCGACGTCGACGGGCTCGGTCGCCTCCTCGACGTAGGACCGGACGGTGGCGCGCTGGGTCGCCGAGATGAGCGGGCCCATCTCGGCGTCGTCCTCGCCGGGCGCCTTGACCTTGACGCCCTGCACGGCCGGCTCGAGCAGGCCGAGGAACTTCTCGTAGACGCTGCGCTCGACGAGGATCCGGGACCGGGCGCAGCAGTCCTGCCCGGCGTTGTCGAAGACGCCGTAGGGCGCCGTCGCCGCCGCCTTCTCGAGGTCGGCGTCGGCGAAGACGACGTTCGCGCTCTTGCCGCCGAGCTCGAGGGTGACCCGCTTGACCTGCTGGGCACAGCCGGCCATCACACCCGTGCCGACCGTCGTCGACCCAGTGAAGACGACCTTGCGGACGCCGGGGTTGTCGACGAACCGCTGCCCGACGACGGAGCCCTTGCCGGGCAGCACCTGGAACACGCCCTCGGGGAGGCCCGCCTCGAGGGCGAGCTCGCCGAGCCGGATCGCCGTGAGCGGGGTGAGCTCGGCCGGCTTGAGGACGACCGGGTTGCCCGCCGCGAGCGCGGGGGCGAAGCCCCAGCCGGCGATCGGCATCGGGAAGTTCCAGGGCACGATGACGCCGACGACGCCGATCGGCTCCTTGAACGTCACGTCGAGGCCGCCCGCGACCGGGATCTGCCGGCCGAAGAGGCGCTCGGGTGCCGCCGCGTAGTAGTGCAGGACGTCGCGGACGTTGCCGGCCTCCCACCGCGCGTTGCCGATGGTGTGGCCGGCGTTGCGCACCTCCAGCTGCGCGAGCTCCTCGACGGCGCCGTCGACGGCGTCGGCGAACCGGCGCAGCAGGCGGGCCCGGTCGGCCGGGGTCACGGCGGCCCAGGACCTCGCGACGGACTGCGCCCGCGCGATCGCCGCGTCGGTGCCGGCGGCGTCGAGCAGCTCGACGGCCGTGACGACGTCCTCGGTCGCCGGGTTCACGACCTCGTGCAGGACGGACATGGGAACCCTTCTCTCGTACGGTGTCTCGTGACGGTCCGGTGCGGCGGACCCGGGGAGGTCAGAGCCGCTCGAAGCCGCGGACGAGCTCCCAGTCGGTGACGGCCGCCTCGTAGGCGCGCAGCTCGACGTCCGCCATGTTCGTGTAGTGCCGCACGACCTCCTCGGCGACACGCAGCTCCTCGGCGACGTCACCGAGCTCGGCCCCCGGCCGGCGCGGGCCGCTGGCGCCGAGGATCGTCTTGACGGTCGGCGACTGGGAGAACGCGTCGCGGGCGGCCCGCAGGGTCGTCGCGACCCGCGTGCGCTCCGCGACGTAGCCGTTGCCGACGAGCGCCGGCTCGAGCTGCATGTCCTGCTCGATGCCCTGCAGGCCCGAGCCGAGCATCGCGGCCAGCGCGAGGTAGGGGTTGACGTCGCCCCCCGGCACCCGGTTCTCCACGCGCAGCGCGGGGCCCTTGCCGACGACCCGCAGCGCGCACGTGCGGTTGTCCTCGCCCCACGCGACGGCGGTCGGCGCGAAGCTGCCCGGCTGGAACCGCTTGTACGAGTTGATGTTCGGCGCGTAGAGCAGCGAGAAGTCCGGCAGGAAGGCCATGACGCCCGCGACGAAGGACTTGAAGAGGTCGCTGCGTCCGTCGGGGCTCGCCGGGTCGGCGAAGACGATCGAGCCGTCGAGCCCGCGCAGGCTCATGTGGATGTGGCACGAGTTGCCCTCGCGCTCGTTGACCTTCGACATGAAGGTCAGCGCCTTGCCGTGGTTCGCCGCGATCTCCTTGGCTGCCGTCTTGTAGACGGTGTGCCGGTCCGCGGTCGTCACGACCTCGGCGTACTTGAACGCGATCTCGTGCTGGCCGTAGTTGCACTCGCCCTTGGCCGACTCCACGACGAGACCGGCCCGGTGCATCATGTTCCGGATGTCGCGCAGCAGCGGCTCGACCCGCGTCGTGCCGATGATCGAGTAGTCGACGTTGTACCGGTTGGACGGCGTGAGGTCGCGGTAGCGCTTGTCCCAGGCCTGCTCGTAGCTGTCGTCGAAGACCATGAACTCGAGCTCGGTGCCGGCCAGGGCGACGAAGCCCATCGCCTCGGCCCGCTTCACCTGGCGGAGCAGGATCTGCCGCGGCGACTGGACGACGTCCGAGCCGTCGAGCCACGTGAGGTCGCACTGCACCATGACGGTGCCGGGCAGCCACGGCGCGGGGCGCAGCGTCGACAGGTCGGGGCGGAAGACGAAGTCGCCGTACCCGGTGTCCCACGAGGACATCGAGTAGCCGTCGACGGTGTTCATGTCGACGTCGACCGCGAGCAGGTAGTTGCAGCCCTCGGTGCCGTGGCCGAGCGTGTCGTCCAGGAAGAACTGCGCGTGCACGCGCTTGCCCTGCAGGCGGCCCTGCATGTCGGTGAAGACGACGAGAACGGTGTCGACGGAGCCGCTCGCGACGAGCCGTCGCAGCTCCTCGACGCTCAGCGGCGCCGGTGGGACGTCGGACATGCGGGTCTCTCCCTCAATCGTCGGTGCCGGTACCGTCCCGGCCACGA
>NZ_MWLL01000132.1 GCF_002198675.1 Kineosporia sp. R_H_3 | reverse complement strand
GGGCCGGCGCCGCGGGTGCTGCGGGGGCGGGGGACGTCTTCACGCCCTTGGCGGCGAGCTCGGCGGGGAAGTCCTCGCGGAGCTTGCGGACGACGGGGGGCTCGACGGTCGACGACGCCGACCGGACGAACTCGCCCATCTCCTGGAGCTTGGCCATGACGACCTTGCTCTCGATGCCGAGCTCCTTCGCGAGCTCGTAGACCCGGACCTTTGCCACGACTCTCCTGTCTCGGTCCGGGCCATGGACAGGCGCGGACCGTTATTACGGCTGTGGGGCGTTCATCGGTGCGATCTCATCGGGTGCTCATCAGCGTCAGACCCGCTTCCGGTGAGGACGGTGACTGGTGGACGTGAACTTCCTGCGACGTACTCGGCGAGGGCCGTGGTGTCCGGCACTCCGCTCCGGCGCAGGGCCCGAGGGAACGCCCGACGGCGCTCGGCGAGGTCGAGGCAGCTGGTCACGGGGTGCAACGAGGCGCCCCGGCCCGGCAGCCTGCGGTGCGGGTCCGGGACGACGGACCAGACACCGTCGACCTCGGCCGCGACCACTCGCAGCAGAACCGACCGGACATCTCGACCACGACATCCCACGCACGTCCGAACGGGCTCCGCGAGGGAGCCCGAACCGTCCGGGGGTTGCCGAACCGCGACACCGGCCTCTGGCAGTCTAGCGCGTCGGGAGGCCCGGCTCTTCCCGGGTATCGGGCGCGCCGCGCCCGGGAGGTCACCCGACGTCACCGGGAATCGGCCGCCGCGTCGCTCACGACGTCGGGGCGGATGTCGATCCGCCAGCCCGTCAGCTTGGCCGCGAGGCGGGCGTTCTGCCCCTCCTTGCCGATGGCCAGCGAGAGCTGGTAGTCGGGGACGACGACCCGCGCCGACCGGGCCGCGAGGTCGACGACCTCGACCGAGGTCACCTTCGCCGGCGACAGGGCCGCGGCGACGAACTTCGCCGGGTCCTCGTTCCAGTCGACGATGTCGATCTTCTCGCCGTGCAGCTCGTTGACGACGGCGCGCACCCGCTGCCCCATCGGCCCGATGCAGGCGCCCTTGGCATTGACGCCCGCGACCGTCGTCCGGACGGCGACCTTGGACCGGTGCCCCGCCTCCCGGGCGAGCGCGACGATCTCGACCGTGCCGTCGGCGATCTCCGGGACCTCGAGCGCGAAGAGCTTGCGGACGAGGTTCGGGTGCGTCCGGGAGACCGTGATCGACGGCCCCTTCATGCCCTTGCGGACACCCACGACGTAGCAGCGCAGCCGGCTGCCGTGCGTGTAGTCCTCCCCCGGCACCTGCTCCGGCGGCGGCAGCAGGGCCTCCAGGGTGCCGAGGTCGACGTGGACCATCTTCGGGTCGGCGCTCTGCTGGACGACGCCGGAGACGATGTCGCCCTCGCGCCCGCGGAACTCCCCGAGGATCTGCTCGTCCTCGGCGTCGCGCAGCCGCTGGAGGATCGTCTGGCGCGCGGTGGCCGCGGCGACCCGGCCGAAGCCCTCCGGGGTGTCGTCCCACTCGCGGACGACGACACCGCCCTCGCCGTGCTCCTGCGCCCACACGACGACGTGGCCGCTGAGGCGGTCGAGGACGACGCGGGCGTGCTGCTCCGCGCCCTCCGTCCGGTGGTAGGCGAGCAGGAGGGCCTGCTCGATCGTGCGCACCAGGACGTCGAAGGGGATCTCCTTCTCCCGCTCGAGCATCCGCAGCGCCGCCATGTCGATGTCCATCAGGCCTCCTCCCCGTCCTCGTCGTCCGTGTCGTCCGTGTCGTCGGTCTCGTCGTCCACGAGGTCGTCGTCCGCACCGGCGGGCTCGTCGGGCCGGTTGAACTCGACCTCGACCCGGCCCTTGCGCAGGTCGTCCCAGCCGAGCGGCCGGCCGTCGACGGTCACGCCGTCATCGCCGGCCTCGGTGAGCCGGCCGGCGACCGTGCCGCCGTCCGCGAGGGTCACGGTGACGAGCCGGCCGCGGGCCCGCAGCCAGTGCCGGCGCTCGGTGAGCGGCCGGTCGACGCCGGGCGAGGTCACCTCGAGCACGTACGGCGTCGCGCCCATGACGTCGCTGCTGTCGAGCGCCTCGGACACCGCGCGTGCTGCGCTCTCGACCGACTCGACGGGGACACCGCCGAGGACGTCGTCCGGGAGGTCGACGACCACCCGGAGCACCCGGCGGCGGCCGGCGGGCGTCACGGTGACGTCCTCGAGGACGAGCCCCGCCGACGTGACCGCGGCTGCGGCGACCGCACGGACCTGGTCCGGCGTCGTCGTGCCCATCGGTGCCTCCTCGTGTGCTGTTGTCCGCTCGTTGCTGCGACGGGCCAGACTACCCGGGCGGGGCCCGGCCCGGGTCACGGGCGCCGGCGGGGCCCGGCCCGGCGGGGCCACGGATCGTGGAATGATGCGCGACCGTGGGTGTCAGCAGCGAGGGCGGGACGGGCGGACCGCCGCGCCGCACGGTGCTCACCGCCCTCCCCGCCGCCTTCGCGCTCGCTGCGCTCGCCGCCTGCACCTCGGACGGCTCGACGCCGCCGCCGGACGGCTCGCAGGGGCCGGACGGCGGCCCGCGGACGCCGTCCGTGGACGACGTCGCCCGGCTGCGGACCGTCGCGACGACCCGCGAGCTGCTCGCCGCGGTGACCACCGCGACCGCCGTCCCGGCCGCTCTGCGGGCCGCCGTCGCCGACGACCACCGGGCGCACCTCACGGCGCTGGGCGCGACCGTCGAACCGCCGAGGACCGGCAGCGCCACGGGTACGGGCACCGGCGCGGCGCCCGCCTCGGCGGCTCCGGCCCCGACGCCGCCGCGCAGCGTCGTCCGCGACGAGGCGGACGCTGCCCGCGAGGCGCTCGCGGACGTCGGCGTCGTCGGCCGCGAGCTCGCCACGCTGCTCGTCCGCGTCGCGGCCGCCCGCGCGGCGCACGCCGACCTCGTGGCCCGCGCGGCCGACGTCCCCGCCGCGGGTGGCGTCACCGCCCCGCAGGCCTCCCCCACGTCGTCCGGCGCCTCGCCGACGGACCAGCCGACCGACCAGCCGACCGACCGGCCCACCGGCACCGACCAGCCCACCGGGACGGCGCTGCCGACCCTGACGCCCGCGCCGCGGGCGAGCCGGCCGGCCGCCGACCTCGACGCGCTCGCCCGGCTCGTCGAGGCCGAGCACGCGGCGGTGTTCGGCTACGCGGTCGTGGTCCCCCGGGTCCGCGACGGCCGCCGCAAGCGTGCGCAGGCGCTCTGGGACGCGCACCGCACGAGCCGTGACGTCCTCGAGGCGCAGGTCGTCGCCGCGGGCGCGGAACCGCCGGCCGCGCTGCCCGCGTACACCGTCGACGTCCCGTCGAGCGCCGCGGGCGCCGGCGACCTCGCGGCGTCCCTGGAGGCCGGGGTCGCCCGGGTCGCCGTGTGGGCCGCGGGCCGCGGCGGCGGCGACGTCCGGGTCCGGGCGGCGAACCTCGCGGTGACCGCGACCCGGCGCCGGGTCGAGTGGTCCGGCACGGTCCCGGCGTTCACCGAGTGACCCCCGCCGCGGCGCGTCAGCGGCGGACGAGCACGTCCCAGCCGAGCCGGACGACGAGGGCCGCCACGACGACGAGCAGCACCCCCCGGACGAACCGCGACCCGCGCGCGACCGCCGTCCGCGCGCCGAGGTAGCCGCCGAGGACGTTCGCCGCCCCCATGAGCAGCCCCGTCCGCCACAGCGGCGCGCCCTGCGGGACGAAGACGACGAGCGCCCCGAGGTTCGTCGCGACGTTGGCGATCTTCGCCGTCCCGCTCGCCTCGAGGAACGCGTAGCCGAGGACGGCGACGAGCGCGAGCACGAGGAACGCCCCCGTGCCGGGCCCGAAGATCCCGTCGTAGAACCCGAGCCCGACCCCGACCCCGGCCGCCGCGAGGGTGTGCCGGTGACCGCTGTGCCGCAGCGCGGTGACGGCGCCGAGGTCCGGCCGGCGCCACGTGTACAGGCCGGCCGCGACGAGCAGGACGAGCACGAGCGGCCTGAAGACCCCGGCCGGCAGCAGGCTCGCGCAGGCCGCACCCGCCGCCGAGCCGGCGAAGGCCGCGCCCGCGAGCGGCAGGACGGTCCGCAGGCTCGGCCGGATCCGGCGGGCGTACGTGATCGACGACGTCGTCGTGCCGCAGATGCTCGCGAGCTTGTTCGTCGCGAGGATCTGCGCCGGCGAGGCCCCGGGCAGCCCGATGAGCAGCGCCGGCAGCTGGATGAGCCCGCCGCCGCCGACGACCGCGTCGACCCAGCCCGCCGCGAGCGCGGCGACCGGGAGCCAGAGGTCAGGGTTCAGCGCGGGCCCTGCGGCGCGCCGGCGGCCCAGGCGTCGACGACGTCGAGGATCTCCACGAGCCGCTGGACGACGGCGTCCGGCTCGACGTCGACCGGCACCTGCTGGTCTGCGGGGATGTCCGAGTGCGGCACGAGGATCGCCCGCAGCCCGGCGCGCTGGGCGCCGTGGACGTCCTCGTAGGGCCGGTCCCCGACGTAGACGCACGCCCCCGGGTCGCTCTCCCCCACCGCGGCCATCGCCGCGGCGAACGCCTCGGGGTGCGGCTTGGCGTGCTCGATCTCCGAGCTGTAGACCGAGCCGTCGATGAGGTCGAGGACGCCGTCCCGGGCGAAGACCCCGTCGTGGTACTCCCGGGTCCAGATCGTGTTCGACAGCACGCCGACCTTGATGCCGCGGTCCTTGAGGCCGCCGAACAGGGGCGGGACGTCGGGGTCGGTGAAGGTGTGCGGCTCCCAGAACTCCTCGTACGCCGTGTGCGCGGCGCTGTGGCCCGGGTGGTCGGACTTCACCCCGGCCTCGGCGAGGATCTCGGCCATCCGGGCGCTGCCGCCCTCGTCGCGCTGGCGCAGCCAGGCCCGCTTCTCGGCGGCGAGGATCCGGTCCGCGAGTCCGGCGTCGCCGAAGTGCTCGGCGAACGAGCGCCACTGCGACGCGATGTCGACGGTGTGCCAGGGCGTCAGCGTGCCGCCCCAGTCGAAGATGACCGCGCGGACGGCGCCGCTCGCGTCGCCCGCCTCAGCCACGGACGACGGACACGAGGTGGCCGACGGCGTCCGCGACGGGGACCTCGACCCGCTCGCGGGTGCGCCGGTCCGTCACCTCGACGAGGCCCTCCCCGAGCTTCTGGCCGACGACGAGGATCGTCGGCATCCCGAGCAGCTCGGCGTCCTTGAGCTTGACGCCGTGGGAGACCTTGCGGCGGTCGTCGTACAGCACCCTGACGCCGGCCGCCTCGAGCTCGGCACTGATCCGGTCGGTCTCGGCGAAGACGGCCTCGTCCTTGCCGGAGGCGACGACGTGGACGTCGGCGGGCGCGACCTCGCGCGGCCAGATCAGCCCGAGGTCGTCGTAGCTCGACTCGACGATCGCCGCGACGGCGCGCGAGACGCCGATGCCGTAGGAGCCCATCGTCACGGTGACCCGCTTGCCGTTCTGGTCGAGCACCTGCAGCCCGAGGGCGTCGGCGTACTTGCGGCCGAGCTGGAAGATGTGGCCGATCTCGATGCCGCGCTTCATCTCCAGAGGGTGCCCGCAGTTCGGGCATGCGTCGTCCGCGCGGACCTCGGCGGCCTCGACCGTGCCGTCGGCCTCGAAGTCGCGACCGGCGACGAGGTCGAAGACGTGCCGGCCGGGCTCGTCGGCGCCGGTGACCCAGGCGGTCCCGGAGACGACGCGGGGGTCGAGCAGGTAGCGGATGCCGGACGCCTTCTTCTCGCCGAGCACGCCGGGGCCGATGTAGCCCTTGACGAGACTGGGGTTCTTCGCGAAGTCGGCCTCGGTGAACGCGTCGACCTCGGCGGGCGACACGGCCGCCTCGAGCCGCTTGAGGTCGACCTCGCGGTCGCCGGGCAGGCCGACGGCGAGGGGCTCGCGGGTCCCGTCGGGGAGCACCAGGGTGACGACGACGTTCTTCAGCGTGTCGGCGGCGGTCCACGCCCGGCCGTCGGCCCGGGGGTGCTTGTCGTTGGAGACGTTGACGAGCGTCTCGATGGTCGGGGTGTCGGGGGTGTCCTCGACGTGGGCCGCGGGCAGCCCCTCCCAGTCGATGGCGGGCGGCGCAGGCGTCCGGACGGCCTCGACGTTCGCCGCGAAGTCGCACGACGAGCAGCGGACGAAGGTGTCCTCGCCGACCTCGGTGGGCTGGAGGAACTCCTCGGACTTGCTGCCGCCCATGGCGCCGGACATCGCCGAGACGATGACGAAGTCGAGCCCGAGCCGGGTGAACGTCTTGATGTACGCGTCGCGGTGCTTGGCGTAGGAGACGTCGAGGCCGGCGTCGTCGACGTCGAAGGAGTAGGAGTCCTTCATGACGAACTCGCGCCCGCGCAGGATGCCGGCGCGGGGCCGGGCCTCGTCGCGGTACTTGAGCTGGATCTGGTAGATCGACAGCGGCAGGTCCTTGTACGAGGAGTACAGGTCCTTGACGAGCAAGGTGAACATCTCCTCGTGCGTCGGCCCGAGGAGCATGTCGTTGCCCTTGCGGTCCTTGAGCCGGAAGAGGTTGTCGCCGTACTCGGTCCAGCGGTTCGTCGCCTCGTAGGGGTCGCGGGGCAGCAGGGCGGGGAAGTGCACCTCCTGGAACCCCGCGGCGTCCATCTCCTCCCGGACGATCCGCTCGACGTTGCGGTAGGCGAGGTAGCCCAGCGGCAGCCAGGAGTAGATGCCCGGCGCCGCACGCCGGACGTACCCGGCACGGACGAGCAGCTTGTGGCTCGGGACCTCTGCGTCCGCCGGGTCCTCACGCAGGGTGCGCAGGAACAACGACGACATCCGCAACAGCACTGGGACCTCCTGGAGAAGTGACCCCAGAAGGCTACCCGCGACCACGGCCCTCGCCTGACGGGTTATCCGGCGGCGGCCCGGGCGAGCCGCTCCGCGGCGGCGCGGACTGCGGCGCGCAGCTCGGGCGGGTCGAGCACGTCGAGGTCCCACGGCAGGGTGGCGAGGTGCCCGACGAGCTGGCCCAGGTCGTTCGCGCCGGTCGTCAGGAGGCAGCGGTCGCCGGTGGCCTCGAGGCGCGCGACGGTCGCCGGGACGCGGGCCGCGACGTCCGCGACGGGGGCGTGCACCCGCACCCGGGCCTGCCACCGGTAGGGGGACGACGTGACCGCCTGCCCGACGAAGGCGGCGGCGTCCGGCGGGTCGTGGCGGGTGAAGCGGAAGGTCGTCACGTGGAGGTCGGCGATCCGGTCGACGCGCAGGGTGCGCCAGTCCTCGCGGCCCCGGTCGAACCCGAGCAGGTACCACCGGCGGCCGACGTGGACGAGACGGTACGGCTCGACGTCGCGCTCCCCCGTCGCGCCGCCGCCGTCGGTGTACGTCATGCGCACCCGGACGGCGTCCCGGCAGGCGGCGGCGAGCGCGGCGATCCGGTCCGGCGGGACAGCCGCGTCCCCGCTCGGCAGGGCGACCGACGCGGTCTGGACGGCGGTCAGCCGGTCCCGCAGGCGGGCGGGCAGCACCGGCTCCAGCTTCGCGAGGGCCCGGGCCGCGGCCGCGGCCATCTCCTCCCCCGGCGCGGTGCTGAGCGCCGCGGCGACGGCGACCGCCTCGTCGTCGTCGAGGAGCAGCGGCGGCAGCGCGGCGCCCCGGCCGAGCCGGTACCCGTTCTGCGCCGTCGCGTCGACCGGGTAGCCGAGGCTGCGCAGCCGGTCGACGTCGCGGCGGACGGTCCGGGTCGTCACGTCGAGCCGGGCGGCGAGCGCGGGGCCGCTCCAGTCCCGGTGCTCCTGGAGGAGCGACAGGAGCCGGAGCAGCCGGGCCGAGGTCTCGAGCACCCCGCCAGTATGGCTGCGCAGGCGGACCGAACCTGTCCGCCTGCCGTTCTAGCGTCGTCCCCATGACAGAGACCACGAACGCCCGCACCTCGACCGGCCTCGACTGGAACACCGCCCTGCTCGACCAGCTGACCTTCCACTGGGAGAACCAGCTCAGGCCCCGGCTGGCCGGCCTCACCGACGAGGAGTACCTCTGGGAACCGGTGCCCGGCTGCTGGAACGTCCGCCCGCGCGGCACGTCGACCGCGCCCGTGCAGGGCGGCTCCGGCGCGATGCTCATCGAGTTCGCGTTCCCCGAGCCCGACCCTGCCCCCGTGACGACGATCGCCTGGCGTCTCGGGCACGTGCTCGTGGGCGTCCTCGGCGCGCGCAACGCCGCGCACTTCGGCGGTGAGGCGTGCGACTACATGACCTACGACTACCCGGCGACGGCCGACGAGGCGCTGGCCCGGCTCGACGCGCAGTACGCGCAGTGGGTCGCCGGGGTGCGCTCGCTCGGCGGGGCCGACGTCCCCGGCGAGGGGCTGCTGCGGCCGTGCGGCCCGGCGGAGGGCCCGTACGCGGAGCTGTCGATGGCCGAGCTCGTGCTCCACATCCACCGCGAGCTGATCCACCACGGCGCCGAGATCGCGCTGCTGCGCGACCTCTACGCGCACGGGCACTGACGACCGGTCCTGCCCTGAGCACCGTGCGTCGCCGATGGGTGCACGGGTCCCGGCTCCGCCCCCGCATCGATGCACCCACGGCTGCGTCCGCCCGACCGTGCAGCCGTGGGTGCAGCGCGACGGGTGCAGCCCCGCGAGCGCCGCGACGTGGCGGCGACGCGTACCAAGCGGCGCTCAGAACAGGACGGTCGCGAACGTCCCCACGCGGCGGAAGCCGACCCGCTCGTACGTCCGGACGGCGCGCACGTTGTACCCGTTGACGTAGAGCGTCACGAGCGGGGCCACCTCGGCCTGGACGACCCGCGCCACCGCGGCCATCCCCGGCGCGGCCAGGCCGCGACCGCGGTGGCGCGGGTTGACCCAGACGCCCTGCACCTGGACGGCGCGCTGCGTCACGGACCCGAGCTCGGCCTTGAAGACGACCTCGCGGCGGCCGCCGGCCCCGGGGACGTCGTCGATCCGGACGAGGGAACGGCCGCCGGCGACGAGCGAGGTGACCTGCGCGTGGTAGAGCGCGCCGCCGTCCTGGGCGACCGGCGAGTAGCCGACCTCCTCGGTGAACATCGCGACGCACGCGGGGACCACGAGATCGAGCTCGTCGAGCCGGCTGCGCCGCACCCGCGGGTCGGGCGCCACGACCGGCGGGCCCTCGAGCGCCATGAGCGGCTGCTCCGCGCGGACCTCGCGGGCCGGGCCCCAGTACGGCTCGAGGCGGCGCCACAGCGCGAGGACGGCGTCCGCCGGGCCGACGATCGAGGAGCAGTTGCGGCCCTGCCGGCGGGCCCGGTCGGCGAACGCGTCGACGGCCTCCTCGTCGGCCTGGACCGGCACGAGGTTCGCCCCGGACCAGCACAGCGACGCCAGGCCGCGGCTGTCGTGGTAGCCCCAGAGCTCGCCGCCGCCCGCCCGGTTGCCGAACCCCGGGCCGCTCAGCCGGGCCGCGACGAAGAGGTTCGCCGCGACGTCCCGGTCGCACACGGCGAGCGCCTCGGCGACGTCGTGGCGGTCCAGGAGCCGCAGGGAGGAGCGGAGCACCCTCGCATCCTCCACCGCGCCCCCGCCCCAGAGCGAGAGGCCGCGCCCCGATCGGCTCAGCCGTCCCGTCATGCCTGCCCCGTCACCGTCGTCCGGACCACCCTCGCCCGACCATTCTGACAGCCCTCGCGCAGGCGTCCCGTCGGCTCGTCAGCGGGCGGCCGGCGGGTGCGGTCAGCCGACCGTGACGGACGGCGCGCCCTCGCCCGCGGTCTCGCCCATCTCCTCGGCCAGACGCATGGCCTCCTCGATGAGCGTCTCGACGATCTGCGCCTCGGGGACGGTCTTGACGACCTCGCCGCGGACGAAGATCTGGCCCTTACCGTTGCCGGACGCGACGCCGAGGTCGGCCTCGCGGGCCTCGCCCGGGCCGTTGACGACGCAGCCCATGACGGCGACCCGCAGCGGCACCTCGAGGCCGTCGAGACCGGCGGTCACGGCGTCCGCGAGCTTGTAGACGTCGACCTGAGCCCGCCCGCAGGACGGGCAGGAGACGATCTCGAGCTTGCGCGGGCGCAGGTTGAGCGACTGCAGGATCTGGATGCCGACCTTGACCTCCTCGACCGGCGGGGCCGAGAGCGAGACCCGGATCGTGTCGCCGATGCCCTGGCTGAGCAGCGCACCGAAGGCGACGGAGGACTTGATCGTGCCCTGGAACGCCGGGCCGGCCTCGGTGACGCCGAGGTGCAGCGGCCAGTCACCGGCCTCGGCGAGCAGCTGGTAGGCCTTGACCATGACGACGGGGTCGTTGTGCTTCACGGAGATCTTGAAGTCGTGGAAGCCGTGCTCCTCGAAGAGCGAGGCC
Source organism: Kineosporia sp. R_H_3 (assembly GCF_002198675.1). Classification (GTDB taxonomy): domain Bacteria; phylum Actinomycetota; class Actinomycetes; order Actinomycetales; family Kineosporiaceae; genus R-H-3. The sequence continues at coordinate 3,487 of NZ_MWLL01000132.1, read as the reverse complement.
TCCCAGACGGCGGACTCGACGAGGGCCTCGGGGGTGGCCTTGCCGTACTTCTCGAGGAGCCGCTTGTCGAGCGACCCCGCGTTGACCCCGATCCGGATCGAGACCCCGGCGTCGCCGGCGGCCTTGGCGATCTCCTTGACCTGGTCGTCGAACTGGCGGATGTTGCCCGGGTTCACCCGGACCGCCGCGCAGCCGGCGTCGATCGCCGCGAAGACGTACTTCGGCTGGAAGTGGATGTCCGCGATGACCGGGATCTGCGACTTGCGGGCGATCGCGGGCAGCGCCTCGGCGTCGTCCTGGCTCGGGCACGCGACCCGGACGATGTCGCACCCGGCGGCCGTCAGCTCGGCGATCTGCTGGAGCGTGGAGTTGACGTCCGACGTGAGGGTCGTCGTCATGGACTGCACCGACACGGGGGCGTCCCCGCCGACGAGGACCTTGCCGACCGAGATCTGCCGGGACTTGCGGCGCGGGCTGAGCACCGGCGGCGGCAGGGCGGGCAGACCGAGGTTCACGGACATGGGGTGACTTCGCCTCTCACGGGTGGTCGTGCGGGCGTCGGACGGCGCGCGCACGGGCCCCAGTATCTCCCGCCGGGGCACGCGCCACCCGCCGAGTCCGGGATCACCGGCACGCAGGTGACGCGGTCGACGCCGTCGTCAGCCGGTGATGCGGATCGGGTTGACGATGTCCGCGTAGATGAGCAGGACGGACATGCCGAGCAGCAGCGACGCGACGACGTACGTGAGCGGCAGCAGCCGCGCGATGTCGACGGGCCCCGGGTCCGGGCGGCGCAGCAGCCGGTTGACCCGGCGGCGCAGGCCCTCCCACAGCGCGCCGGCGACGTGCCCGCCGTCCAGCGGCAGCAGCGGGACGAGGTTGAACAGGAAGAGCGCGAGGTTGATGCCGGCCACGATCTGGACGGCGCCCGCGAACTTGTCGGAGAAGTTGATCGGGTTCTCCGGCGTGCCCTGGACGCTCGCGATCTCGCCGACGATCCGGCCCGCGCCGACGACGCTGATCGGGCCGTTCGGGTCGCGCTCGCCCTGGAAGGTCGCCGCCTTGACGACGCCGACCATCTTCGACGGGATGTTGACGATCGCGGCGGCGGTCTGGGCGATGAAGGTGCCGAACTGTGCGGGGACCTCGGTGAGCGCGAGCGTCTCGCGCACGGTCGTCGGCGAGACGCCGAGGAAGCCGACGGGGACGAGGACGTACCGGCCCTGGTCGTCGACGACGGGCAGCCCGTTGCCGTCGAGCTCGTAGCGGTTGTCCTTGATGAGCGTGACCTGCAGCGGCACCTGCGCGCCGGCCCGCTCGACGACGAGCGGCAGGGTGCGGCCGGGGTTGGCCCGGATCAGGCCCTGGAGGGTCGACCACTCCTCGATGCGGGTGCCGGCGAACTCGACGATCCGGTCGCCGGGCTGGATCCCGGCCGCGACCGCGGGGGTGGGCGCGCTCGTCGCGGTGCACTGGGGCGGCGCGGCGGCCTGCTCCTTCTTCGACGCGGCCACCGGGACGACGCACTTCGACACCGTGTCGACGACCGGCGTCTCACGGGACAGGCCGTACGTCGTCCACAGCAGGGTGAAGAGGACGGCGGCGATGAGCAGGTTCATCGTCGGGCCGCCGAGCATGACGACGACCCGCTTCGGCACCGAGCGCTGGTAGAAGAGCCGGTCGGCGTCCTCCGGCCCGATGTCGCGCTGCGCGTCGCTGCGGGCCTGGTCGACGAGCATCCCGAGCCGGCCGGTGGAGTCGACGCGCGCGGGCTGCCCGGGCTTGGGCGGGAACATCCCGAGCATCCGCACGTAGCCGCCGAGCGGGATCGCCTTGATGCCGTACTCGGTCTCGCCGCGCCGCCGCGACCACACGGTCGGGCCGAACCCGACCATGTACTGGCTGCACTTGATCCCGAAGCGCTTGGCGGGCACCAGGTGGCCGACCTCGTGCAGGGCGATCGACGCGGCGACGCACACCGCGTAGAACGCCACGCCGAGGGCGTAGATGCCGACGGACTCCACTACCGGTCCACCTCTCCCCCGCCCGCCGCCGCAGCGACGGACAGCACGTCCCGGGCCCGGTCCCGGGCCCAGGCGTCGGCGCCGAGGACGTCGTCCAGCCCGAGCGGTCCGGTCGCCCCGTCGTGGTCGTCGACGACCGCGGAGACGGTGTCGACGATCTCGACGAAGCGGATCCGGCCCCCCAGGAAGGCGTCGACGCACACCTCGTTCGCCGCGTTGTACACCGCAGGATACGTCCCGCCGAGCGCGCCGACCTTGCGCGCCAGCCGGACGGCCGGGAAGGCCTCGTCGTCGAGCGGCTCGAACGTCCAGGTCGCGGCCTGCGTCCAGTCGCAGCCGGCGGCGGCGCCCCTGACCCGTTCGGGCCAGCCGAGGGCCAGCGCGATCGGCAGCCGCATGTCGGGCGGCGAGCACTGCGCGACGGTCGACCCGTCGGTGAACTCGACCATCGAGTGGACGACGGACTGCGGGTGGACGACGACGTCGATCCGGTCGAAGTCGATCCCGAAGAGCAGGTGCGCCTCGATGACCTCCAGGCCCTTGTTGACGAGCGTCGCCGAGTTCGTCGTGATGACCGGACCCATCGCCCACGTCGGGTGCGCGAGCGCCTGCTCGGGGGTGACGTCGAGGAGGTCCTCCCGGGTGCGGCCACGGAACGGCCCGCCGCTCGCGGTGAGCACGAGCCGGGCGACCTCGTCGGCCCGGCCGGCCCGCAGGCACTGCGCGACGGCGCTGTGCTCGGAGTCCACCGGGAGGATCTGGCCGGGCTTGGCCGCGGCCGCGACGAGCGGGCCGCCGATGATGAGCGACTCCTTGTTCGCGAGCGCGAGGAGGCTGCCCGCCCGCAGCGCGGCGAGCGTGGGCCGCAGCCCGATGGCGCCGGTCATCCCGTTGAGGACGACGTCCGCGCCCGAGCCCGCGACGGTCGCCGCGGCGTCCGGGCCGGCGAGCACCTCGACCCGGGCGGCGCCGCGGTCGGCGAGCGCCTGCCGCAGCGGCTCCTCGGCCTCGGCCCGGGCGACGGCGACGGTCCGGACGCCGAGCGCGGCCGCCTGGTCGGCGAGCGCCTCGACCCGGGTGCCCTCGGCGGCGAGCGCCGCGACCCGCCAGCGGCCGGGCCGGTCGAGGACCACCTCGACGGCCTGCCGGCCGATGGAACCGGTGGACCCGAGGACGACGACCTCACGCACGTTCGACACGAAGGGATTGTCACAGACGTGCGAGTGCTGCGTTCGGGCGGTCTCTTGCCGGCCCGCGCAGGTCGGTGCAGTAACTTTCCGATCACTGCAACGAACTTTGTGTAATCGCCGCAGGTGGCAGATGGAGGGATCCGATGGCGGACGGCCGAGGGCACAGCCGGACGGCGCGTGGCGCGGTCCTCGCGGCGCTGCTGGCGCTCGCGGCACCGGTCACCGCGGCCGGCCCGGCGCACGCCGTCCCCGCCCCCGACGACCGCTCCCCGC
>NZ_MWLL01000131.1 GCF_002198675.1 Kineosporia sp. R_H_3 | reverse complement strand
CGCGGGCCGCGGTCCGTCCGCGGCGACGGTCGTCCCGCCCGGCCCGGGCGCGACGAGTCCGCCCGTGACGGCCACCCCGCCGAGCACGACCGCGGTCGACGCCGCGACGGCCGCGGCCTGCGGGACGGCCGCGGCGGCGACGCCCTGGCGGCCGATCATGGCGAGCGTGCCGAGCATCGGCAGGTTCGCGAGCAGCGAGACGAGACCGGTGGCGCGCAGCAGCCGCGGCACCGGGACGGCGAGCAGCGCGTCCACGACGTCGGGGTCGAACTGACTGCCCCGGCAGCGGACGACCTCGGCGCGGGCCGCCCGGGTCGCGAGCGGTGCCCGGTACGGGCGTGCCGCCGTCATCGACTCGTAGGCGTCCGCGAGGCCGACGACGCGGGCCGCGAGCGGGATGGCGCCGCCGCCGAGGCCGTCGGGGTAGCCGGTGCCGTCCCAGCGCTCGTGGTGGTTCCGGACGGCGGCGCCCCAGGGGCCGAGCCAGGGCACGAGCGGGGCGGCGAGCCGGGCGCCGTCCTCGGGGTGCCGGCGGAGCACCTGCCACTGGGCGGGCGTCGGCCGGCCCGCCTTGTCGAGGATGTCGTCGTCGACGGCGAGCGCGCCGACGTCGTGGAGCAGGGCGGCCCAGGCGAGCCGGTCGCGGTCCGGGGCGGGCAGCCCCAGCCGGTCGGCGAGCAGCGCGCACAGCGCGACCACCCGCCGGGTGTGGTGCCGGTGCCGGCGATCGTGCGCGCCGACGACGGCGAGCAGGGCGGCGAGCGCGGCGGCGTTGTCGGCGGCCGTCCCGGTGCGGCTGGTCCGGGCCCGGCGGACGACGGTTCGCGGGCGCTGCAGCGCGAGCGCCGCCCGGTGGGGTGCGGGGCCGGGGAAGGCGAGGCCGAGGCGCAGCAGGGTCGCGAGCGCGACGACGGGGCGGGCCGCCCGGCGCCCGGCGAGGGCCGTGCCGACCCCGAGCAGGGCCGCCAGCGCGCGGCCACCGGGCAGCGCGGGTGCGGCGCCGACAGCGGCACGGGCCACGAGGACGCCGACGAGGAGCGGGACGACGGTGCTCGCGGCGCGCAGCGCGAGAGCGGCGACGGGACGCGCCTGCCACCGGTTCGCGTGCGGCGCGGTCGCGGGGGTGCGGTCGCCGTCCACCTGCGCTGGATCGGCGTCCGGGCGCACCGGCTTGACCGGTCCCCGCCCGGCTCAGCCCGCCCGGGCCAGCCCGCCGGATCAGCCCGCCGGCTCAGCAGCGCGCCGCGGCGGCGGCCGCCAGCCGGCGTCGACCGGCCGCCACCGGGCGCCGTCCCACCGGCCGAGCCCGCGGGAGCTGATCTGCGACGGCCCGGCCGCGGCGGGCGCCGGCTCCAGGCAGCCGAGGCAGAGCACGGCGTGCCAGCGGCCGCCGTCGTTCTCGACGCCCCAGATCACCTCGCCCGCGGCGCCGCACGCCTCGCACGACAGCGGGAGCGCGGACGCCAGGACCTGCGCGACGCTCGCCTGCCCGCTGCACCAGCGGCCCCAGCGCAGCTCGAGGTGCTCGACGCCGGGCCGGTCCGCGGGCGCGGGGGAGAGGAACGCCCGGTGCCGGACGCACACCGCCTCGTCCCGCCGCCCGGGGACCCGTCGCGCCAGCACGGCCGGGCCGCCGCAGACGTCGCACGTGACGACGTCCGGCGGCCGGGCCGGAAGGTCGAGCACGTCCGGCACCTCCTCCCCGCCACGGACGACGGCGCGCACCCGCCACGGGGACGCGCGCCGGGACCATCCTCGCGCGGGCCGGGGACACCCGCCGCGCACCCCTGCGCCGGGGACGTCGCCCCCCGGTGTCGTACCTGTTTCGGGCACGTGTCCGCCCGGGACCTCTGAGGCCTTCGTCACCTCCCGGATCTGGAAGGATTGCCCCCGGAGACGCTGCAGCGCCGCAGCGCAGCGGGGCGTCGTCCAGCAGACGGCGCCGTCATCACCGCCGGGCGCGCTCGCGTGCGGCGGACGATCAGCACAGGAGCGATCGAATGCCCATCGCAACCCCCGAGGTCTACAACGAGATGCTCGACCGGGCGAAGGCCCAGTCGTTCGCGTACCCCGCCATCAACGTGACCTCGTCCCAGACGCTGAACGCGGCCATCGCCGGCTTCGCCGCGGCCGAGAGCGACGGCATCGTCCAGGTCTCGACCGGTGGTGCGGAGTACCTGTCCGGTCCGACGGTCAAGGACATGGTCACCGGCTCCGTCGCGCTCGCCGCCTACGCGCACGAGGTCGCGAAGAAGTACGACGTCAACATCGCGCTGCACACCGACCACTGCCCGAAGAACAAGCTCGACGGGTTCGTCCGCCCGCTGCTCGCGATCAGCGCCGAGCGCGTCCAGGCCGGCGGCCTGCCGCTCTTCCAGTCCCACATGTGGGACGGCTCGGCCGTGCCGCTCGACGAGAACCTCCAGATCGCCCAGGAGCTGCTCGCGCTGACCAAGGCCGCCAAGATCGTCCTCGAGGTCGAGATCGGCGTCGTCGGCGGCGAGGAGGACGGCGTCGCCAACGAGATCAACGAGAAGCTCTACACGACGGTCGCCGACGGTCTCGCGACCGCGCAGGCGCTGGGCCTCGGCGAGAACGGCCGCTACATGGCCGCGCTGACGTTCGGCAACGTGCACGGCGTCTACAAGCCGGGCAACGTCAAGCTCCGCCCGGAGATCCTCAAGGAGATCCAGGACGCGGTCGGCGCGCAGTACGGCAAGGACAAGCCGTTCGACCTCGTCTTCCACGGCGGCTCCGGCTCGCTCCCCGAGGAGATCGCGGCCGCGGTCGACTACGGCGTCATCAAGATGAACGTCGACACCGACACCCAGTACGCGTTCTCGCGCCCGGTGGCCGACCACTTCTTCAAGAACTACGACGGCGTCCTCAAGGTCGACGGCGAGGTCGGCAACAAGAAGGCGTACGACCCGCGCGCCTGGGGCAAGTCCGCCGAGGCGGGCCTGTCGGCCCGCGTCGTCGAGGCCTGCGAGAACCTGCGCTCGGCCGGTACGCGGATCAAGTGACCCGCTGACCTGCACCACCGCACGACCGCACGACCGCACGACCCGCCCGCGTCGTCCGCTCCCGGACGGCGCGGGCGGTCGCGCGTCCGGGCGTCACGGCAGCCGGACCCGGATGAGCACCGGGTAGTGGTCGCTGGGGAGCACGCCGGCCGGGCTGCGGTAGGTGTTCACCGCGGCCGCGACGACCGGCAGCCCGGGGCGGGCGTAGATCCGGTCGATCCGCGGACCGGGCAGCGGGGCACGGCGGTCGAAGCGGTTGAACGTCGACCACGCCGGGCCGGTCCGTGCCGCGGTCGTCCAGGTGTCCACCCAGCCGGCCTCGGTCAGCACGCGGTGCGGGGCGGCGTCCGGGCCGCTGTTGAAGTCCCCCGTGAGCAGCACCGGCAGTGCCGGGAACAGCCGCTCGACGGCGTCCTGCACGACCTCGGCCCCGCGCTCGCGGGCCTGCGCCGACGCCGCGTCGAGATGGGTGTTGACGACGACCACCTCGGCGCCGGACCCCTTGTGCCGCAACCGGACCCAGGTCGCCATCCGGGGGTCGCCGGCGGTCCACCCCGGCCCGGAGTCGACGCAGCCCTGGGTGGGGACGACGTCCGGCGGGCAGAACCACAGGTCGCCCCGGCCGAGGTCGGCGAGCACCGCCGGGTCCCAGAACACGGCCACGGTCTCGTTGAAGTCCACCCCGGGGCGATCGATGTCGCTGACCCTGGGGCGGCCGTACCAGGTGTAGCGGACGCCGGCGCGGGCCAGGTCGGCGCGCAGGTCCTCGGCCTGCCCCGCGGTCATCTCCTGGGTCCCGATCACGTCCGGCCGCTCGTCGGCGACGACCTGGGCGACGGCCGCCCGTCGTCCGGACGACGTGTAGCGGTCGATCCCGAGGATCTGCGAGTCCTGGATGTTGAAGGTCATCACGTCGAGGTCGGCCGCCTGCCGGGGCCCGGCGAGCCGGACCAGGCTCGGCTCGCCGCCGGGGGTCACGACGGACGACGGTGACCCGGACGACGGTGCCCCGGACGCCGGACTGCAGGCCGCGAGCAGCGTGCCGACGAGCAGGGTGCCTGCGAGCAGCGTCCTCATCTGCGCCATGATGCAGTGTGAGCCTCAACGACAACCTCCTCGGCATCCCGCCCACCCACCTCGCCGACGACCCGGCGCCGCGCGAGGCGCTCGCGGCCGGCACCGACCCGGCCCAGGTCGCCGCGGCGTACCCGGCGTCGAGCCTGCCCTGGGCGGTCCTCGCCGAGCAGGCCCTCGACGCGGGTCGCACGGTCGAGGGCTACGCCTACGCCCGGGTCGGCTACCACCGCGGTCTCGACGCGCTGCGCCGCTCCGGCTGGCGCGGCCAGGGGCCGGTGCCGTGGGCGCACGAGCCGAACCAGGGGTTCCTGCGCGCGCTCGCCGCGCTCGCCCGGGCCGCGGGCGCGATCGGTGAGACGCCCGAGCACGAGCGCTGCCGGACGTTCCTCGCGGACTGCGACCGGTCGGCCGTCGCGACCCTCGGGCTCGGCTGATCCCGAGAAGCCGGACATAGCACTCGTTTCGACGTGTCCGGCTCGCGCCGGGGCGCCCGGCACCGAAGGATGGTCCGGTGACCGACACCAGCGCGCCCGTCGTCGTGGTCGGCGGCGGCATCTCCGGCATCTCCTGCGCCCGGGTCCTCGTCGCCCACGGGTACGACGTCAAGGTCCTCGACCGCGGCCGCCGGATCGGCGGCCGGATGGCCGTCCGCACCGAGGACCTGGGCTCCGGCCGGCACGCGGTCGACATCGGGGCCTCGTACTTCACCGTCCGCGACGAGCGCTTCGCCAAGGTCGCCGCGGGCTGGGAGGCCGCGGGCCTGGCCGCCCCGTGGACGGACACCTTCCACCTCCTGGCCCCCGAGGGCCGGGTCGGGACGACGACCGGGCTGCCGCGCTGGTCGGCGTCCGGCGGCCTGCGCAGCCTCGTGGAGCACCTCGCCGAGGGGCTCGACGTGACGACCGGCCACGAGGTCGAGGAGGTCGACGTCGAGGGCGACCGGCTCACCGTCGACGGCGAGCCGGCGCGCGCCGTCGTCCTCGCGATGCCCGACCCGCAGGCCGCGGACCTGCTGCCCGAGCCGGTCGCGACCTGGCTCGACCTCGACGGCGGGATGGAGTGGTCGCCGGTCATCAGCGTCTGGGCCGCCTGGTCGCAGCGCTGGTGGGGCGACCTCGACGGCGCCTTCGTCGACGGCTCGCCGGTCGTGTCCTGGGTCGCGGACGACGGCAGCCGGCGCGGCGACGGCGCCCCCGTCCTCGTGGCGCACGCGACGTCCGTCTTCTCGGCCGGCCGGCTCGAGGCGCCGGGCACCGCCGTCCAGCCGGTGCTCGACGAGGTCGCCCGGCTGCTCGGCGCCGACGCGCTCCCCGAGCCCGAGCTGACCCACGCGCACCGCTGGTCCCTCGCCGCCCCGCTGCACCCGCACCGCGAGCCGTTCGCGCTGCACCCGGCGCTCGTCGGGGTCTGCGGCGACGGCTGGGGCGAGCGGGCCCGGGTCGAGCAGGCGTACCTGTCCGGGCTCCAGCTGGGCGAGGCGCTCGCGGAGCGGCTCGCCTGAGATAGCCTCGGTAGGGCCCGACCGGGCCACCAGGTGGGGCGTTCTGTGCGTGAGAGGTGGACCGCGATGCCCGCGATCGTGCTCGTCGGGGCCCAGTGGGGCGACGAGGGCAAGGGCAAGGCGACCGACGCTCTCGGTCACCGCGTCGACTACGTCGTGAAGTACAACGGCGGCAACAACGCCGGTCACACGGTCGTCGTCGGCGGCGAGAAGTACGCGCTGCACCTGCTGCCGTCCGGCATCCTCACCCCCGGCTGCACCCCGGTCATCGGCAACGGCGTCGTCATCGACCTCTCCGTGCTGTTCGAGGAGATCGAGGGCCTCACGAGCCGCGGCGTCGACTGCTCGAAGCTGCGCATCTCGGCGAACGCCCACGTCATCGCGCCGTACAACCGCACGATCGACAAGGTCACCGAGCGCTTCCTCGGCAAGCGCAAGATCGGCACGACCGGCCGCGGCGTCGGCCCGACGTACGCGGACAAGATGAACCGCGTCGGGATCCGCGTGCAGGACCTCTTCGACGAGCACATCCTCGCCCAGAAGGTCGAGGGCGCGCTCATGCAGAAGAACCACCTGCTCGTGAAGGTCTACAACCGGCGCGAGATCACCGTCACCGAGGTCGTCGACGAGCTGCTGTCGTACACCGAGCGGCTGCGGCCGATGGTCGCCGACGTCTCGCTCGAGCTCGGGCAGGCGCTCGACCGCGACGAGACGGTGCTCTTCGAGGGCGGCCAGGCGACCCTGCTCGACGTCGACCACGGCACGTACCCGTTCGTCACGTCGTCCAACCCGACCTCGGCCGGCGCCTGCACGGGCAGCGGGGTGCCGCCGACCCGGATCGACCGCGTCATCGGGGTCGTCAAGGCGTACGCGACCCGCGTCGGCGAGGGCCCGTTCCCGACCGAGCTCTTCGACGCGGACGGCGAGCGGCTGCGCGACGTCGGCCACGAGTACGGGACGACGACCGGCCGGCCGCGCCGCTGCGGCTGGTACGACGCCCCGGTCGCCCGCTACGCCTCGCGGATCAACGGCGTCACCGACTTCGTGCTCACCAAGCTCGACGTCCTCACCGGCTTCGAGAAGCTCCCGGTCTGCGTGGCCTACGACGTCGACGGCACCCGCACGCCGGAGATGCCGTTGACGCAGACCGACTTCCACCACGCGAAGCCGGTCTACGAGTACTTCGACGGCTGGGAGGACGACATCTCCGGCGCGCGGTCCTTCGAGGACCTGCCGAAGAACGCCCAGACGTACGTGCTCGCGCTCGAGGAGATGTCCGGCAGCCGGATCTCGGCCGTCGGTGTCGGCCCGGACCGGGACGCCACGGTGGTCCGGCACGACATGCTCGGCTGACCCGCCGCCCGTGGCTCGTCCGCCCCGGACCGTTCAACCCGTGCGGGTCGCCCGTTCGCGGACCGTGTCGAGCACCCGCACCGCCGTCGCGAGGTCGGCCTCGGGCAGGCCCTCGACGAGCAGGTGGGTCCGCGGCGCGATGCGTGACCGGACCTGGGCGAGCGCGGCCCGGCCGTCGTCGGTCAGGTGACCGTCGCCGGTGACGAGCCCCTTGCCGTGCAACGCCTCGAGCGCCGCGCGTGCCTGCCCGGGGGAGCCCTGCAGGGCCGCGGCGACGGCCGCCGCCGGGTCGTCGGTGCCGCCCGCGAGGGCGTTGAGGGCGACCCACTCGTCGCCGCCGGCGACCGGGGTGCCGCCGAGCGCGTCGAGCAGCACCGCCGACAGGGCGCGCTCGGTGCGGCCGATGACGGAGGGGAGCGGGTGCGGGGTGCCGGTCATGGCGGCCTCCTTGTGTCGTTGGTGCGACCAACGGTATGTCAGATGGTTGGTCGTGCCAACGGTTCGGTTAGGATCACCGCATGGAGGATGTGACGCCCCGGCTCGCCGTGCTCCCGACGTGGCTGCTCGGCCGGGCGGACGACCGTGCGCACCGGATCCTCGTCGATGCGCTGTCGGAGCACGGGTTCCGCGGCTACCACTACCGCGTGCTCGCCACGCTCGGCGACGGCGGCCCGGCGAGCCAGTCGGTCCTCGGTCGCGGCGCGGGCCTCGACCGCAGCGACGTCGCGACGACGGTCGACGACCTGCAGTCCCGCGGGCTCGTCGCGCGCACCCCCGACCCGGGCGACCGCCGCCGCAACGTCGTCGCGCTCACGCCGTCCGGCCGCCGGCTGCTGGCCCGCCTCGACGCCGTCCTCGCGCAGGCCCAGGACGCCGTCCTCGCCCCGTTGACGCCGGCCGAGCGCACGCGGTTCGTCGCACTCCTGGCCCGCCTCCAGCCCTGACCCCGCTCGACCCCCGAGGCACCAGCGCGTACGACCCGTTCATCGGGTCGTACGCGCTGGTAGCTGCGGGGCGCGGGCTCAGAACCTGCGGAAGGAGACGACCCGGTCTTCCGCGACGGCCTGCGCGGGGGCGAAGCCGAACTTGCTGTCGACGAGCAGCAGCCGGCCGCCGACCCGCTTGGCGGTCGTGAACGTCCGGTCCGCCGGGGTCGCGACGACCTCCTGCGTGGTCGCCGTCCGCCAGCGGTCGCGCAGCTCGAGCCGGGTGATCTGCCGGCTGAAGTTCTGGACGACGTAGAGGGTGCGGCCCGTCAGGACGATGCCGTCGGCGTTGACGAGCGGGGCGCCGTCCACCGGCACCTCGCTGATCGCCCGGCTGCGCAGCTCGATGCGCCAGAGCTGCCCGGTCGTTCCCTGGGTCGTGAGCAGGGCCTTGCCGTCCGGGGTCGTGACGATGCCGCCGAGGTCGAAGTCGGTGAGCGCCGGGGTGTAGGCGATCGTGCCGCTCACGTCGCGCCAGAGCTCGATCTGCCACGTGCCGCCGGAGCGGAAGACCCGCCAGATCCGCGGCAGGCTGGAGTCCGTCACGTAGACCGAGCCGTCGTCCGCGACCCGGACGTCGTTGAGGAACGAGCCGGGCTCGCCCGTCGGCAGCTCGGCGAGCAGACGGCCCGAGCGGGAGAAGACCCGGACCTCGGCGCTCGGCCCGCCGGCGACGAACACCCGGCCCGCGTCGTCCACGTCGATCCCGCGCCCGTTGTCGCCGGGGGTGGGGCCCTGCCACACCTCGAGCCGGTCGTCGCCGACCTTCGCCCGGTAGATCGTCCCGCTGCGGTTCGTCGCGCTGACGTAGACCAGGCCCGCGTCGTCGTCCACCCCGATGCCCTCGAGGAAGACGCCCGCCTCGGGCAGGTCCAGGTCGGGGACCGCCGCCGATGCCGGTGCCGCGGTGAGCACCGCCGACGCGGCGAGGACACCGCTCGCCACCACCGCCAGGATCGTTCGCATGAGCACGCCTCCCCGTCGGGGCAGGACGCCGTCGGCCTGCCTCTGACCGTGACGAACGAGCACGGACGACGTGGAGTTCACCTATCGGGCGGATCGGTGCGGATCACGGCACCGATCACGCACCGATCACGGCATCGATCAGGGGACGAGCGGGCTCACCGGGGCCCGTCCGGGCCGCCCGGCCGGGGCCGCCCCCGAGGGCAGCGGCGCCCGGGCGGGTGCCCGCCCCGTGGTCAGCGACGTGAACGGCGTGAGGGGCTCGGTGTACGGCTGGTCGAGGCCCCGGCAGCGCTTGCCGACCGGTGGCAATCCCTGGCGCAGCAGGTACGTCGTGACGGCCCGGTCGATGCACGGCGAGGAGCCGTACGCGGTGTGCCCCCAGCTGACCCCGGTGAGCAGCCGGCTGTTCGGCAGCAGCCGCGCGACGCGGACCGCCCCTTCGTACGGGGTGGCGGGGTCCCAGAGGTTGCCGACGACGAGCACCGGGGACGCCGTCCGCCGGGTGAACGGGCCGCGGTAGGCGTCCTCGTCGCGCGCCGTCCACGTGGCCCGGGCGCACGGTGCCGAGGGCCACGTCCACAGCGGCCCGAAGCCCGGGACGGCGCGGTCGGCGCGGGCCGCGTAGACCGGCCAGCGGGCCACGAGCGAGGGGTTGAGCCCGTCCGTGCACATGACGGCCTGGTAGGCGTCGATGCCGTTCTCGTACGCGGGCAGCGCCGTCCGACCGGCGCGGCGCCAGGCGGCCCGGACCCGCGGGCTCGGAGCGCCGGTGCGGCCGAAGTCGCGGTACCGGACGGCGATCCGGTGCAGGCCGGCGCGGGCGGCCTTCGCGCGGGCCGGGGTCGTCGGGCCGCGCAGCTCGACGAGCAGCGAGAGGAACGCGTCGACGTCGTAGGAGCCGAACGGTGAGTAGAGCATGTCGACGAGGATCGAGGTGACGTCCGCGTAGGTGAACCGCTCCTCGAAGTCCGGGCCGCGGACGACGATCGGGGCGGCCCGCAGCGACGTCATGAGCGAGGCGTAGATCGCCTTCGGGTCGCCGGTGGCGGCGAGCGAGCAGTAGGCGGGCCCGGCCGTGCGGCAGCTGCCGAGGATCCGGTCGAGGGCGCGGGCCGAGGCCTTCGCCGAGCCGATCCGGGTCGTCTGCGGCGTGTTCCGGGTGGCCTTCGTGCCGGCCCAGGCCAGCGGGTCGAGGACGCCGTCGAGGGCGATCGCGCGGACCCGGTCCGGGAAGAGGTTGGCGTAGACCTGCCCGAGGTAGGTGCCGTACGAGAAGCCGAGGTAGGTGAGCCGGGCGTCGCCGACGGCGCGGCGCAGGACGTCCATGTCGCGGGCCACCTCGGCCGTCGAGACGGACGCCGCCAGCGGGCGTCCCGTCGTCGAGCACGCGGTGCCGAAGGCACGGGCGGAGCCGACCGCCGCGGCGTCCTGGACGGCGCCGCGCGGGAAGGCGGCCCCGGCACCGGCGAGGGCGCGGTCGCGTGCCGGCATCGTCGGCCAGCACCGGACGCCCGACGACAGATTGGTCCCGCGCGGGTCGAACCCGACGACGTCGAACCGGGCGAGGACGCGCGGGTCGAGGAAGTCGCGCGCGGCTGCGGCGAGCTCCACGCCCGAACCGCCCGGGCCACCCGGGTTGACGAACAGGGTGCCGATCCGCCGGGCCGGGTCGGTGGCCCTGATGCGGAGAACGGCGACCTGCGTCGTCGGCCCCAGGGGGCGGTCGTAGTCGAGCGGCAGCGCGACGGTCGCGCACTGCGCACCCGTGGCGTAGAGCTCGCCGCAGTCCCACCACGACGGCCGCGGGGTCGGGACGCGGTCGACGCGGTCGGCCTCGATCCGGACGGTGCGGTCCGGCCGTGGCGCTTGCCGCGCCTGGGCAGGAGCGGTCGCCAGGAACGGCACCGGGGCGGCGACGCACGTCGCGAGCAGAAGGCCGACCAAACGGCGCAGCCGAACCACGTTTCGCAAAGAGACATCCCAGGGAAGGCCGCCTGACGGCGGAAGGCGTGTCTTGGAAGCCCCCCGGCACCGATCACCCTTCCGGTGACCCAAGGTCACGTGCAACCCATTCAGAGTAACTACATGGGTGTGATTCGTGACTGCGTGCTCAGGCTTGCTTGCGCTGCGGTGAACGGTCCGGCGTGTCGGGGCTGCGGGTGCTCACGTGTCGTGTCGCGGGTCGTGGGCGTGTCGCCGGACGGCGACCGGTCGGCCTTCGTCCGCGCGTCAGGCGCTCTTGCGGGAGGCGGCCTTCTTCGCGGTCTTCTTGGCCGGGGCCGCCTCGTCCTCGGTGGCGGCGGCCTTCTTCGCGGCGGTCTTCTTCGCCGCCGCGGGGGCCTTGGCGGCGGCCTTCTTCGCCGGGGCCGGCTCTTCGTCCGACGTCTCGCCGCGCGCCTGCCGCGCGCGCTCGACGCTGCGCTGCAGGGCGGTGAGCAGGTCGACGACCTCTCCGGTCTCGCCCGAGTCCTCGGCGGCCGCGGGGGCCGGCTCGGCGCCCTCGAGCTTGGCCTCGACGAGGTCGGTGAGGGCCTTCGTGTAGGAGTCCTCGAACTGGTCGGGCTCGAAGTCCCCGGCGAGGCTCTCGACGAGCGACTGGGCCATCGCGAGCTCCTGGGGGCGGACCTCGACGTCCGTCTCCAGGACGTCGAACTCGGCCGCGCGCACCTCGTCGGGCCACAGCAGCGTCTGCATGACGATGACCTTGTCGCGCACCCGCAGCACCGCGAGGGTCTCGCGCTGGCGCAGTGCGACCTTGACGACCGCCATCCGGTCGGTGGCCGTGAGGGCCTCGCGGAGCAGCTGGTACGGCTTGCTCGCCCGGGCCTCGGGCTCGAGGTAGTAGGTCTTGTTGAACAGGATCGGGTCGACCTGCTCGGCGGGGACGAACTCGATGACGTCGATCTCGCGGCTCGTCGAGAGCGGCAGGTTCTCGAAGTCCTCGTCCGTGAGGATGACGAGGCGGCCGTCCGGCGACTCGTACCCCTTGGCGAGCTGGTCGTACGCGACCTCCTCGCCGTCGATGGAGCACGTGCGCTTCATCTTGATCCGGCCGCCGTCCTCGGCGTGGACCTGGTGGAAGCGGATGTCGTGCTCCTGCGTGGCCGAGAAGACCCGCACGGGCACGCTCACGAGGCCGAAGGAGACCGCACCCTTCCAGATCGCCCGCATGGCCGTGCTCCCCTCACCAGGTGGCTGTCGTCGTCCTGACCGGCGGCGGCGTCCGGAGTCATCGGTCCGGGCGGCGCAGGTCTGACCCTGGCAGCATGGCTGCACCGGCGGGGGGTACGCCACCCCATCGGGCCCCCGGTCACCCGTGTCACCGCTGTCGCTCACGGGCGGTGGCACGACAGCATGGCGGCGTGAAGCCGATGCTCGCCGCCCCCGTCGACCCGCACGCCGGGCTGCCCGCCGACGGCGACGCCTGGGCGTTCGAGGTCAAGTGGGACGGCATGCGGGTGCTCGCGGACGTCCACGAGGGCCGGTTGCGGCTCACGTCCCGGCTGGGCAACGACGTGACGGCGGCCTGGCCCGAGCTCGCCGGCCTGGCCGGGCTGCACCCGGACGTGCTCCTCGACGGCGAGGTCGTCGTCCTGCGCCGCGGCGTGCCGAGCTTCTGGGCGCTCGCCGAGCGGATGCACGTGCGGGAGGCCCGCCGGGCCGCAGCGCTCGCGGCGGCCTCGCCCGCGACGTTCGTCGCGTTCGACGTGCTCCGGCTCGACGGCACCGACCTCACGAAGCGGTCGTGGACGCAGCGCAGGGAGGCCCTCGAAGGGCTGGACGGCGCAGCGGCCGGGCTGCGCGGCTGGCAGCTCTCGCCGGTGTACGACGACGGGCAGGTGCTCCTCGCCGCGACGCTCGAGCAGGGGCTGGAGGGGGTCGTCGCCAAGCGCAGGGCGTCCCGGTACGCCCCCGGGGCGCGCAACGGGGACTGGCTCAAGCTGCCGCACCGGCGGGTGCAGACGTGCGTCGTCGGCGGCTGGAGGACCGAGACGGACGACGCCCGCCGGCTCGGGGCGCTCCTGCTCGGCGTCTGGGACCTCGAGCCGCCCGGTGGCGGGGAGCCGGTGCTGCGCTTCGTCGGCCGGGTCGGCTCGGGCCTGGCGACCGCCGACCAGGGCGACCTGCTCGCGCTGCTCGCGCCGCACGCCCAGGAGACCTCGCCGTTCGGGCCGTCCGAGGTGCCACGGGTCGACGCGACCGGTACCCGCTGGCTCGACCCGCAGGTCGTCATCGACGTCCGGCACATCGGGCACAGCGAGAACGGCCGGATCCGGCAGCCGGTGTTCCTCGGCGTCCGGGACGACGTCGACCCGGCGACGGTCACGGCCGGGTAGCCGCGCGCCGGGCCCGCACGGTCCGGCAGCGGGTGGCGGGGCGTGGAACAGTTGGCGCATGGCACGCGCGTCCCGGTCCGACCACGGGCCCGACACCCCCGTCGAGGTCGACGGCCGCCGGATCGTGCTGCGCAACCTCGACAAGGTGCTCTACCCGGAGACGGGGACGACGAAGGGCGAGGTGCTCGCCTACTACACCGCGGTCGCGGCGCCGCTGCTCGCCGTCGTCAAGGACCGGCCGCTGACCCGCAAGCGCTGGCCCGAGGGTGTCGACGGGCTGGTCTTCTTCGAGAAGAACCTGCCGCCGGGGACGCCGTCGTGGGTGCGGCACGTGACGCTGCCGGTGCCCGGGTCGACCAGGGCGCGGGAGACGATCACCTACCCGCTGCTCGACGACGTGGCCGGGCTGGTCTGGGTGGCGAACCTCGCGGCCCTCGAGCTGCACGTGCCGCAGTGGACCGTGGGGCCGCGGGGCGCCGTCCACGCCCCGGACCGGCTCGTCGTCGACCTCGACCCGGGTGCGCCGGCCGGGCTGCCGGAGTGCGCCGAGGTCGCCCATCTGGTGCGGGAACGGCTCGCCGCCGACGGCCTCGAGTGCCACCCGGTGACCAGCGGCAGCAAGGGGATGCAGCTCTACGCACCGGTGTCGGGGAAGCAGGACGCCGAGCACGTCCACGGCTACGCGCGCCGGGTCGCCGAGGAGCTGGAGCGGGCCCGGCCGAAGCTCGTGACGTCGAAGATGACCAAGGCGCTGCGGCCCGGCAAGGTGCTCATCGACTGGTCGCAGAACAGCCCGACGAAGACGACGATCGCGCCGTACTCGCTGCGCGGCCGGGCACTGCCGCACGCCGCGGCGCCCCGGACCTGGGACGAGCTCGACGACACGCTCGTCCAGCTCGACCACTCCGAGGTCGTCGAACGGCTGCACGCGGACGGCGACCTGCTCGCGGTGCTCGCCGAGCCCGGCCCGCGGGTGCCGGTCTGACGCCGTCCGGCTCCTGACCCGCTGGTCTGTAAGGGATTCCCGGACCCGGCTCCCGTAAGGAGGTCGGCGCCGTCGGGAGCAGCCGGCTCCCCTCGCCGACGGTTCACCCCTGCGTCGCCGGCGTCGTCCGGCGCCGACCTCCGTCCGGGGGCCGGCCCGGGGGTGCGGGACCCCGGGCCGGCCGTCCTGCGCTACGTCGTCCGGTGCATCAGTCGACGTAGTGGTTGACGACGAGCATCGCCAGCGCCGTGACGGCACTGCCGGCCATGATCGCCATGGGGTCGCCGACGAAACGGAGCAGCAGCACCGCGACTCCGGCGACGAGGAGCATCGCCCCGACCGGCCAGGCCGCCTGGCTCAGCCCCTCCGGCCCTCGGGCCCGCGGCTGCGAGCGGTCGGTGCCGGGGTCGTACTGGCTGTGCCAGAACGGCCGCTCGACCGGTGCCGGCGCCGACGGCTTGCGTTCGGCGACGACGCCGGACCCGTTGTCGTCGTAGGCGTCCGACGTGAAGGCCTCGGTGAAGGTGTCGCGCTCGTCGTCCGGCGTCGACGCCCCCAGGGTGCCGTTCACGCCCCGCTCCAGAAGAGGGCCTGGAGCGCCCCGGCGCCGAGGACGATGCCGACGGCGAGCAGCCAGGCCGACACCCCCGGCAGCGGGAACTGCTCCCGGACGCCGATGCGCCACAACGGCGTACGGCCTTGGAGTATGCGCGGTCCGCGCGTAAGGTGGTCCATGTTCGTCTCCTTCGAGTGCGCTCATCGCTGGGTGGCTTTCGAGAGGCGACCTGGCGGGCCCCCGGTGTTCCAGCACCGGGGCTCGTCGCCTTTTGGGGTCATGCTTTCGGGATCAGCGAAACGCTGCGACCGGCCGGGGCGGCGGTGCCACCGTTGGTCAGCTGCAGCGTTCGTCAGTTCCGTGGTTCGGGTGTCGTCTCGCGGGCCGACGACGTCGATGTCGTCGAGAGCGTCCGCGGCCGGGCGCGTAGGCGCCGCCGGCTCTATGCGGTGTCCACCATGTCCTGCCTCCCCTCCCACGGTCGGAGGGTCGGTCGTTCGACTGTGCTGTCGCCGAGCACCCTGTGCGGTGCGAGCTGGCTCAGTTCGAGGACGAGGACCTTCCGCCGGTTTCTATTCCCTGTGATGTCAATGTGACGCAGGAAGTTCCCCATGGCAAGCAGCAATTCGCTTTGTGACTGTGGCAATTGCCAAGATCACAGATTGGTGCGTGACTGCGCAGGGTTGACGCAACGGTGGGTGATCGGCGGGCGTTGGTCCGAGTCGCCATGAAACGGCATACATCCTGTCCTGCAACGTTTGCAGCGTCGAATCTCGTCGATCAGACCACGAACGACCGATGATTTCCGTCGTGCCGGCTTCGGCGGGCGCGATGATCGCCTGCGGCTCTTGTGCACATTTCTGCATGCATGCGACCGTGGAGGGCCCCGCGGTCACCGCCGTGTGCGGCCGGGGGCCAGTACCGGTGCGGGTCGGTGGCGTCAGTGTCGACGGCCTCTGTCTGTGCCTGTCGAAGGGACACGGGGTCATGGCGACTGCTGGAGCGGGGCATACCGACGGGCACGCGTGGGAGGGCGCTGATTGGCGCCGTGCTGCCGCATGCGGCGAGAGCGGTTGCGTGGAGGTCGCGCGCACGACGGACCTCGTGGCTGTTCGCGACGGCAAGAACCCCCACGGTCCCGCGCTCGTGTTCACCGCAGACGAGTGGCGAACTTTCCTCGACGGCGCCAAGTCGGGGGACTTCGACTGACCGTGATGTCCGGGGGCGAACGTCGCTCCAGCACGTCCGCCCCCGGCGCGGATTATGCGAGGTCGAACTCGCCGTTCTTGACGCCGGACACAAAGGCGCGCCACTCGTCACCGGTGAAGTTCAGGATCGGGCTCCGAGTGGTGTCCTTCGAGTCGCGGACGGCGACGCCGTCGCCCGACACCATGATTTCGACGCACCCCGCGTCGCCGCAGAAACTGGACTTGAACCAAGTCGCACGGCCGGTCATCGCCGAAACGTCGGGGACGGTCACCGAGATCCTCCACTGAGCTCATCCGGTACGGCGCATGCCGCTGCTCCTGATCGGTCTGGCCTTCGTGACCGGCTCGGGGGGCGTCGGTGCACCACTGAGAGTGCGCATCCTGCCACTACTGATGGCTGCTTGGTGTCGGTTCGGTCTCAGTCATGTTTCGGGTTGATCAGCGTCCCGATCAGCCTGCCCACCTGCTCGTTTGTCGTACCTGTCTCTCGGTAGCCGCTCCAGGCGCTCCGCGTCAGTGCAGAGTCCGAAGGTCACGCTGCGCAGTGGCCGGGCACAAATTACCTGTGGATCGCTCGCGGTGACGATCACGCCCGCCTTCCGCGTCGTGCCTGCCTCGCCACTGGCGCTCCAAGGTGTTCAATGACCAGGATGCTTGCCAAGCGCAATCCCACTTGGCAAGTGCCAGTCATCGCGCCATCGGAGGGACGCCGTGCCGGATCCGCGCAGCACTCCGACGACCCGGCAGCGTGAGCTCGCTGAGCGGCTGCGTGAGCTTCGGATGGAGAAGAACCTCACCGTCGAGTCCGTGTCGACGAGCCTTCTCGTGTCGGCCTCGAAGATCTCCAGACTGGAGACGGCGGCCAGGCGCGCGTCACCCCGTGACGTGCGAGATCTGTGTCTTCTCTACGGCGTGTCGAACGAGGAACGCGACCGGCTCATGGCCCTCGCGGCACAAGCCATGGAGACGTCCTGGTACCAGGACGCGGACATCGATGCAGAGTTCAGGACCTTCGTGGGGCTGGAGCAGGCGGCCACGAACATCGACACGATGCAGACGAACGTCGTTCCCGGGCTGTTGCAGACGACCGCTTATGCGCGCTGCCTCGTGTCCGGTCTCAGGGCGCCGAACCAGATGCCTGCGACGCGGGTGGAAGAGGTCCTGTCCGTCCGGGAGCGGCGTCAGGAGATTCTTCACGGGGCGAATCCCCCCGCACTACACGCGATCGTCGACGAGATGGCTGTGCGACGACCGTTGGGCCCTCCCGATGTCATGCACGCGCAGGTGGCAGCGCTTCGAGCTGCCTGCGAGCTCCCGCATGTCGCGGTTCAGCTGATTCCCCTGGAGGCGGGATCCCACCCTGGCCTGGACGGCCGGTTCACGGTTCTCAGATTCACCGATCGTGCGGTTCGGGACACCGTCTACGTCGAGGGTCTCCTGGGCGAGCTGTTCCTCGACAAGGACACGGACGTCGCGCGGTACCTGCAGACCTTCGACTTCCTCGCGAAGCACGTCGCCCTTGACGGTGACGACTCGCTTGCGCTCCTCGAGAAGATCGGCGCGGACTGGGCTGCACGTCGCTAGGCCCTTCGCGGTCAACTTGTGCGTGGCACGGCCGACCGGGTGACGCCCCGGTCGGCCGTTCGGCTGTCCGGGGCTCTGATTGTCTGCGACGCAAGGGCTTCTGTCGTGCTCAGAGAGGCCGTCCGGTGGCCTCCGTGATCACAGGACACCCGGTCGGGCTATCACACGACGGGCCGAAGCGGCGACTGGTGAGGGGCACCCATGCTGGCCGAAGAGGGCCGACAAGGGTGTCGGTCATCCGCCGTGAGCCGCCTGTTCCCACCGCGTCGGGGTGGGGACAGGTGGCGGCGGGAGGACCGGCCGGCAGCCGTGGGGGCGCTGGCGGGATCGAGGCGCGGGGGAGTCGACCTGTCCAGGAACTGTGATGCCCGAGGAGAACGTATGTCCGTGGAGGCGATGGCCGTCGTCGGTCTGCCCTTGTCAGTGGTGGAGACGCAGCTGTGGGACATCACCCAGTGGCCGACCTTTCTCGCCGGGCTCCGGACCGCCACCCGGTCCTCGCACGAGCGGTACGTGTTCACGGTCCGGCAGGGTCGCAAGGACTACGACGTGCTCGTCGCGGTCCGCTGGCAGGCCCGTGACCACCGGTTCACGTGGCGCTCGCTCGAGGGCCCGCCCTGGGACGGCACGCTCCGGCTCGCACCGGTGAACGGACGCCGGACGAGGATCTTCCTGCAGCGCAAGGCGTACCCGCGCAGCTTCTTCGCGAGCATGGCCGAGCTGCTCGGTGCCGGCGTCGCCGACCCGGGCCTGGACCTGCAGCGGCTCCAGGACCGGCTCGCCGTCCTGCCGGCGCCGGCCCGCCCCGCGCGGCTGCGCACCGTGGACGCCGCGGAGCGGGCGGTCCGCACGCAGCGGATCGCCGAGGAGTCCGGCCGTGCGGGTGCGGTGACGACCCATGGGCTGCCGAAGCCCCGCGTCGCGTCGGACCTGGTCGTCCCCGACCCGGCCTGACCCGCCCGAGAACGTCCCCTGGTGGCCGGTGGGCCCGTCTACCGAGCCGGACCGGTCCGCCGGCCGCCAGGGGCGCCCGAAGCGCAGCCCAGAAGTGCTGGTCTGCACCCCTTGGGGTGGTCTCACGCCGGTCCCGCCGACACAGTGACGGCCACGGGCGCCTCAGGTTGACGGTGTGCTCCCTGGGCGTCGCCGCCCGGGCGGCCTAGGCTGCCGCCATGACGAGCACCGTGCCTGCCCCGAGCGCCGCCTCGACCCGCCCGCCGCTGCCCTCGACGGCACCGACGCCGACCCCCGACCCGGCCGGGTCGGCCCGCGCGTACGAGCTGGACCGGGCGCACGTCTTCCACTCGTGGTCGGCCCAGGCCGCCCTCAAGCCGTTCGTCGCCGCCGGCGCCGAGGGTTCGTGGGTGTGGGACGGCGAGGGCCGGCCGTTCCTCGACTTCTCCAGCCAGCTCGTCTTCACGAACATCGGGTTCCAGCACCCGAAGGTCGTCGCGGCGATCCAGGAGCAGGCCGCCAAGCTCTGCACGGTCGCGCCGCAGCACGTCAACGACGCCCGTTCCGAGGCCGCCCGGCTCATCGTCGAGCGGGCGCCCGGCGCCTCGTTCAGCCACGTCTTCTTCACCAACGGCGGGGCGGACGCCATCGAGAACGCCGTCCGGATGGCCCGCCTGCACACCGGCCGCCGCAAGGTGCTCGCCCGCTACCGCAGCTACCACGGCAACACGACGACGGCGATCAACCTCACCGGCGACCCGCGGCGCTGGCCGAACGACTACGGCGCTGAGGGCGTCGTCCACTTCTTCGGGCCGTTCCTCTACCGCTCGCACTTCCACGCGACGACCGAGGCCGAGGAGTGCGCCCGGGCGCTCGAGCACCTCGAGCAGACGATCGTCCTCGAGGGTGCCTCGACCATCGCCGCGATCGTCCTGGAGTCGATCCCCGGCACCGCGGGCATCATGATCCCGCCGCCCGGCTACCTCCGGGGCGTGCGCGAGCTGTGCGACAAGTACGGGATCCTCTGGATCGCTGACGAGGTCATGAGCGGCTTCGGCCGCGCCGGCCGCTGGTTCGCCTGCGAGCTGGGCGACGAGGACGGCGCCGGCAACCGGGTCGACGACACCCGCACCGAGCCCGACCTCGTGACCTTCGCCAAGGGCGTCAACTCCGGTTACGTCCCGCTCGGCGGCGTCATCGTCTCCGAGAAGGTCTACGAGACGTTCGCGAACCGGGTCTTCCCCGGCGGGCTCACGTACTCCGGCCACCCGCTCGCGTGCGCCGCCGCCGTCGCGACGATCAACGTCATGGCCGACGAGGGCGTCGTCGAGAACGCCGACCGGCTCGGCCGCGAGATCTTCGGGCCGGCCCTGGCCGACCTGCAGGCCCGTCACGAGATCGTCGGCGAGGTCCGCGGCTCCGGCGCGTTCTGGGCGCTCGAGCTGGTGCGGGACAAGGCCACCCGCACCCCGCTCGTCCCGTTCAACGCCACCGGCGAGGCGAACGCGCCGATCCTCGCGCTCGGTGCGGCGTGCAAGGAGCGCGGCCTGCTCCCGTTCATCAACGGCAGCCGCACCCACGTCGTCCCCGCCCTGAACATCACGGACGACGAGGCGCGCTACGGCCTGGCCCTGCTCGACGAGGCGCTCACGGCCGTCGAGGGCACGCTCTGATGGCGGTCCCCGCGCGGGCCCTCGTCGTCATCGACGTCCAGCAGGAGTACGACCCCGGGGTCTTCCCCGGGGCCGGCCTGCCCATCACGCACCCGCCGCTCGACGTGTCGACGGCGAACGTCGCCGCGGCGATGGACGCCGCGACCGCGGCCGGTGTGCCGGTCGTCGTCGTCCAGCACACCGACGCCCCGGACGACGCGGTCTTCGCCGAGGGCAGCGACGGCTGGAAGCTGCACCCGTTCGTCGAGGACCGGCCCCGCGACCACCTGGTGCGCAAGGCCTACCCGGGGTCGTTCACCGGGACCGACCTCGAGGAGTGGTTGCGCGCCAACGACATCGCGACCCTGACGATCGTCGGGTACATGACCCAGCTCTGCGTCGACACGACGGCGCGGCAGGCCGCGCACCTCGGCTTCGGCGTCGAGGTGCTCTCCGACGCGACCGGCACGCTGCCGCTCGCGGCGGCCGGCGGCGCGCTGTCCGCCGAGGCGCTCCACACGAGCGTCCTCGTCGCGCTCGGCAGCGCGTTCGCGAGCGTCGCGACGACGTCCGAGTGGCTCGCGGCGCTGGCCGCGGGCGACGGCCTCCCGGCACCGGACCTGCTCGCGGCCGCGGAGCAGGGGCGCGCGCTCGCAGGGTGACGCCCGGCCCCGTCGGCCCTGAACCGTCGGCGGGGCCCGGCAGGATGACGGCATGACGCCACAGTTCGGCCCGCACCGCTACGACGCCGGCCCTTTCGGCCCGGAGCACACCGACGCCTACCGGGGCGCGCGCCTGGAGGTCCGCGACCTCACGGGCGCGCGCTTCGTCGACTGCGACCTCACCGGCGTCCGGGTCCGGGACGGCGTGCTCGTCGACGTCGACCTCTCCGGGTACGTCGAGCGGCTCGTCGTCAACGGGGTCGACGTTACCGACCTCGTCGCGGCCGAGCTGGACCGGCGCCATCCCGAGCGCGTCCAGCTGCGCGGCATGCGGACGGCGGACGACTTCCGGGCGATGCGGGCCACCCTCGAGGCGCTCTGGGACGGCGCGGTCGAGCGGGCTCGCAGGCTCGGCGACGCGGCGCTCGACGAACGGGTCGACGAGGAGTGGTCCTTCCTGGAGACGTTGCGGCACCTGGTGTTCGTCACCGACGCCTGGGTGAGCCGCACGGTCCTCGACGAGGAGCGGCCCTACCACCGGCTCGGCCTGCCGCAGAGCTGGTACCCGGCCGCGGACGCCGCCGCGCTCGGCATCGACGTCGCGGCGCGGCCGTCGGCCGACGAGGTGCTCGCCGCCCTCCACTCCCGGCGCGAGGTCCTCCGCGACGTGCTCGGCGCGCTGACGGACGACGTCCTCGGCCGGCCCTGCCGGCGCCCGCCGGCCCCCGGCTACCCCGAGGAGGAGCGGCCGGTCTGGGAGTGCCTGGCCGTGGCCCTCGAGGAGGAGGTCGAGCACTACCGCTACGCCACCCGCGACCTCGCGGTCCTCGAGGCGCGCCGGGGCTAGCGCTACCGCGGCAGCTTCGCCCGGGCCTCGTGCTCGGGGACGCCCGGCACCTGGATCAGGTCGACGACCGCGGACCGCACCTGCGCGACGATGACGGTCGCGTTCATCGTCGGCATCTCGAGCCGCTCCGGGCGCAGCCGCTCGGTGACGTCGTCGAGCGCAGCCACGGCCCGCCGTCCGCCCTCGCCGTCCCGGTCCCGCAACGCTCCCGGCAGCGTGTAGAAGACCGACGCGAGCCCGTCGAGGACGTCGACGACCGACGGCGGCAGCAGGTGCGCCGGGCTGCCCGCCACGACGGGCAGCGGGCTCGTCGACGCCCCGTCGTCCCGGTCGTCGGACGCCGCACCGGGCGCCCCGCCGGACGTCGCGGTCGCCGGGTCCGCCCGGCCGCCGAGGGCCTGCTCGTCCTCGGCCGCCGCGACCGCCCGGCGCAGCGCGACCCGGACGTTGCGGATCGCCCGGTCCACCGGCGCGAGCGCCGCCCGGTGCGCGGAGATCTCCGCGAGGGCGTGCCGGCGCAGCGGCGACAGCCGGCTCACCTCCTCGCCCGCGCGGACGGCGTCCCGCCAGCGGTCGATGGCGGGCTGCGTCGCACGGGCCTGCTCGAGCGCGTCGAACGCCCGCTCGACGTCCCCGACCCGGGCCGCCGTCGCGGACTGCCGCAGCGCGTCGGCGATCGGGTGGACCACGGCGCCTCCCGCGTCCCGCATCGCCGGCCGCGGGTCGGACGGCAGCGCGAACGCGACGACGAGCGCGACGACACCGCCGACGAGGGCGTCCTCCCACCGGGCGACGTACCCGTTGACCGGCGGCGGCAGCGCCGTGACGAAGACGGCCTGCAGCGCGGCCTGGTTGATGATGAGCGGCGCCCCGTCGAGGAGCAGCGCGACGAGCATGGCGACGAGGACGACGGCCCCGATCTGCCAGCCGCCGCGGCCGATCTCGCGGACGACGGCGTCCCCGATCGCGACCCCGAGCGTCACGCCGATGCCCATCTCGACGACCCGCCGGAGCCGGTTGAGGTACGTCGTCGACAGGCAGACGATCGCGGCGACCGCGGCGAAGAACGGTCCGCTGTGACCGAGGACGTGGACGGCGAACTCCCAGGCGAGCGCCCCGGCCAGGGCGCTCTGCGCGGCGCCCCACCAGGTCAGGCGCAGCCGGTCCAGGCCGAGCCGGGTGCGTCGCCGCAGGGTGGTGCGGGCACCGGACGTCACCCGGTCGGCGAGGCTCACGCGACGATCGTCCCCCAGCCGGGCCACCACCGCAGTCCTAGCGTGAACGTGTCGGCGGCCGCCGGGGCCGACGGTGCCGGACGTCGACGCACCGCCTGGAGGTGGTAGCCATGACACGTCAGGAAGCGTCGAGCGTGGTCGACCTGCCCGTCGAGCAGGTCTACGCACGGCTCGCAGCCGTGGAGGAGTGGCCCCGGTTCCTCACGGGGGTTCGGTCGGTGCGCCGGACGTCGTTCGAGCGGTTCGTCTTCACCGTCACCGGCGGCGTCGACGGGCCGGGGCGCACCCGGGACGTCGAGGTCGCGGTCGGGCACCACCCCAAGGAGCACCGGATCGCCTGGCACGCCCTCGCCGGTCCCGCGTTCGACGGCGAGCTCCGGATGGCCGAGGCCGGACCCGGCCACACCAGGGTCGCGCTGACCCTCGTTGCGGAGCCCGCGGGGTTCCTCGCCGGGGTGTCGGAGATGGTCGGTGCGACGATCCCGGCCGCTGTGCTCGACGTCCAGCGCCTCGAGGAGCTGCTGACGACGCCGGCCGGCTGACCGGTGCCCCGCGGACGTCCGGCGGGCCCGACCGGTAGGGCGGGCGCGGCCCGCCGGGCCCGGACGCACCCTGCCGGCCCGCCGGTCCGCCGTCCTGACCTGCGGACGCCGTCCGGGCCGGGGCCGCGCAGCCTCTAGGGTTGAGCGCCGTGAAGGTCCTCGTCATCGGTACCGGCGCGCGTGAGCACGCCCTCGTGAGGTCGCTCGCCGCGGACCCGGCCGTGGAGGCCGTCGTCGCGGCCCCCGGCAACCCCGGTATGGCGGCCGCGGCCGAGCTGCGCCCGGTCGACCCGCTCGACCCGCAGGCCGTCGCCGCGCTCGCCGCGGAGGTCGCCGCCGACCTCGTCGTCGTCGGCCCCGAGGCACCGCTCGTCGCGGGGGTGGCGGACGCCGTCCGGGCCGCGGGCATCGCCTGCTTCGGCCCGTCGGGCGAGGCGGCGCAGCTCGAGGGCAGCAAGGCGTTCGCCAAGGAGGTCATGGCCGCGGCCGGCGTGCCGACCGCGATGGCGCACGTCTGCGAGACCCTCGACGAGGTCGCCGACGCCCTCGACGCCTTCGGCGGCCCGTACGTCGTCAAGGACGACGGGCTCGCCGCCGGCAAGGGCGTCGTCGTCACCGACGACCGCGCCGCCGCCCTCGAGCACGCCGCGGGCTGCCTCGCCCGCCAGGGCGGCCGGGTCGTCGTCGAGGAGTTCCTCGACGGGCCCGAGGTGTCGCTCTTCTGCATCACCGACGGCGTGACCGTCGTCCCGCTGGCGCCTGCCCAGGACTTCAAGCGGGTCGGGGACGACGACGCCGGCCCGAACACCGGCGGCATGGGCGCCTACTCGCCGCTGCCGTGGGCCTCGCCCGACCTGACCCGCACCGTCGTCGACCGGGTCGCCCAGCCGACCGTCGACGAGATGGCCCGCCGCGGCACCCCGTTCGCCGGCGTCCTCTACTGCGGCCTCGCGATCACGTCGCGCGGCGTGCGGGTCATCGAGTTCAACGCCCGGTTCGGCGACCCCGAGACGCAGGTCGTGCTGGCCCGGCTCGCGACGCCGCTCGCGGGCCTGCTGCACGCCGCCGCGACCGGCGCCCTCGCGACGTTCCCGACGCTGCGCTGGCGGGACGCCGCCGCCGTGACGGTCGTCGTCGCCTCGCAGGGCTACCCGGCGTCGCCGCGGACCGGCGACCCGATCGGCGGGCTCGACGCGGCCGCGGCGGTCCCCGGCGCCTGGGTGCTGCACGCGGGAACCGCGGCCGGCCCGGACGGCGCCGTGCTCAGCGCCGGCGGCCGGGTGCTGTCCGTCGTCGGGACCGGCCCGGACCTCGCCGCCGCCCGCGGCGTCGCCTACGAGGCGGTCTCGCACCTCACGCTCGCCGGGGCGCACCACCGCTCCGACATCGCGGCCCGGGCGGCGGCCGGGGACGTCGCGCTCGCGGGCGGCCCGGCGTGAACGACGTCGCCGCGGTGCCCGGCGGCTCCGCCGGACCCGTTGCGCCGCAAGCGGTCCCGGGCTGGCGTCATGTGTACTCCGGCAAGGTCCGTGACCTCTACGTACCGGACGACGACACCTCGGCGGAGGCGTCGCAGACCGTGCTCGTCGTGGCGAGCGACCGGATCTCGGCCTACGACCACGTGCTCTCGACGCCGGTGCCGGACAAGGGCCGGATCCTCACCGCGCTGTCGACGTGGTGGTTCGAGCGGCTCACCGACCTCGTCCCGAACCACGTCGTGAGCCTCGACGTCCCGGCGGTCGTCGCGGGGCGCGCGATGGTCTGCCGCCGGCTCGAGATGTACCCCGTCGAGTGCGTGGCCCGCGGCTACCTCACCGGCTCCGGGCTCGTCGAGTACCGGGCCGGCGGCGTCGTCTGCGGCGTCCCGCTGCCGCCCGGTCTCGAGGACGGCTCCCGGCTGCCCGAGCCGATCTTCACCCCGGCGACCAAGGCCGAGCTCGGCGAGCACGACGAGAACGTCACCTTCGAGCAGGTCGCGGCGACGATCGGCGCGGACGACGCGTCCCGGCTGCGGGTGCTCACGCTCGCGGTCTACCGCCGCGCCGAGGAGCTCGCCCGCGAGCGCGGGATCGTCCTCGCCGACACCAAGCTCGAGTTCGGCCGCGACGCCGCGGGTGCCGTCGTCCTCGGCGACGAGGTGCTCACCCCGGACTCGTCCCGGTTCTGGCCGGCCGACGGATGGCGGCCGGGGCGGGCCCAGCCGAGCTTCGACAAGCAGTACGTGCGCGACTGGCTGACGTCCCCGGAGTCCGGCTGGGACCGCGCGTCCGACGTCCCGCCGCCCCCGCTGCCCGACGACGTCGTCGAGCGCACCCGGGCGCGCTACGTCGAGGCCTACGAGCGGCTGACCGGGCGCACCTTCGCCTAGACCTCGGTCGCGCCGTCCAGCTCGAGGCGCTGCGCGCCCTCCGGTGCCAGGCTCCCGCCGACCCGCACGAACACCCCGCGCCCGACGTCCGACAGCAGCGCCTCGTGGATCGGGAACCACGACCGCGGCGCCACCGCCCGCAGGAAGTCCACCGTCTCCTTGAGGGCCGACCACGGCGCCGCGAGCGGGAGCGCGAGGACGTCGACGCCCTCGGGCACGGTGTCGATCGCGTCGCCGGGGTGGAACAGGTGCGGCCCCGCCTCCTCGGCGAGGACGAACCCGGTGTTGCCGATCCGGGGCACGTCGGCGTGGATGAGCGCGTGCTCGCCGCCGACCGCGGTCACCGTGAGGCCGGCGAGCGCGAGGGTCTCGCCGGGGTGCAGGGGCGCGGCCTCGATGCCGGCCCGGGTCAGCTCGGCGGCCGTCTCCGGCTCGACGACGACGCGGGCGCCGTCGTTCGCCTCGAGCAGCTGGGGGAGCCGCTCGACGTCGAGGTGGTCGACGTGCTGGTGGGTGACGAGGACGGCGTCGAGGTCCGTGAGCTCCTCGAAGCCGTGGCTGAACGCCCCGGGGTCGACGAGCACCCGGACGCCGGACGCCTCGACGAGCAGGCACGAGTGGCCGAGGTGGGTGACGCGCATGCACGTACCCAAGCACTCCGGGCCCGACCGGTCGAGCCGATGCCGGTCGTCGGGCCGACGTCGATAGGCTGGCCGCAGACCCCGACCGGCAGGAGAGCCGAACACCATGGGACGTGTCGTCGTCGACGTCATGCCGAAGCCGGAGATCCTCGACCCGCAGGGCAAGGCCGTGGCCGGCGCCCTGGCCCGGCTCGGGTTCGCCGAGCTCGCGAGCGTGCGGCAGGGCAAGCGGTTCGAGCTCGAGGTGACCGGCGAGGTCACCGACGAGGTGCTCGCGCGGGTGCGTGAGGCCGCCGAGACGCTGCTGTCCAACCCGGTCATCGAGGACGTCGTCCGGGTCGTCGCCGCGGACTGACCCGAACGGGCGCGCGAGCGTTCGCCCGTTCGGGTATCCGCGCAGGTCATCGGCCGTTCCGCAGGGTCAAGACAGATCGCCGGTCTGCCGATAGGTGACCTGTGGAGCCATCCACTCGAGGCGTCGTCGTGCCCGCGCGCCGACGAGCCGTGACCGCGGGGCGCCAGTCCCTGGTCGTGGCATGCCTCGTGCTCCTCGTCGGCTTCGGCTGGGCGTTCGCCTCCCCCGCCGCCGGCGCCGAGGCCGAGGGCGGGGTCTCCCTCTTCGACGACGACGGCGGCCGGGCCCTGTTCACCGCCGCGGACCGGCTCGCCCCCGGCCGGCCGCTGTCCGCGTGCGTGCGGGTCGGCACCCGGACGGCGCGGGCCGGCGACGCGGTCTGGTTCGCCGCCGTCGACGTGTCGGGTGCGCTCGCCCCGCACGTCACCGTGACGCTGGAGTCCGGCGACGGCGGCCGCTTCGGCGACTGCACCGGCTTCACCGGGACGACGCTGTGGACCGGCACCCTCGACCGGCTCGCCGCGGCGTCCGCCGGGAACGGCCTGGACACCGGCTGGGCGCCCGCCGCGGAGCCGGTCCGCAGCTTCCGGGTGACCGTCCTCATGGACCCCGACCTGCAGGTGCAGGGACTCACGGCGCGCGGGGACCTCGTCTGGCGGCTCGACCGCGACGTCGTCGTCGACCCGCCGGGGCCGACCGACACCCCGACCACCGAGCCGCCGACGACCGGGCCGGTCGTCGACCCGACCCCCACGACGACGCCGTCCGCCACCACCTCCCCGACGCCGACCGGCACGCCCACCCCGGCCCCGACGACCGCCGGGACGCCCGGCCCGACGGCGTCCCCGGCCGTCGAGGAGCCCGACGTCGACCTCGACGCCGGCACCCCGTTCCTGCGCTCGGTCCGCGAGGCCGCCCAGCGCGCCACCGCGGTGGCGGTCGCGGTCGTCCGCGAGCCGCAGTACCCGCTCGCCGCGCTGCTCGTCGCGGCCCTCTTCCTGCTCGTCCAGGACTTCATCGACCGGCGCGACCCCAAGCTCGCGGCGGCCAGCACGACCCGGCGCGAGATCAACACGGTCTTCCCCGACGTGTTCGCCCCGGGCCGCGCCGGCGGGCGGTCCGGATGAGCCCGGCCGCGAAGGGCACCTCCGGCGTCGAGATCGTGCCGCTCGCCGACCGCGTCGCGGCGATGGTCGGCTTCCGGGTGCTCTACCTCGTCGTCCTGCACGCCATGCTGCTCGCACTGCACCTGCCGCAGGTGCGCGCGGTGCTCGTCGCGAGCGCCGCCTACCTCGCGGTGACGTCGCTGCTCAGCCTCGCCGTCCGGGTCACGAGCACGCCGGTCGCCGCGCGGGCCTTCGGCGTCGCCCTGCTCGTCGACGGCTTGTTCGTCACCTACCTGCGGGAGACCCTCGGGCACCGCGCTGGCGTCGACATCGGCCCGCTCGCCCTGCTCGTCGCCGTCGTCCTCCTCGCCTCGTTCCGCACCGGGATCAAGGTCGCGCTGTGGCTCTCGGTGCTGTTCCTCGTGGCCCTGCGCAGCCAGGAGACCGGTCTCCTCCCGCCCGCCGCCGTCCTGCCCGGCGGTCTGGACGGCGAGCAGCGGCTCGTCATCGACCTGCTGAGCCTGTGGCTCGTGACGATCACGACCGCCGCGGCGGCGGCCGCGGCCGAGCGCGAGCTGCGCCGCCGCCGGTACGACGCCGAGGCGCTCGCCCGCTTCGCGGAGCGGCTCCACCTCGCGACCCGGGTCGAGGAGGTCGCCGGTCACCTCGCCGGCTTCGCGGTCGAGAGCATCGGGGCCACCCGCGCCGTCGTGCTGCGGACCGTCGGCGGCTCGGTGCAGCTCGTCGCGGACGTCACCCCCGACGGCCGCGGGCGGGCCGCCGGTGCCGACCGGCGGCGGCTGCCGTTCGTCGTCGCGGACGCCGGGACGTCCGCCCTGCTCGACCTGCCCCGCAGCGTCGACAACCTCGCGCTCGCGCTGCGGCTCGACCCGGAGCGGGACCCGTGGCTGAGCGCGCTGCTCCCGGACGCGCGGCGGATCGCCGTCGCCGACATCACCGACGCGCCGGGCGAGCGGATCGTCCTCGTCATCGCCCTGCGCGGCCGCGGCGACCGCACCGAGAACCGGGCCCTGGAGACCTTCGCCCAGGCGACGGCGACCGCGTCCCTCGCCTGGTCGCGTGCCGACCTCCTCGTCGCGGCCGAGCGCCGGGCCTCGACCGACGGCCTCACCGGGCTGGCGAACCGGCGCACCTTCGACGACCTGCTGGCCCGGCTCCACGAGGGCTGGACGACGTCCGGCACGCCCTACGCCCTCGTCCTCACCGACGTCGACAAGTTCAAGTCCGTCAACGACCGCTACGGGCACCAGGCCGGTGACGAGGTGCTCCAGATCGTCGCGCGGGTCCTCATGGAGCACGCCGGGGCGTTCGGTGCGACGGCGGCCCGGTACGGGGGCGAGGAGTTCGGCGTCCTGCTGCCCGGCGGCACGGCCGACGAGGCGATGGCGCTCGCGGAGAAGGTGCGGCTCGCGCTCCACGGCGTCACCGAACCGGTGCCGGTGACGTCCAGCTTCGGGGTCGCGGCGGTGCCCGAGCACTGCACCGAGCCGGCCGCGCTCGTCCACGCGAGCGACGCCGCCCTCATCCACGCGAAGAACACCGGCCGGGACCGGGTCGTGGCCGCCGGCGACTACGCGATGCCCGCGGGCGCGGCGGCCGCTCCGCCGGCCGCCGCCGTGCCGCCCCCGCGGCGCAGGGACCTGCGGGCCCCGGCGGCCCCCGAGAGCTGACCGTCAGCGGCCGGCGGGCCGCACGACGCCGAGCGTCAGGCAGGCGAGGACGGCGACACCGGCCCACGCGAGGTCGCCGCGGGTCGGCCCGTGGCGGAGCATCGCGAGCCGGCCGGCGGCCGGGACGACGAGGCGGACCCGGCCGACGACGTCGGCGGGGTGCCGGGGCGCGCGGTCCGCGGTGGGGTTCGCGTCGCCCTTCGTCACGAGGTCGCCGTTGCCCTTGACCTCGACGACCCGGTGCGCGACCCGGCCGGAGGGCTGGGAGGGGTCACGGACGAGGACGATCTCGCCGCGGTGCAGGCCGGTCGCGCCGGGGTCGACGACGACGACGTCGCCGGGGCGGATCGTCGGGAGCATCGAGCCGGTGACGACGACGGCGGGGCGCCAGCCGACGGCGAGCGGCCCGAGGGACCACAGCGCCAGGCAGGCGAGGACGAACAGCCACGCGACGGCGGCCGTCAGCGCGACCGGTTCGACGCGGTCCCGCAGACCTGGTGCGGCCCGGAGGTCCTCGCAGACGCCGGACTGCACGTCAGGAGTTCTGCGCTTCCCAGACGAACGTCGCGGCGGCCGACTGGCCCATCGCGGAGTTCGTGTCCTGGAGCGTGTAGGTGACCCGGTAGCTGCGGGCCTCGGGGGCGCTGCCCGTCGGCGCCCACGCGGAGACCCCGGAGCCGAAGTCGGTGTGGGCGGTCGCGAAGGAGGCGAGGGTGGCGCCGCCGGCGCTGAGCGTCGACGTCGCGGAGAAGCCCGAGCACGACAGCGTCGCACCGCCGGTCGCCCCGGTGCCCTCCTCGACGGTGAGGTCGAGGTACTGGCCGAGGGTGCCGGACGTGGACGTCACGTAGAGCCGGACGCCGCCCGCGAGCGTGCCGGAGTAGGTGACGTTGATGCACTTGATCCCGGTGTCGCCCGGCTTGAGGCCGGTGGCCTGGAACATGACCGAGCTCGAGTCGTCGTCGGAGATCGCGACGGTGCCGGAGGACCACGTGTTCGAGCCGTTGTCCGTCGACGCCGTGAACGCGGCGTTCGAGGCCTGGTAGACGAGGGCGCTGCTCGCGACGAGCGCGAGGGGGAGGGCCACGACCATCGTGCGGCGGCGGCCGCCGTCCCGGCGGCGTCCGCGGCGGTTGCCGCGGGGCCGGTGCTGCACGCTGGCGGTCATGGTGGGGTCCTTCCCGAGTCGATCTCCTGCCAGACAGATCGGCATCCGCCGGGTCCCGGTTGACGGTTCGCGGGCCGTCGCGGGCCCCGTGCGGGGCGGACCATCCGGACGGCGGTACGCCCGCCCGGTCGCCGCCACGAACGGTGACGCCGGATAGGCTGCCCGCGTGAGGATCGGAATCGTCACCTTCCCCGGCACGCTCGACGACGTGGACGCCGCGCGCGCCGTCCGGGTGGCGGGCGGCGAGGCCGTCGCGCTGTGGCACGGCGACGCGGACGTCAGGAACGTCGACGCCGTCGTCCTGCCCGGCGGGTTCTCCTACGGGGACTACCTGCGCTGCGGTGCGATCGCCCGGTTCTCCCCGGTCATGAGCGAGATCGTCCGGCTCGCCGGCCCGCCGGAGCAGACCGCCCCCGGTCTGCCCGTGCTCGGGATCTGCAACGGCTTCCAGGTGCTGTGCGAGTCGCACCTGCTGCCGGGCGCGCTCATCCGCAACGACCACCGCAAGTTCGTCTGCAAGGACCAGCGGCTGCGGGTCGAGCGGACGTCGACCGTCTGGACGAGCGAGTACGCGCACCGCGAGGAGATCGTCGTCCCGCTGAAGAACGGCGAGGGCGGCTTCGTCGCTGACGACGCGACCCTCGACCGGCTCGAGGGCGAGGGCCGGGTCGTGTTCCGCTACCTCGACGGCAACCCCAACGGCTCGTACCGGGACATCGCCGGGATCGCCAACGCGAGCGGGACCGTCGTCGGCCTCATGCCGCACCCCGAGCACGCCGTCGAGGCGCTCTTCGGCACCGACCGCGACGCGCAGGGCCGCTACGACGGCACCGACGGCCTGCGGTTCTTCACCTCGGCGCTCGGCGCGGTGCTCTCCGCCTGACGTCTGCCGACGTCTGCGCGGCGCCCCTCGGGGCGTCGATGTCGAGAACGGGACGGCGGTTCCGTCCTGGGTCCGTGAGGCTGCCACCCCGGCACCTCGACGACGAGGAGGACACCATGCCCCGCTTCATGCTGCTGCAGAACTTCGAGGGCGGCGCCGGCTGCGACGTCCCGATGTACGAGTGGGACCCGCAGGACGTCGAGGCGCACATCCGGTTCCAGGTCGACCTCAACGCCGAGCTCGACGCGGCCGGTGAGCTCGTCGACGCACAGGGCCTGTCCGGCCCGGACCTCGCGAAGGTCGTCACCGCCGACGGCGTCTCGGCGCCGGTCGTCACCGACGGTCCGTACCTGGAGGCCAAGGAGTTCCTCGCCGGGTACCGGATCGTCGACGTCGACTCCCTCGACCGCGCGCTCGAGATCGCCGCCCGGGCCTCGGCGGCGCCCGGCGCGAAGGGCGCGCCGATCCAGCAGCCGATCCACGTGCGGCAGATCATGGCCGTGCCCGGGTCGGACTCCTGACCGGCAGAGCCGTCGCCGTCGTGACCGACCGCACCGAGGACCTGCTGCGCGACCTCGCGCCGCGGGTCCTCGGTGCGCTCGCCCGGCGCTGGGGCGACTTCGGTGCGTGCGAGGACGCCGTCCAGGAGGCCCTGCTCGCCGCCGTCGGCGCATGGGCGCCGCCGCCCGGGGGCAGCGGTGTGCCCGACGACCCGGCGGCGTGGCTGCTCCGGGTCGCGCACCGCCGACTCGTCGACCACTGGCGCAGCGAGACGGCGCGACGACGGCGCGAGGAGGTCGTGGCCGTCGAACCGCCGCCCGCGGAGGCGACCGCGACCGACGACACCCTCGTCCTGCTCCTGCTGTGCTGCCACCCCGCCCTGACCCCGGCGTCCGCCGTCGCGCTCACCCTGCGCGCCGTCGGCGGCCTCACGACGGCCGAGGTCGCCCGGGCCTTCCTCGTGCCCGAGAGCACGATGGCGCAACGGATCTCGCGTGCCAAGGCGACCCTGCGGGCGCAGGCTGCGCCGTTCGCGATGCCGCCCGCGGAGGAGCTCGCCGACCGGCTGCGCGTCGTCCTGCACGTGCTGTACCTCGTGTTCAACGAGGGCTACACGAGCACGAGCGGCACGGGGCTGCACCGCGTCGAGC
Organism: Kineosporia sp. R_H_3; assembly: GCF_002198675.1. Lineage (GTDB taxonomy): Bacteria > Actinomycetota > Actinomycetes > Actinomycetales > Kineosporiaceae > R-H-3. The sequence continues at coordinate 1,273 of NZ_MWLL01000131.1, read as the reverse complement.
TCTCCGCGGAGGCGATCCGGCTGACCCGGCTGCTGCGCGCGGCACGACCCGACGACGGCGAGGTCACCGGGCTGCTCGCCCTGATGCTCCTCACCGACGCCCGGCGGCCGGCCCGGACCGGCCCCGGCGGTGAGCTCGTCCCGCTCCCCGAGCAGGACCGCTCGCTCTGGGACGCGGCGCTCGTCGCCGAGGGCGGCGCGCTCGCGGACGCGGCCATGGCCCGGCGCCCGATCGGCGAGTACGCGCTGCAGGCGGCGATCGCCGCCGTCCACGACCGGGCGCCGTCCGCCGCCGCGACCGACTGGCGGCAGGTGCTCGCGCTCTACGAGGCGCTCGAGCGGCTGTCGGGCAACCCCGTCGTCACGCTGAACAAGGCGGTGGCGCTCTCGATGGTCGCGGGCCCGGACGCCGCCCTCGCACTGCTCGCGACCCTGGACGGCGGGCCGCTGGCCGCCGGGCATCGGCTGGACGCCGTCCGCGCGCACCTGCACGAGAGCGCCGGGGACCACGGCGCGGCCGCGGCCGCGTACGCCCGGGCCGCCGGCCGGACGACGAACGTCGCCGAGCGCGACTACCTCACGCTGCGCGCCGCTCAGGCTCGCTTGCTAGCAACCTAGCCTTGATCTATCCTCGGCGGCGTGCCGGACGACGACAAGCAGCAGTTCAACGTGTACCTGCCGGGCAGCCTGGTCCGGCAGGTCAAGCACGCTGCGGTCGACGCCGAGCAGTCGCTGTCGAGGTTCGTCGAGGAGGCGCTGCGGGAGCACCTCGCACGCCGGGGCGACGAGCAGTCGTGAGGGAGCAGCCGTGAGGGTCATGCCGATCCGGTACAGCGCCGACGTCGCCGCGGCGATCGCCTTCTACCGGGCGCTGGGGCTGGACCCCGGCGCCACCGCCCGCCCGGGCGTCTGGGCCGACCTGCCCGCGGCGTCCGGCTCGCTCGCCCTGCACCGCGCGGAGCCGCCGGCCGGGCGCGGTCCGGCCGGGGAGTTCGGGCCCGGCTGGTGCGAGCTCGCGGTCGTCACGGACGAGCCGCTCGACGCCGTCCACGCCCGGCTCGTCGCCGCCGGCTACGCGCCCGACGCCGTCGTCGACGAGGCGTTCGGCCGGTCGTTCCGGGTCACCGACCCGGACGGCGTGCAGGTGCAGGTCAACGAGCACGACGAGGACCTGCACGGCTGACACCCGCACGGCGCCCCGGCTAGCGTCGGGCTCAGTGTCAGGGTGAGTGTCGCCGCGGTTGCGGTGGTTGGATCCCTCGCACCTGATGTCT
>NZ_MWLL01000130.1 GCF_002198675.1 Kineosporia sp. R_H_3 | reverse complement strand
CCCGGATCGCCGCGGCGAGCGCGGCCGCGGCGCCCCGCCAGCCCGGCGCGTCGCAGCGGTCGTCCCGGATCGACCGGCTACGGTGACGTTCGTACACCTGTTCGTATCTGCGGGCTCCTGCGCGGGCCCGTCGGGGAGGTAGCCCGTGATCGCCTCGGTCCGTGGCCCGGTGCTCGCGCTGCGGCTGGACGCCGCGGTCGTCGAGGTCGGCGGCGTCGGCATGCTCGTGCAGGCGACGCCGGCGACGCTCGCCGGCCTGCGGGTCGGCCAGGAGGCCCGGCTCTCGACGAGCCTCGTCGTCCGGGAGGACTCGCTGACCCTCTTCGGCTTCGCCGACGCCGACGAGCGGGACGTCTTCGAGACCGTCCAGACGGTGTCCGGGATCGGTCCGCGGCTCGCGCTGGCGATGCTCGCGGTGCACACCCCCGACGGCCTGCGGGCCGCGGTCACCGGGCAGGACCTCACCTCGCTCATGAAGGTGCCCGGGATCGGGCGCAAGGGGGCCCAGCGGATCGTCCTCGAGCTCACCGACCGGCTCGGGGCGCCGTCCGGGGACGGCACCCTGCCGCTGCCCGCCGCGGCGGACGCCGCACCGGTGTGGCGCGAGCAGGTCGTCGAGGCGCTCGTCGGGCTCGGCTGGTCCGCGAAGCAGGCCGGGGACGTCGTCGACGAGGTCTGCGCGGACGCCGCGTCCGCGGCCGCCGCCGACGGCGACGTCGCGGGGGTGCTCCGGGCGGCGCTGCGCCGGCTCGGGCGGACCGGGTGAGGGAGCACGACATGGACGCCGGCCTCGACGGGACCGACCTCGGGCAGACCGACCTCGGCACCCGGGTCGGCGGCCACGACGTCGTCGACCCGGGCGCGGACCCCGACGAGCGCGCGATCGAGGGGGCGCTGCGCCCCAAGGGGCTCGACGAGTTCGTCGGCCAGCGCGTCGTCCGCGAGCAGCTGTCCCTCGTGCTCGACGCGGCGAAGGGCCGCGGGCACACCCCGGACCACATCCTGCTGTCGGGCCCGCCGGGGCTCGGCAAGACGACCCTCGCGATGATCGTCGCCCACGAGCTCGGCGTCCCGCTGCGGGTGACGAGCGGCCCGGCGATCCAGCACGCGGGCGACCTGGCCGCCGTCCTGTCCTCGCTCGAGGAGGGCGAGGTGCTCTTCCTCGACGAGATCCACCGGATGGCCCGGCCCGCCGAGGAGATGCTCTACGTCGCGATGGAGGACTTCCGGGTCGACATCGTCGTCGGCAAGGGCGCCGGTGCCACGGCCATCCCGCTCGACCTGCCGCCGTTCACGATCGTCGGTGCGACGACCCGCGCCGGGATGCTCCCCGGGCCGCTGCGCGACCGGTTCGGCTTCACCGGCCACCTCGACTTCTACGAGACCGCCGAGCTCGAGCAGGTGCTGCGCCGCTCGGCACGACTGCTCGGCGTCCCGCTCACCGAGGACGGCGGCTGGGAGATCGCGAGCCGGTCCCGCGGCACGCCCCGGATCGCGAACCGGCTGCTCCGCCGCGTGCGGGACTGGGCGCAGGTCCGCGGGGACGGCACCGCCGACGCCGCAGCGGCGCGGGCCGCGCTCGAGGTGTACGCGGTGGACGCCAAGGGGCTCGACCGGCTCGACCGGTCCGTCCTCGAGGCGCTCTGCCTGCGGTTCGGCGGCGGCCCGGTCGGGCTGTCGACGCTCGCCGTCGCCGTGGGGGAGGAGCCGGAGACCGTCGAGACGGTCGCGGAGCCGTTCCTCGTGCGGGAGGGCCTCATCGGCCGGACGCCGCGCGGCCGGGTCGCGACGCCGGCGACCTGGCGGCACCTCGGGCTCGCGGTGCCGCGGGGCACCCAGCCGGACCTCTTCGACGGCGCGGACGACGTCTGACGCAGCGGCCGGCCGGAGCTGCGACGGGCCGCGGGAGCACCCCGCCGCGATGATCGACTCGCGTCCGGGGGGTTTCTTTGTTCTGCGTGTCACGGCTCGCCTAGACTCACGCACGGCCGTGCCCGACCAGGGGCGCGCATGCCGTTCCAGGGAGAGCCCGCCGTCGGACCCTCCCGTCCGACGAGGAGGTCCTGAACACCGTGGGCAGCAGCAGCTCTCCGCTCGGAACCGTGCTGCTCCTCGCGGCCTTCGGACTTCTCGTGCTCATGTTCATGCGGACCCGCCGCGCCCAGCGCGAGGCGGTGACGACGCAGAGCCGCCTCGGCCCCGGCGCCGAGATCATGACGACGTCCGGCCTGTACGCCACGGTCGTCGCCGTCGAGGGCGACGTCATGGTGCTCGAGACCTCAGCGGGCCAGCAGTCCCGCTGGGACAAGCGGGCCGTCGCCCGGATCATCTCGCCCGGCGCCGGCACGACGGTCCAGCCGGGCACCGATGCTGCCGAGAACCCCTCCGAGGGTGGGGACGCGGCGCGGTCCGGCGACGAAGAGCCCCCTCCCGGCCGGGAGTGACCGGCCCACGCCGACCGCCGCACGCGGCCGGCGTCTGACGAACGGAAGAGACCGAACCCGTGGCACGATCCACCATCACCCGCCCAGGGCGGACGCTCGGCGTCCTCGTGGGCCTCCTGGTCGTCCTCTACGGCATCATCGCCGCGGGCGTCATCTGGTCGTCCGCGACGTGGACGCCGAAGCTGGCCCTCGACCTCGAGGGCGGCACCCAGATCGTCCTCAAGCCGCGGCTCGCCGACGGCGTCAGCGGCACGATCAGCCAGACGGTCGTCGACCAGGCGGTCGACATCATCCGCCAGCGGGTCAACGGCAGCGGTGTGTCCGAGGCCGAGGTGACGACGAGCGGGTCCGGGGCCGACACCCAGATCATCGTGTCCCTGCCCGGCAAGCCGGACAAGAAGACCGAGGCCCTCGTCACCCAGGCCGCCCAGCTGCGCTTCCGGGCCGTCCTCGCCGCCGCGGCGGGCTCCCCGCAGCCGACGCCGACGGCCACCGACGGCACCGCGACCGGTGGCGCGACGCCCACCGCGACCGGGACCGCCACGCCGTCGGCCTCCGCGTCGGCCGGCGAGAGCGCGACGCCGAGCGCGTCCGCGACGACGTCCGGCAGCGGCCGCGCCGTCCCGAAGGCCTTCCTGGGCGCGACGACGAGCCCGACGCCGAGCACGACCGCCGGGGACGAGACGACCGCGACCCCGTCCGGCGGGGCGACGGCCACGCCGTCCGCCACGCCGACCGACGCGAGCGACACGAACTGGATCGACGAGAAGCTCGCGGCCCAGTTCGAGGCGCTCGACTGCTCCGACCCGGCGAACCTCCAGGGCAACGGCGGCGCGGACGACGCGGCGAAGCCGCTCGTCGCATGCGAGCGGGACGGCACGGCGAAGTACATCCTCGGCCCGGCCGAGGTCATCGGCACCGACGTCAAGACGGCGACCTTCGGCCTCGAGGTGAACAGCCAGGGGCAGACCGGCACCGCGTACGAGGTCGACCTCAACTTCACGAGCGAGGGCGGCAAGAAGTTCTCCGCCGTGACGACCCGGCTCGCGGCCCTGCAGGGCGACCGCAACCGGTTCGGCATCGTCCTGGACGGCCTCGTCGTCTCGGCGCCGAGCACGAACGAGCCGATCACCACCGGCAACGCGCGGATCACCGGCAACTTCACGCTCGAGACGGCGCAGACCCTCGCCGACCAGCTCAAGTACGGCGCGCTGCCGCTGTCGTTCGAGGTGACGACGAAGGACGCCATCTCGGCGACGCTCGGCTCCGACTCGCTGCGCGGCGGCCTCCTCGCCGGCCTCATCGGGCTCGTGCTCGTCGTCGTGTACTCGCTCTTCCAGTACCGCGCCCTCGGGCTCGTCACGGTCGCGAGCCTCGTCATCGCGGCGGGGGTGACGTACGGTCTCGTCGTCCTCCTCGGGTGGCGGCAGGGGTACCGGCTCAGCCTGCCCGGCGTCGCCGGTCTCATCGTCGCGATCGGCATCACGGCGGACTCGTTCATCGTCTACTTCGAACGGATCCGGGACGAGGTCCGGGACGGCCGGCCGCTGCGGGCCGCCGTCGAGATGGCCTGGGCCCGGGCCCGGCGCACGATCATCGCGTCGGACGCCGTGAGCTTCCTCGCGGCCGTCGTCCTGTACGTCCTCGCCGTCGGCGCCGTCCGCGGCTTCGCCTTCACACTGGGTCTGACGACGCTCGTCGACCTCGCCGTCGTCTTCTTCTTCACGCACCCGACGGTGGCGCTGCTCGCCCGGACGAAGTTCTTCGGCGGCGGCCACAAGCTCTCCGGCTTCGACCCGGTGCACCTGGGCCGGGCCGTCACCTACACCGGCCGCGGCCGGGTCCGGACGCCGGCGGCCCCGGCCGCCACGGGCTCGGGCGAGCCCGAGGACGTCTTCGCGACAGCCGGCGCCCCCGCCGCCGTCCCGGCCGCCTCCGGCGGCCGGATGACCATCGCCGAGCGGCGTGCCGCCGCCGAGCGGGCCGCCCGGCCCGGCGACGACGAACCCGACGGGTCGGACGCCGGGACCGGCGCCGCGACGTCCGGGAAGGACGCCTGATGCCCAGCTTCGCCCAGTTCGGCAACGACCTGTACACGGGCAAGCGCTCGATCGACTTCATCGAGCGTCGTCGCACCTGGTACGTCATCGCCGCCGTCGCCGTGCTCGTCTCGCTCGGGGCGCTCGGGATCAACCGGCTCAACCCCGGTATCGAGTTCCGCGGCGGGTCGGAGTTCACCGTCTCCAAGGTCGCCACGACCGACCAGGGCCTCGCCCGGGACGCCGTCCGGGCGATCGTCCCGAACAACGAACCGCGGATCTCGAGCGTCGGCGACAACTCGGTGCGGATCCAGACCGACCAGCTGAGCGACGCGGAGACCGAGGAGGTCCAGGCGGCCCTCGCCAAGGCCTACTCGGTGCCGGAGACCCAGGTCAGCTCGTCGTTCGTCGGCCCGTCGTGGGGCGAGGACGTCACGAACAAGGCCCTCACCGGTCTCGCGGTCTTCCTCGTGCTCGTCTCGCTCGTCATCGCGCTGTACTTCCGCACGTGGAAGATGGCCGCGGCCGGCATCGTCGCGCTGCTCCACGACCTGCTCCTCACCGTCGGGGTCTACGCGCTCGTCGGCTTCGAGGTGACCCCGGCGACGGTCATCGGCTTCCTGACGATCCTCGGGTACTCGCTCTACGACACCGTCGTCGTCTTCGACAAGGTGCGCGAGAACACCGAGCACGTGCTCGCGTCGACGAAGCGCACCTACGCCGAGGCGGCGAACCTCGCGGTCAACCAGACGCTGGTGCGCTCCATCAACACCTCGGTCGTCGCGCTGCTGCCCGTCGCGTCCATCCTCTTCATCGGCGCGTTCGTGCTCGGTGCGGGGACGCTCAAGGACATCTCGCTCGCGCTCTTCGTCGGCATCGCGGCGGGCACCTACTCCTCGATCTTCATCGCGACGCCGCTCCTCGTGACGCTGCGCAGCCGCGAGCCGGAGATCCAGCAGCAGGCCGCCCGGGTGGCCCGGCGCCGTGCCGAGCAGGGCGACCGGCCGGAGGGGGCGCTCGTCACCGTCGGGGCCGGCGAGGACGTGCAGGAGGCCACCGTCGCCACCGCGGCGGCGCCGACCGGTCGCCCCGCGGCGCCGGCGCAGCGCCAGCAGCCGCGCAAGGGCACCTCGCGCGGCGGCCGCCCCGGCAACCGCAAGCGCTGAGGCGGGTCCGTGGCACTGGGCAGCAGGGTCGTCGACCTCATCCGGAACGTCCCCGACTACCCGACGCCCGGCATCCAGTTCAAGGACATCACCCCGCTGCTCGGGGACGGTCCGGCGTTCGGTGAGGTCGTCGAGGCGTTCGCCGGCCCGCACCGGGTCGGCGCGGCGGACGGCGAGGTCGACGTCGTCGTCGGCATCGAGGCCCGCGGGTTCATCCTCGCGGCGCCGGTCGCGATCGCGCTCGGGGCCGGGTTCGTCCCCGTGCGCAAGGTCGGCAAGCTGCCGTGGGAGACGGTGTCGGCGTCCTACGAGCTCGAGTACGGCACGGCCGAGGTCGAGCTCCACGTGGACGGCGTCCTGCCGGGCCAGCGGGTGCTCGTCGTCGACGACGTGCTCGCCACCGGCGGGACCGCCGCGGCGGCGTGCGAGCTCGTCGAGCGGATCGGCGGCACCGTCGTCGGGGTCGCCGTCCTCATGGAGCTGACCTTCCTCGACGGCCGGGCCAAGCTGCCGGGGCGCGACGTCCGGGCCCTCATCAGGGTCTGAACCCGCCGGTCCGCCGCGGCGCCACGCCCGCCCGCCGGGGTTGAGGTGCCGCTCGGCGCTGCCGATACCCGTGGCGGTGGGGTGGTGCGGCACGTCCACCCGTAGACTCGACGGACCGGGGTGTCTCCCGGTGCAGCAGCGGGCGACCTCGCGGAGGCGGCGTGGCGGAGGAGAGGGTCCCGGCGGAGGCCGTTCACACGGCCGGCCGCCCGCAGACGGCCGCGTCCTCGCAGGACGCCGCGGTCGTGGACCTGCACGCCTCCGGGCAGACCGGGCAGAAGGCCGCGCAGAACGGCGGCGCGGTCGTCCCGGCGACACCGACGACCCCGGCCCGGCACCGGCAGACCGGCACCGAGGGCCTGCCCGCGACGAGCCGGGTGCTGTCCCGGATCGCCCGGTTCGGGTCCGGCCGCGGGCCGACGACCTCGCCGCTGCTCGAGCCGCTGCTCCGCGCCGTCCGCACGACGCACCCGAAGGCGGACCTGTCCGTCATCGAGCGCGCCTTCGAGGTCGCGGCCCGGGCGCACGCCGGCCAGAAGCGCAAGAGCGGCGACCCGTACATCACGCACCCGGTCGCCGTGTCGGCGATCCTCGCCGAGCTCGGTATGACGCCGCCGACCCTCGCCGCGGCCCTGCTCCACGACACCGTCGAGGACACCGACTACCAGCTGTCGGAGCTGCGCAAGGAGTTCGGTGACGAGATCGCCGCCCTCGTCGACGGCGTGACGAAGCTCGACAAGGTCAAGTACGGCGACGCCGCGCAGGCCGAGACCGTCCGCAAGATGGTCGTCGCGATGTCGCGCGACATCCGGGTGCTCGTCATCAAGCTCGCCGACCGGCTGCACAACGCCCGCACCTGGCGCTACGTGCCGCAGGCGTCCGCCGAGCGCAAGGCCCGCGAGACCCTCGAGATCTACGCCCCGCTGGCCCACCGGCTCGGCATGAACACGATCAAGTGGGAGCTCGAGGACCTGTCGTTCGCGACGCTCTACCCGAAGGTCTACGACGAGATCGTCCGGCTCGTCGCCGAGCGCGCCCCGGCCCGGGAGGACTACCTCGCCACGGTCCGGGAGCAGGTGAACGCCGACCTCAAGGGCGCCAAGATCAAGGCGGCCGTGACCGGCCGGCCGAAGCACTACTACTCCGTCTACCAGAAGATGATCGTCCGCGGCCGTGACTTCGCGGAGATCTACGACCTCGTCGGGGTGCGCGTCCTCGTCGACACAGTCCGGGACTGCTACGCCGTCCTCGGAGCGCTGCACGCACGGTGGAACCCCGTGCCGGGCCGCTTCAAGGACTACATCGCGATGCCCAAGTTCAACATGTACCAGTCGCTGCACACGACGGTCATCGGGCCCGAGGGCAAGCCCGTCGAGATCCAGATCCGCACCCACCAGATGCACCGTCGCGCCGAGTACGGCGTCGCGGCGCACTGGAAGTACAAGGACGAGGCCCGCGGCGGCGCCCAGGCGAAGGTCGACGACGCCGGCGCCAACGACATGAAGTGGATCCGCCAGCTCCTCGACTGGCAGCGCGAGACGAGCGACCCTGGGGAGTTCCTCGACTCCCTGCGGTTCGAGATCAACGCGCAGGAGGTCTACGTCTTCACGCCCAAGGGCGACGTCGTGCCGCTGCCGTCCGGGTCGACCCCCGTCGACTTCGCGTACGCCGTGCACACCGAGGTCGGCCACCGGTGCATGGGCGCCCGGGTCAACGGCCGGCTCGTCCCGCTGGAGAGCACGCTCGACAACGGCGACGTCGTCGAGATCTTCACGTCCAAGGCGGAGGCCGCCGGCCCGAGCCGGGACTGGCTGACGTTCGTCCGCAGCCCCCGCGCGCGCAACAAGATCCGGCAGTGGTTCTCCAAGGAGCGCCGCGAGGAGGCCGTCGAGCAGGGCAAGGACGCGATCGCCAAGGCGATGCGCAAGCAGCACCTGCCGATCCAGCGCCTCATGTCCCACGAGTCGCTCGTGACGCTCGCGACGGAGATGCGCTACCCCGACGTCTCCGCGCTCTACGCAGCCGTCGGCGAGGGCCACGTCTCCGCGGCGACCGTCGTCCAGCGCCTCGTGCAGTCGCTAGGCGGCGAGGAGGCCGCCGAGGAGGACATCGCCGAGTCGACGTCCCCGACCCGGGTCGCACGGCGGCCGAGGATCGGCGACCCCGGTGTCGTCGTCCGCGGGGTCGACGACGTCTGGGTCAAGCTCGCCCGGTGCTGCACCCCGGTGCCCGGCGACCCGATCATCGGCTTCGTCACCCGGGGCAGCGGTGTCTCGGTCCACCACGGCGACTGCCAGAACGTCTCCGGCCTGCGTGCGGAGCCGGACCGGATCGTCGACGTCGAGTGGGCGCCCAGCTCGGGGAGCGTCTTCCTCGTGCAGATCCAGGTCGAGGCGCTCGACCGCAACCGGCTCCTCTCGGACGTCACCCGGGTGCTGTCCGACAGCCACGTGAACATCCTCGCCGCGAACGTCCAGACGAGCCGGGACCGGGTGGCCATCTCCCGGTTCACCTTCGAGATGGCCGACCCGGCCCACCTCGACCACGTGCTGTCGGCCGTGCGCCGCGTCGAGGGCGTCTTCGACGTCACGCGCGTCACCGGCTCGTCGATGCGACCGGAGTGACCGGGCGCTGACTGCGCCCGGTGCCCGGGCCCGGTCAGGCGAAGTCGGCGGGGGAGAACTCCTTCGGCTCGACGAGCACGAGCCAGTTGCCGGTGTTGTCGCGCATGACGGCCTCGACGCCGTAGGGCCGGTCGGCCGGCTCCTGGAGGAACGTGACGCCCTTGGCGACGAGGTCCTCGTAGGTCTTGCGGCAGTCGTCGACCTTGAGGCCGAGCCCGCCCATCTCGCCCGCCTCGAGCTGGCGCCGGTAGAACGCGGCAGCCTCCTCGCTCAGCGGCGGCCCGGGCGTCATGAGCGTGACCTGCATCTCCGGCTGGCTCGGGTGGCTGACGGTCACCCACCGGAACCCTTCGCCCATGGTCACGTCGGTGTTCGGGAGGAACCCCAGGACGTCGACGTAGAAGTCGCGGGTCTCGTCCTGGTCGAGGCAGTAGACGGTCACGAGGGAGATGTTGGTAATCATGCGGACGACGCTACGGCGCCGTCGCCCGTGCCGGCTTCTCCGTGATTGCTCGACGCGGTCCCCTGGAGGTCGAGCACGCCGCGCATGAACAGCCAGCACCCCGGGACGTGCGCCGCGCCGTGCTGGGCGGCCCACCGGTCGCGGTAGGCCGTCGGGGGCATCCCGACGAGCGCGGTGAACCGGGACGAGAACGACCCGAGGCTCGTGAACCCGACCGCCGTGCAGATCTCGGTCACGGTGAGGTTCGCGTGCCGGAGCAGGTCCTGGGCGCGTTCGATCCGGCGCCGCGACAGGTAGCGCATCGGCGTCTCGCCGTACGTCGCCTCGAACGCCCGCACGAGGTGGAAGCGCGAGACGCCGGCCACCGCCGCGATCGCCGTGAGGTCGAGCCCGCTCGCGTAGTTGCGGTCCATGTGGTCCCTGGCGCGTCGTAGGTGGGGCAGCAGCCCGAGCGCCACCGGCCGGCGCGGCGGACGCGACGCACCGGGGACCTGCTCCTGCCGGGCCCGCATGGCCGCCACCCTACGGCGGGGCGGCGACGAGCGCCCCGGCCCGCCGGTCGCCGGGAGCCCGGCGGGCCGACTCGAGGCCCGTCGCCCAGCCGAGGACGGTCGACCGGGCCGCTTCGACGCCCCGGCAGCCGCTGAGCCGCTCGAGGTGCACGAGGACGTCCCGCGGGTCGAGGTCGACCGCGGCGGCGAGCCGGCCGAGCAGCGGCAGCGCCTGCGCCGGCGGCAGGCCGCGTGCGACGTCCGCGGCGGCCCGGGCCGGCACGGTCACCGTGACGCCTGCGACGGTCTCGACGTCCCCGGCGGGCAGCCGGGCCTCGTGGACGACGACGAGGTCGGTGCCCGCCCGGCCGCGGCGCACCGGGAGCGCGACGTGCAGACGCTCCGGCGGGTCGCCGCCCGCGTGCAGCCAGACGGCGTCCGGCCCGTAGACCGCGGCCCCGGCGGCGAGCAGCCGTGGCGGCAGCAGCACCGCCGCCGCGGCGGCCCGGACCTCCCGGTCGTCGGGCTCGAGCAGCGAGACGTGCACGTCACCGACGACGCGGCGCAGCAGCCCGTCGGACGTGAGGCGGGCGAGGTCGCGGGCGTCGTCGGCGGTCGAGGGCCGCATGAACCTGGTGTGCATGCCGCCCACCCTGCCGCGCGACGGCCCCGCTGCGCCGCCCCCGGCGCTGCCCCTGTGGACAACCCGGAGCACGCGCTGGCTGTGGACGGGCCGGGCCCGGACACCCGCCCGGTCCCGACCCCGTCCGGCGCCCGCCCCGAGGGGCGGACCGGTCAGCCGCTGTACTCCTCGAGCGCCTTGCGGGCCTGCTCGAGCCACTCCTCGCGCGCCGCGATGGCCTGCTCGTGCTCGGTGACCTTGCGGGCGTCGCCGGCGGCCTGCGCCTTCTCCAGCTTCGTGCGCAGCCCGGCGATCGTCGTCTCGAGCTGGGTGACGGCGTCCTCGGCCCGGGCCCGCGCCTCGGGGTTGGTCCGCCGCCAGCGGTCCTGCTCGGCGTCCCGGACCGCCTGCTCGACGGCCCGCATCCGGCCCTCGACCCGGCCGATGTCGGCCCGCGGCACCTTGCCGGCGGCCTCCCAGCGCTCCTGGATCCCGCGCAGCGCGTTCTTGGCCGCCTGCAGGTCGGTCACCGGGAGCAGCGCCTCGGCCTCGACGAGCAGCGCCTCCTTGACCTCGAGGTTCGCCGAGAACTCCGCGTCGACCACGGACGAGGCGGCGGTCCGGGCCGCGAAGAACGCGTCCTGGGCGGCGCGGAAGCGCACCCACAGGTCGTCGTCGTCCTTCTTCGACGCCCGGCCGGCCGCCTTCCAGCGGTCCATGAGGGTGCGGTAGGCACCCGCCGTGGGGCCCCAGTCCGTCGACGTCGACAGTGCCTCGGCCTCGGCGACGAGCGCCTCCTTCGCGGCCTTGACCTGGGCGCGCTGCTCGTCGAGCGCCCCGAAGTGCTGGCGCCGCTTGCGGTCGAACGTCGTGCGCGCGTGCGAGAACCGCTTCCAGAGCTCGTCCTCGGTGTGCTTGTCGAGGCGGGCCTCCTTCTGGAGCCGCTTCCACTCGTCGAACAGCACCCGCAGCCGGTCGCCCGTCGTCTTCCAGGGCATCCGCTCGGCGTCGACCGCGCTGAGCGTCTCGGCCTCCTCGACGAGCGTCGCGCGCTCGGCGGCGGCCTTGGCCTTCGCCTCGGCCTTCGCCTTGTCGGCCTCGGCCTTCTTCGCCTCGGCCAGCGGTGCGAGCGCGTCCAGGCGCGCGACGAGCGCGGCGAGGTCACCCACGGCGTTCGACTGCGCGACGGCGTCCCGCAGCCGGGACACGCCGGACTCGGCCTCGGGGCCGCTCACGTGCCCCGCGGCGATCCGCTGCTCCAGCAGCGAGATCTGCGCCGCCAGGTCGTCGAACTTACGGGCGAAGTAGGCCAGGGCCTCCTCGGGCGAGGCGCCCGGGTAGGACCCGACGGGCCGCTCGCCGTCCGCCGTCCGCACGTACACCGTGCCGTCGGCGTCGACCCGACCCCACTGCTCTGCGCTCACGATCACGCTTCCTGTTCGCATCCTGCTCGGTGCCCGCCCGGATGGCGGGTACCGCAGTGCCGGGCCGCCTATCCCTGCGCGACCGCCGTCGAGGTGATGGACACCGCCCGTGCCGGGGCACCGTCGGTGCCGCCGCCCGTGACGCCGCCCGCGGCGACCTTCTCGACGACGTCCTGGCCGCCGGTCACCGTGCCCATGATCGTGTACCCGCCCGCGTTGTCGCTCGGGATGGTCGAGTCCTTGTACACGAGGAAGAACTGGCTGCCCATGCTGTCGCCGTTGCCGCCCTGGCGCGCCATCGCGATGGTGCCCGCGGGGTAGACATCGTCCTTGGGGGCGTTCTCGACCGGGCCGTACGAGTAGCCGGGGCCGCCGGTGCCGGTGCCGGTCGGGTCGCCGCACTGGAGGACGAAGATGCCCTCCGTCGTGAGCCGGTGGCACGGGGTGTTGTCGAAGTAGCCCTTCTTCGCGAGGAAGACGAAGGACGCGACCGCCTTCGGGGCCTTGCTGCCGTCGAGCTCCATGAGGAGCGGTCCGCAGGTCGTCTCCACCGTGACGGTGAACTTCTTGCCCCGGGCGTCGGCCTCGGACGGCGCCGCGTCGAACGACTGCGCCTCACCGGCCTTCGCGGTGGGCTCCGGGCACGGGTTGTTCGCGTCCGCCGACGCGGACGGCGTCGCGCTCGCGGACGCGGACGGCGTGGCCGACGCGGCCGGGTCGGCGGTGGAGCCCGAGTCGCGGGTGAAGTACATGACCCCGCCGACGACGAGGCCGACGGCGGCGATGGCGGACACGGCGGCGATCGTGTTGCGCCGGCGGGCCCGGCGGGCTGCCTGCTTCACGGCCTGCTTCTGCTCCCACTTCTCGTACCGCTTGCGGGCGTACGCCTTCTCGCGGCTGGTCGGCGACACTCGTGCTCCTCCTCGTCGGCGGCCGGGGACTGACCGGCCGCTCGGTGACCGGGCCAGTGTAGGTGCCAGCGTGTCGCGGATCGGCCGTTGCAGGAGACGTGGCGGGCCCGGGGCCCGAGACCGTGACCCCCGCGTGACCTGCACAGTCGCGCGCCGAACCCGATCAGGCCCTCGGGGCGGGCTCGGTAGGCTTCCGGGGTGCTCGTGACCTCCTTCCCGGCCGCCGCCTTCGCGACGAACTGCTACGTCGTCGCGCCCGCGGCCGGTGAGGAGTGCCTCGTCGTCGACCCGGGGATCGGCGTCCTCGACACCCTGGCCGCCGTTCTCGCCGAGCACCGGCTGCGCCCCGCGGCGGTGCTCCTCACCCACGGCCACGCCGACCACGTCTACTCGGTGACGCCCGTGTGCGCGGGCGGCGGCGTCCCGGCGCTCGTCCACGCCGACGACCGCTACCGCCTCGCGGACCCGTTCGCGACGCTCGACCCGCAGCTGCTCGCGATGCTCGAGGCCCAGTTCGGCGCGAGCGCGACGTGGGCCGAGCCGAGCGACGTCCGCACCGTCACCGACGGCGAGGTCCTCGAGCTCGCCGGGCTGACCGTCACCGTCTCGCACGCTCCGGGCCACACCGAGGGCTCGGTGATGTTCGCCCTGCCCGGTGTGCCCGACGACCTCGCGCCGGCCGTCGGCGCGACCTCGACGGTGGTGTCCGGGGACGTCCTGTTCGCGGGCAGCATCGGTCGCACCGACCTGCCCGGCGGGAGCATGGCCGCGATGCTCGCGTCCCTGCGGGACAAGGTCCTCACGCTCCCGGACGACGTCTACGTGCTCCCGGGGCACGGCCCGGCGACGACGGTCGGCCGCGAGCGCCGGACGAACCCGTACCTGCTCCAGGTCGCCGCCGAGCATCGGTGACGGACGGCGTCCGCGCGCCCGCCGTCCGTCGCCGTCCGCGCACCTGACGCCCCGCCCGTAGACGACCGCAGACGACCAGGAGCGAGATCCCATGGCACGACCCACCCCGCTGTCCGGCTTCCCGGAGTTCAGCCCGGCCGAGCGCATCGCCGAGCAGCGCGTCCTCGACACCCTCCGCGCGACCTTCGAGTCCTGGGGCTTCGCCTCGCTGCAGACCCGCGCCGTCGAGCCGATGGGCCAGCTGCTGCGCAAGGGCGAGATCGACAAGGAGGTCTACGTCCTGCGGCGGCTGCACGCCGACCCCGACGAGGAGCAGGACCCGGACCGCACGCTCGGCCTGCACTTCGACCTCACCGTGCCGTTCGCGCGGTACGTCCTGGAGAACAGCGGCAGGCTCCACTTCCCGTTCAAGCGTTACCAGATCCAGTCCGTCTGGCGGGGGGAGCGGCCGCAGGAGGGCCGCTACCGCGAGTTCACCCAGGCCGACATCGACGTCGTCGGGGACGGCGAGCTGCCGTTCCACGCCGACGTCGAGGTCGCCCAGGTCATGGCCGAGGCGATGGGCCGGCTGCCGCTGCCGCCGCTGCGCATGCAGATCAACAACCGCAAGCTCATCGAGGGTTTCTACCTCGGTGTCGGCGCGGCGGACGCGGGCGCGGTGATGCGCGCCATCGACAAGATCGACAAGCTGCCCGCGGACGCCGTCCGGGACCTGCTCGTCGCCGAGGCGGGCCTGGACGGCGACCAGGCGGACCTGTGCCTGCGGCTCGCCGCGATCAGCGGCACCGACGCGTCGTTCGCGGACGAGGTCCGGGCGCTCGACGTCAAGCACCCGCTGCTCGACGAGGGCCTCGAGGAGCTCGTGCGGGTCGTCGAGGCCGTGGCGCCGCTCGCGACGGACCGGTTCACCGCGGTCGCCGACCTGCGGATCGCGCGCGGGCTCGACTACTACACCGGTACGGTCTTCGAGACCCGCATGGCGGGGTTCGAGTCGCTCGGCTCGATCTGCTCCGGCGGGCGGTACGACTCGCTCGCCTCGGACGGCGCGAAGACCTACCCCGGGGTCGGCATCTCGCTCGGCGTCACACGCACCCTCGCCCCGCTCTTCGCCCGCGGCGCGATCACGGTCTCCCGGTCGGTGCCGACCGTCGTCGTCGTCGCGCTCGCCGACGAGGAGTCGCGGCCGGCGTGCCAGGCGGTCGCCGCGCAGCTGCGGGCGCGCGGGACGGCCGTCGAGGTGTCCCCGAGCGCGGCGAAGTTCGGCAAGCAGATCCGCTACGCCGACCGGCGCGGCATCCCCTTCGTCTGGTTCCCGCAGGACGACGGGACCCACCAGGTCAAGGACATCCGCTCCGGTGAGCAGGTCCCGGCGGACCCCGCGACCTGGGTGCCGCCGGCCGAGGACCTGCTGCCCACGGTCGTCGCCGGGTAGAGGGTCGCCTTGACCCCGACTTCGAACACATGTTCGGATGGGGCATGCGATGGGCGGGGCAGGCGGTCGGTACCGAGGACGCCGGCGCCCTGCCCGGCCTGCGGACCATCAAGGGTCTGCTGCGGACCGTCACGGCGGACGGCTTCCCCGGGGTGCGCTTCCACGAGGTCGCCGCCCGGAGTGCGCTCAACGCCGTGCCGGGCGGGTCGCAGATGCCGTTCCGGTGGACGGTCAACCCGTACCGCGGCTGCACGCACGCCTGCGTCTACTGCTTCGCCCGCGGCACCCACGCCTGGCTCGACCTGGACACCGGGAGCGGGTTCGACACCGAGGTCGTCGTGAAGACCAACCTCGTCGAGGTGCTGCGGCGCGAGCTGAGCCGCCCGTCCTGGGCCCGCGAGCACGTCGCGCTGGGGACGAACACGGATCCGTACCAGCGGGCCGAGGGGCGCTACCGGCTCATGCCGGGGGTGGTGCGCGCGCTCGCCGAGTCCGGCACGCCGCTGTCCGTCCTCACGAAGGGCACCCTGCTGCGGCGGGACCTGCCGGTGCTCGCGGAGGCGGCCCGCTCGGTGCCCGTCGGTCTCGGCGTCTCGCTCGCCATCCACGACGAGGCGCTCCACGAGAGCCTCGAGCCGGGGACGCCGTCGCCGCGGGCCCGGCTCGACGTCGTGCGGGCGGCCCGCGACGCCGGACTGCCGTGCGGGGTGTTCCTCGCGCCGGTGCTGCCCTGGCTCACGGACTCCGTCGAGCACCTCGACACCGCGCTCGCCCGGCTCGCCGAGGCCGGCGCGACCGGGGTGACGGTCGTCCCGCTGCACCTGCGGCCGGGTGCCCGGGAGTGGTTCCTCGCCTGGCTGGCCCGGGAGCGCCCGGCCCTCGTGCCGCGCTACCGCGAGCTCTACGGCCGCGGTGCCTACGCCTCGAAGGAGTACCGGCTCTGGCTCGGGGCCAGGGTCCGGCCGCTCCTGCGCCGGCACGGGCTCACCCCGCCGGGCAACCTGCGCGGCATCCCCGGGGACGACGAGGGGGAGTACCCGGCGGGCAGCATGCCGGGCGCCGCGGACGAGGCCGCGGACGGCGCCGCGGACGGTGCCGCAGCGCCGCGGGACGGTGCGGCGGAGCAGCTGACGATCCTCTGAGGCCCGCCGGCGTGATCCTCGTCATTGTCCGTTGGTGAGGTCCGTGACAGGTTGGCGGTATGACCGACTCGTCCACCCGGGTCCCGTCCGGCCACCGGCCACGGCGTCGGGTCGCTGCGGCCGTGCTCGCCGTCGTCCTCACGGGGTCCGCCCTCGCGGCCTGCTCCCGGGCCGGGTCCGACGGTGTCGAGCTGCGGGCCCGGGCGACGACCGACGGCAGCGGCGGGGTTGTGGCCGTGGACGGCGGCGGACCCGGGGTCGTCGGTC
>NZ_MWLL01000013.1 GCF_002198675.1 Kineosporia sp. R_H_3 | reverse complement strand
GAACTCCTCGCGGCATCATGAACACGCACTGACCCGCACGGTGTCGAGCCCGAACTCCACCACTCGGCGGGACGTGACCGGCGTTTTCGGGGTTGGTCGCCGGCGGCCTGGCGCTGGTTGTCGTGCTCCAGGTGGTGGTCGGTGGGCCGGTGGTCACGGTCTGTCTCGCGCTGGCAGTTCTGGCGGTGGCGGCAGCACGGATGCGCTCCGCCCGGCACCGTGACGTGCGCCGGCATCCTGACCTTGCCGAGACGCTCCTGTCCGCGGTCGCCGCGCTCACCGACGACCGCCCGCCCGACGGCGCCGATGCGGGATGGGGGGCAGCGACGTGCGCAGAGCTCGCCAGCGTCACCGGTGCACGCGAGCGGCTCAGCTTCGCCGTCGGTGCCTCGATCGCCCTCATCGGTGCGAGTCCCCGGCGACTCGGACCCGGCCTGGTCGCGGTTCTCACCGCGTTGTCCTTCGCGGCGAGCCTGCTGGCCTTCTCCCGCGCCACGGTCGGCGAGAGCGGGGTGGGGGCAGTGACTGTGCTGGTTCCGCCGGTCCTGCTGTTCGCCATCGCGTTCACCGCCGCCTGGTGGCACCGGTCACTGCGCTCGGGCCTGGAGTCCGGCGTTCTCGCCGGCATCGCAACGTGGGTGGCGACGGCCGCCGTCCTCGGGTTCGAGGGAGCCCACTGGTTCCAGGTCACCCACCTCTCCGTCCTGGACGGCGAGTTCCTCGACGCCACGTCATCCAGGGCCGCGGCCTTCGACGCCGTGCATCCGGTCATCCTGCTGGTCCACCTGCTGGTCTGGCTTCCCTGGCCGGTACTGGGTGCCATCGTCGGGATACTGGCCCGACACCGCCGTCCAGCGCCGGCGTGACAGCCGCACATACCGCTGCATGCTGACCTTCCAGCGGACATCTCGCCGCGCACTGTTCACCCCGATCCCGGCCCGTCGACGGGGTCTGCGATCCCTAGGAAGCGGTCAGCAGCGCTGCGCAGCCGCTGCTGGACGTTGTGGTCGTAGGACACCGAGGGCGTGGCGGTCTCGATGTCGCGGACGTAGTAGCGGCCGGTCACGCCTTCGAGCGCCGGGTCGATCGCGAGGCGCAGCGCTGCGGCGGCGCCCTGCTCGGGTGTGAGCATGAACCGTCGGATCAGGCCCGAGATGGGCCGCATCGCCGCGGGTACCAGGTCGTCGACGATGTCGGTCGCGACGATCCCGGGGTGGACGGCGTTGACCGTCACGCCATGGGCGGTGAAGGTGCGGGCGAGGTCGTACCCGGCCGTGACGGTGAGGAGCTTCGCTCGCGCGTAGGCCTCGAAGGGCACGAACCCGTCCACCGCGTTCACCCGGGTCAGGTCGGCAAGGTCGGCCGGGTCGATCGTGGCCGGACGGGGTGCACCGAACAGCTTGACCCGTCGGGTGTCGCGGATCGTATCCGAGGCGACGTTGACCACCCGGGCTCGGCCACGGCGGAGCTGTCGGTCGAGCAGCACGGTCAGGCCGTACGCAGCGAGGTAGTCGACCGCGACGTGCATCTCGAGCCCGTCCGACGATGTGCGGTGTTCTGGGTAGTGCGCGCCGGCGTTGTTCACCAGGATCTTGACCGCCTCATGCCTGCCGGCGATCGCGGCCGCTGCCGCGGTCACCCCGGCGCGGGTGGCGAGGTCTGCGCGGATCACCTCGAGAGAGCCAGGACCGAGGGCGATCCGGGCACGGAGCTCATCGGCGCGTGACGGGTCGCGGGCGACGGTGACGACGTGCATCCCCCGGCCGGCGAGGGTGGCGGCGATGACGCGGCCCATGCCGCCGGTCGCGCCGGTGACGACAGCGACCTCGATCGGCGGGTCTTCGGCCCCGGTCATCGACGGATCCGCGGGTAGCGGTGGGTGTACCGGTCTTCATCGGCTTCACGGACCAGGAAGGTGGCGAGGTCCTCGCGGCCGATGAAGTGCCACAACTTGATCGGGAGGTCCTCGCCGACCCGGTACGTGCCGGTGGCCGGGGTGTTCCTCAGTCGTGGCGGGCGCACGATCGTCCAGTCCAGCGACGAGCCGACGATGAGGGGCTCCATCGTCTCCTTGTCCTTCATCCTCTCGCCCACCCCGGACCGGGCCGCCATCGAGTAGAGCGACCGATCATGGGTCTCCAGCACCCCGTGGGCACTGACGGCGATCAGCCGTGTCACCCGCGCGGTGGCCATCGCCCGGATCGCGGTGCGGACCGCGTCGGTGCACACCGTGGTCGGTCCCTTCCCTGCGCCACCCAGGGTGCTGATCACCACGCCCGCACCGTTCAGAGCAACCGTCAGTGTCGGCTCGTCGGCGATGTCGGCCCACACCACCTCCCGCAACCCGGCCGTGGCTGCGAACGAGCCCGCGCGGCGGACGACTGCAACGACCCGGTGGCCCGACCGCAGCGCCCCGGCCACCACGTGCCGACCCGTCGCGCCGGTGGCCTCAAGGACGGCCACGGTCCTGTCCGATACATTCTGTCTCACAGACAGAGAATGGACTCTGGTCATCTATGAGTCAAGGCATCTCATAGAATGAGTTGCATGAGTAGCGAGACGGACCCGCGCTTCCTGCGCAGCCGCGCGGCGATCCTCGACGCGGCGCGCGAGCTGCTGCTCGCTCTGGGGCCGGCCGCGGTAACCCACAACCGGATCGCCGAGCACGCCGGCATCGGCCGGGCGACGGTGTACCGGCACTGGCCACGCACCGACCAGCTCCTCGCCGAGGCGATGGCCACCGTGCCGATGCCGTTCTTCGCCGAGCCGACATCCCCCTACCGCGACTGGCTGACCCGCGAGCTGACGGCGATCGCCCGCCAGCTCGAGCACGACGACGTGCTCGCCGTCACCACCACGCTCGCCAACACCGCCCTCTGGGACCCTGCCATGGACGCCCGACGAGCCGGCTTCGCCCAGGTCATCACCGGCCGCCTCGCCGCGGCCCTCGACGAGGCCGAGCGATGCAGTGAGCTCTCGCCGCGGACCGCCCCCGGCACCGCCGCAGCGATGGCCATCGGACCCATCTACTACCGCGCCACCATCGAACGAGCGCCCGTCGACGCCGAACTGATCGAGCAGTGCGTGGCGGCGGTCGGCGACTGGGTCGGCCCGTGAAGCCTCTCGAGGAACTAGTCCGTGCAGGTGCGCAAGGAGTACAGACAGTTGCGTCATCTGCCGCTGACGGCCTTCACGGATCGACCGACTGGTCGGGCCGACCGGTTCATCGGCTTGGCTCGTCGAGCAGCTGCACCGCGCGGCGGGCGACGGTCAGCCGGGTGACCGGACGTCCCTCACCCAGCAGCAGGTCACGGGCCCGCCGTTGCAGGGCCACCCGTGCGCCGTCGGTCTCCGCGAGCCGCTGTTCAAGGCTCTCCAGCTCACTCGTCTCACCTTCGTCACCGCCCGGCTGGTCAGCGTTGGCGGCTTGGGTGTTGACGGGGGTGTCCCACCAGGGGCCGGGGCAGGACAGTCGGGCTGGGCTGCGGGTAGCTGGGTCGGCGGCGATCGCGAGCAGCGCGGGGACCGCTGCGTCGGCGGGCCGGTCGTGGTCGCGGACCGCGGCCAGGAGGACCTGGCCGAGGTGGTCGGCCGTCCACAGCCGGGCTGGCAGCCCGAGGTCCTGTCGCAGTCTCCGGCACTGCTCTGCGACCTCCTCGAGGTCGACCGGCCCGAGCCTCGCCACCTCGCCAGCCGGTTCGCCGGCCGTCCAGGCTGGCGGCTGCGCCCAGGACCGCCGCGGCCGGGCCGCTGCAGCCGACCGACGGACAGCCTCGTCCCCCAGCTTCTCCATGCGCCTGACCAGCACCGTCAGGCAACTGGCCGCAAGCTGCGCTCTCCGCGAAACCACTGTCAGTGCCATCATCTGTCGACTCGAACGCGACGGCTACGTCGTCCGAGAACGAGACTCCACCGACAGCCGACGCGTTAACGTCACCCCGACCGAGAGCGGCCGCGCGGCCGTCCGTCACGCCGCACCGCACGTCAGGTCGGTGTTGGCGGAAGCACGCAACGTACTCACCGATGCCGAGCAGGAGATCCTCTTCACGCTGCTCAGCAGGTACATCTGCGCCCACACCCCGGCGCCGAGAGCT
The DNA here is from genome assembly GCF_002198675.1 of Kineosporia sp. R_H_3. GTDB lineage: Bacteria > Actinomycetota > Actinomycetes > Actinomycetales > Kineosporiaceae > R-H-3. The sequence continues at coordinate 61,469 of NZ_MWLL01000013.1, read as the reverse complement.
ACTACCTGACGGCGCACCCGGCGCGGGCCCATCGCTGGAACCCGTCCAACGTCTCGCGTGCACCAGGCTCGCGTCGCAGGTCAGCGGCCGATGTCCTTCTCGGAGCAGCTGAGGTGGCTCCGCCCGGGTCTGGCGACCCTTCGGGTCGTCCGAGGCTGGCTACGGGTCAACGGTCTCCGGCCATCTTGCTGATGCGCAGATCCCGCTCCGCCAAGGCCCTGCGCAGACGTTCCGTCTGTCCACGCTGCGTCGTCAGATCGTCCTCGGTGCGGCGAAGCGCGCTGCGAGCGTCGGCCAGTTCCTGCTCGAGTTCCTTGATGCGCGACTCGCTCAGGGTCATCGTCGTCTCCATCGCCTGGATGGCGTGGGTCTCAAGTCGCCCGAGTTCGGTGTCCTTCTGGTCACGGACTCGGGACACCTCCGTCTGCAGGGTCTGCACCGACTGCAGCGCGGCAGCGAGCTCCTCCGCGGTGGCGAGATGGTCGGCACGGACGCTTCTACGGGCGTGTTGTCGACGGTCCCACCCTGAGCCGATCAGCCAGCCGACCAGTGCGCCGAACGCCGTCGAGGCAGCCATCGGAGCAGCGATCTGTGCCAAGAGAAACGGCATTCCGTCGAGCATCAGGCCACCCTCTCGAAGACCAGCTCGACGCGCCGGTTCTCGGCTCGACCCTGCGACGTTCGATTGTCCGCCAGGGGCCGGCTCGCACCGTAGGACTCGATCACGCACCTGGTCGCTGGAACCCCCGACGCGCTGAGGTACCGCGCTGCGGCAAGCGCCCGACGGCGAGCGAGGTCAAGGTTGCCCTCGTCGGTCCCGGTGTCGTCGGTGAAACCCTGGACGCGTACCCGAACTGTCGGATGCTCGAGAAGGTACGCCGCGACCCCGTCGAGCCTGGCCCTCGCCGAAGCGTTGAGCAACGCCTCATCCGATGCGAAGCGCAGCAGGGTACGGCGCTTCAACGGCTCGGTGGTTCCGACTGTCGGCTTCCCCGGCGATGGCACGACCTGTGGGTCCTGGCCGGTCTGGGTCCCTGTGGCCGAGGGCTGCGGTGTCGTAGCCCACGGCGCTGCTGCACGGCCGTCAGTCTCCACGACTCGAATCCCGGGCACACCAGCCACTACCGCGGCCGCGCGCGCGAGACCGTCCCTGTCCGCGGCTGCGCCCGACACACGTGCGTCACGCCCCTCGACGTACACCTGGCCGGCTGATCCTGAGGTTGCGAGCGCTGCCTGTGCCTCACGTCGCAGGGATCGTTCTATGTCGTACGCGGACCACGTGGTCAACCCCAGCACGGTGACACCGACCAGGCAGACCATTCCCAGTGTGCGACGCCGAAGGGTGCGTGCCCTGCGGACGTGCCTGGGTGGCACCGTAGAGGCGGTCACCGTGACTCCGCGCCCGTCGTGGCCTCGAGGAACCACATGCCGCTGACTGTGTGGAACGCGGTGTCGGCGCGGATGTCGACGGCTGTGCTGTCGGCGACCTGGAGCAGACCTGCACGGAGCAGCTCCGCAACGCGGCAGGTCATGCGGAAAACGCTGTCGCCGAGCGTGTTCGCCAGCGAACGGGGGGTCGTTGCGATGCTGGTCGTGGCGAGCAACGCCCACTGCTGGGGGGCCACGCGTACTCTCCCAGGGGCAATCTGTGCCTTTCGGGCCACCGGGACATCGGGCCCCACCAGGGGCGCCAGAGCCTGGAGGACACGTTGCCGGCGCTGCGCCTCGGCCAGGACGCTGTCGATGGTCAGGTCGACAGTCTCGTCCGGAGCCGGCGGATGCGGCAGCCGGCGTCGGCGCCATGGGTGTTCTGCTCCGCCCACGATCAGTTCTCGGAGGGTGTCGACAACAGCTTCGTTCCTGACGCGCAACGCGTGGGCGAGGGTGACACCCGCTTCCCGGGCACTGGGTCGCCTCGGCGGAGGGTCGTCGTTCGTCGGGGGTTCGTCTTGGCGGCCCCGTGCTCGCAGCATCGCCTCTGGTGAGGGCGCGATCAGGCTGTGAGCGTGGAGCACCCGCCCGTGCGAGACGGCTATCTCAGCACCGACCGGCCACCGGGCGGTCAGCAGGGCAGACCGCCCAGACCGGCCGAGACTGACCAGATGCGTGGACAAGGCATCGGGACTGGGCACGTTGATGCGTCGCAGCCGGTTCACGACAGCGTCCCGGTGCGGACCGAGGCTCCGTTGCTGCGGAACTCGGGCAGGACCCCGGGGAGGTACCTCAGGACACGCAGAGCCATGGCCAGGTTGACGGTCTGTCGGGCCAGGACGAGAACGACCGCCACGGCGTCGCCGTCCTCCAGAGTTACGAGGCGGATGAGGTAGTGGTGGTCGACGAGGGTGACCACCACGTCTTCCAAGGCGGAGTCCGGGCTCACGCGTGCAGCCAGGACAGCCAGTGAGCGGACGGCGTCACTCACGCCGGCAGCGAGGTGGACACCCAGGTCGTCGCTGCCAGCAGCTTCGGTCCAGTGGCTGACGAGGATCGTCGCCGTCTGCGGGTCGATGACGCCCAGGACCAGAAGGCCGTCGAGCTCGGCAGCTGCAGCGAAGACGTCCGGCAGGCCGTACCGCTCTGACTGCGTGTGATGCAGCATGGATCCTCTTCGTGTCACGGGGACGATCTGACTGTCGTCGGGGACTGCTTGCGAAGGTGCGCTGCCGCTCAGCCGTCGGACAGGTGGCCCACGGCCTGGCGGCCGACCGACAGCAGAAGCCCTAGGTTGGCGCTGCGGCGGCAGATGACTGCCACCACGAGGTCGGTCACCGTGGCGCTCCGCACGAAGAGGTGCACGAGGTGGTCACTGTGCAGGAGAATCTCCTGGAACTGGTGATCGGTGGTGTTTCCCCTACCTCGCCGGTTCTGCCACATCTTCTCTATGTCGCTGACACTGCGCCCCTGGAACAGGTTCGTCGTCGCCGAGGCGAGCACATCGAGAACGTCGCGAGGGTGGTGGTCCACCGTGTCGACTGCGAGCAGCATGCCGGTCGTCAGGTCGACGACCCCCGCTCCCAGGTACTCCGGAGCGTCGGCCCGCACGGACGCGATCGCCCGGTCTACAGCCTGCGCCAACTTCATGACGTCCTTCCCGCGTGCCCGCTGACGGCCCGGGAGATCTCACCCCAGACCCCGGCCACATGACCCGCCATCGGCCGCCCAGTGTGTCGGGAGTCGGGGCGCAGGACAATCCGCCTTGAGGGGCATTGCACGCCCGGTCACCGAACGACGACGACGGGTGATAACCACTGCTCCCGTGGTGGATTCGGATCCCGCCCACGGCAAAGGTTTGGCAACATCATCAGCCAGAACCAGGCGCGCCGACCCGCCGACACTCAGGGGTGCGGGCTCGCCGCTGTGTCGGAGGGGCGTGGTGGCAGCCAACGAGGTTCCAGGGGCGGGGACACGGGTCAGAACGCTGCTGACCGGGTGCGCGCTGACGTGCCCCACGGGGGTCGTCCACATGACCACCGGATCCCAGGCCGCGTTCTACTTCGTCGACGGTCTGATCAGTTACGCCGAGTCACCCACCGCCCCCGGGCTCGGAGTTCGGCTGGTCGCTGCGGGCCGGCTCAGCTGGCAGGAGTGGGCCGAGCTACGCACGTCGGCGCTGACCCATTCCGACCTTCCAACGGTGCTCAGGGCCGCGGGCGTCCTGGACGAGAACGAGTTCAACTCGGTGGTCAGATCCGGTGTCGTAGACGCTCTGTTCGAGCTCGTCGTCGCGGACGACCCGGCGCTAGGTGCCCGAGCGGTGCCGTCCCCGGTCGGCTGGGCGGGATGGACCGGCAGTTCCGTGCGTCTGGACATCGACACGGTCGTCGACGAGGCAGCCGCCGCCGCGGTCTCAGCGCTGCAGCGCCGCGTGACGACGGACGACGTCCTGGTGCCGCAGGACCCCGCTGGTGCCGTGGTGCTCTCCCACACCGAGTGGCTCCTGAGATGGGGCCTGGACGGCGACCAGACGGTGCGTCAGCTGGCATGGCGGACTGGCCTGTCCCTTGTCGACGCCATCCGGGCCGCGGCCGGACTTCTTGCTGCCGACCTGTGCCGTCCGGCTTCCCCGCGTCCTTCCGAGCCCGCGCAGGGGCAGCTGCCGCCCCGCCCGACGCCGGTCGAGACGTCGTCGCTCCTGGCGACACACGGCGAACCGGCGGCCACGGACCGTGTCGAAGCTGCAGCTGCTGCGGGCACCCCTGGTCCTCTGGCACAGCACGCAGGCTCCGAGGACGACGAGCATCTCCCGGCCGGTGCGCCTGGTCTTCTCCCACGCCGAACCGCACAGGCGCGGCCCTGGGACGCGGCACAGCCGAACGTCCCCCCCGTCGCCCTGACCGACGTCACCGTCCTGACGCACATCCTGCAGAAGCTGAAGGCAGGCGAATGAACGACCGAAGGAAGACCCGGGTCAAGAAGACCGCGACACGAGGACCCTCGGCACCGACGAGCGCCGACGCGTCGCCCGCGGTGGACTGGTCCACGCTCAAGGAGCTGCTGAAACCGCGACCTGCCCCCGCGACCGCGCACCCGCCCGCTGCCACAGGACGCCCCGAAGGCACACTCGCACGGCGGGTTCCCGGCGCCTCGGGCGCCGGACGGAGAGCGAGCGGTTCCATCCTCGCGGCAGCCCACACGGCCGGCGAGCACGACGCCGACGCGGCGGCACCATGAAGCGGAGGACACCATGAATCGCATCCTCGCCGACGAACTGCGCGCCATTCTCAGCGATGCGATCGGCATCGACGGCGCGCTGCTGGCGACGACGGACGGGCTGTTGCTCGCAGGATCGGTGTCCGGGGCTGAGGCGGACACGCTCGCGGCGATGTGCTCGGCGACGTCCGGTCTGAGTGCACAGTTCGCTGCCTGCCTGGGCTTCGGCGCGTCGACAACCACGGTGATCCAAGCCGCGGGGGGATGCGTCGCCGTCCATCCTCTGCTGGGCACAGGCATCTTGCTCGTGTACAGCCGCGAGGTCGCAAACGTCGCCCTGCTCCATCTCGCTGTCCGGCAGGCGTCCACGAGGCTGACAGCGATGTTGGCCGACTGACTCGGTACCACGACGAGGTGGAGCGGCACGTGACACCCGGCTGGTCACACGAGGTGCGCGAGTGCGCACGCATCGCCACTCTGAATCCGCCGGTGCCCCAGAAGGAGTGACGACTCAACGATTCTGGTGCACGCGCGCCGCGGACGCCGATATCGTCGCAGCGGCTTGATCCGCACGACCACCGAGCGGACGAGCCAGTACCTGGCCGCAGCCGCCTCTCGGGTGCGGCCCCGGCTCGGGGACGGGAGGTCGCACCGGCGTGACCCGATCGGGGAACGAGGGACAGCCGTCTGAGCCTGCGCGCCGCAGCCGGTTGTTCGGTCGTCGTCGCCACGAGCCCGGCACGCCTGAGAAGCCGCCTGATCCAGAGCTCGACCGACGCCCGACGCCGGCCAGCGGGGCTGGCTCGCCAGGGCAGGACGTGTCTGCTGGATCTGCGGGCAGCCACGCAGCCCTCTCCGGCCTTCCCGGAATCGGCACCACTGCTCGTGGAACCACCGCAAGCCGCAGGCCCCGTCCACGGTCAACGGACGATCAGAAGCCCGGGGATCCCGCCGGACCGCAAGTGCCCCAACCACCAGTCGCCGCCAAGACAGGAGAAGTACAGCCGATGAGCAAGCAAGAAGAGCTCGCCCAGGTGATCACCACGACCCGGCGCTCGATCCCCGAGCTCCACGGGGTCATGATCGCGACGACGGACGGGATGGCGATCGCGTCCGACTTCCCGGAAGCGGAGGCGGAGCGTGTCGCGGCGATGGCGGCGACCGCGCTGGGCCTCGGTCAGCGGATCACCGAGCGCACATCGCTCGGCGGGATGCAGGAGACGGTGGTCCGCGGCGACAACGGCTACCTCGTCGTGTACGGCGCAGGTTCCTCCGCCGTCCTGGTCATGTCTGGTCCCACCGACTCCAACCTGGGACTGATGCGCATCGAGGCGCGGACCGCGTCTGCGCAGATCTCACAGGTCCTGCGGTGACGACCAGCCGTCGAGCGAGAGCCGAAGGCGCGTGCAGATGAAGACGATGCACGAGACCGCCCTCGAGGCGATCGGACTCATCCCTGCCGAACGACGGTTCCGTCCGCAGGACGCCGCCGCCATCACAGAACACCGCGACCTGTTGCTCTCCATCGAGCCGGACCTCATCAAGGGGTTCTACGACACGCTCTACGCCCACCCGCCAACGGCGCAGGTGCTGGGCATCGACGAGCGCCCCTCCCGCGAGGAGACCCTGAGCGGTTGGTGGCGACGAACGGTGAACGGCCCGCTCGACGAGGACTACTTCGCCTGGATGGCCATGGTCGGACTCGTCCACGTCGTGCGGAACGTGACCAACCCGATGATGCTGCCGATGGTGGAGTTCGTCTCCAGCACGGCTACCGCGAAGATCCACGCGTCGGCGATGCCGCCAGACGCAGCAGCAGACCTGGTCGACGCGGTGCGGCGCCTGTGCGCCACAGTGGCTTCGATCATCACCTACGGATACGACCAGGCCGTCGTGTCGGCCCTCTACTCGGTCGCTGGAATGCCCGAGGGTCTCTTGCGCAGGCTCCGTGACCAGGAGGTCGAGTCCGAGCTGGCCAAGTCCCGCACAGAGCTTGGTCTGGCCGCTCGATGAGGTCGGGGCTGGCCGGCAGAAGCCGGTCAGCCCCGACCGCGCACGCTGAGCCGCAAGACCGGCTGCCGAAGGAACGTCCGTCCACCAAAACGTCCAATCGCCAGGAGTACGCCATGGCTGTCAACGAGCGCCTTACGCTGGGGCCGATGGTCTCCGCCGTGTGTCTTCAGCAGTTGCGCCTCTACACCGAAGACATCGCCGGCCGAGGGCCCATCTTGGGCGCAGGCAGGTTGCGTGGGCAGGCCGTCATCCAAGACCGCGGTCTTGCCAACTCTCCTCTGGCCGACGACAAGCTGCACGCCCTGTTCCTCGAGGTCTTCGGGATCGAAGGAACGCGTCTGTGCACCGTGACCAGGGTCGAGTCGGACGGAAGTGGCGGCTACACCGTGCAACTCGTCGAAGGTGCGTGCACCTACCTCGCTCAGACCGACGAGCCGATGTGCGTCTTCACGCTGGGAGTGTTCGTGGGAGCCCTTCAAGCCATCAACGGCAGAACCATGCAGGGCGTGGAGACGGAGTGCCAAGCCATGGGCCACCCGACGTGCACCTATCTGATTCGGCCGCATACCGCGCTCGCCTGAGGCCCGCGCAGAAGCGCGGACGCCACCCCTCGGCTCGTACGGGGCGATGTCACCCAGGATCGAGTGAGTGGGCCTATCTGCGACGGCGAAACCGCCAAGGACGCTTGCTCCGGTACATAGCCTCGTCGGCGCACTGCAGCGCCTGATCGGTATCCGCCCCTCTCTGGGCCACGTGCAACCCCACGCTGAGCCCGACCTTGACCGTCGACGGCCCGATGTCGATCGGGATCGCTACCCGGTTGCGCAGCTCGTGCGTGAGGCGCCGCAGGTCCGCGGAGTCCCGTGCACGGACCAGAGCGACGAACTCGTCTCCACCCAGCCGAGCAACGACCCCCTCGGGCCCGAGCGCCTCGGCGAGCCTGGTTGCGGCGGATCGCAGCACCACATCTCCGGCACGATGTCCGTGTTGGTCATTCACAGCCTTGAACCGCTCGAGGTCGCAGTAGAAGATCGCGACCTCGCTGCCGTGAACAGCATCCAGCCATTCCGTCAGGACCCTGCGGACGTACAGCCGGTTCCCCATCCCTGTGAGGGGATCTCGTTCCACACGGTCCAAGAGCCGGGCCTGGGCGCTGCGCTCTGCGGTGAGGTCGACACCGGTCACGAGCAAGTGCGGCTCCATCCTCCCGAGCACGACTCTTGTCAGCGACCAGGAGATGCGGCGCACGGCGCCATTCTGGTCGGTGAGCACCTGCTCCGGCACGTTCACCGATCCGATGATCGCCGTTTCCCACAGTGCAAGCGCTGCGACGCCGACCTCAACCGGGAGCACCTCCCACACAGGCTTGCCGACCACCTCGTCCACGCCCATGACACAGGTCTGGACGAACGCGTTGTTCACCGAACGGATGGCCCCTGTCCGACTCACCAGAACCAGAATGGTCGGAACCGCGTCCCAGACGGCGCCTGCCGAGTCCGGCGGCCACGTCCATCGATCGGTCACGGCCCAAACGTATCGACTCGTAAGCCGGCCGATGATCGTGTCGGCACGGCGACCAGGCGGTCCCTGCACCGCGGCCGGCCGGCACGCATCATGCTGTCCGGTGCGGACGCGCTCTCGCACCTGGACGAGTCGAGGGCCCTGGACGCGGAGGCTCCCCGGCAGCCACCCCGTGCAACTGCCCCGTGCCGCCAGCACAAGCGTGCCTGCACGAACCTATCGAGCCACCACGTTCGACTGACGCGCCCTCAGCCAGACAGTCAGGTCCGCCGCGGTGAGCGGTCGGGCGAAATGAAAGCCCTGAGCCGAGTCGCAACCGAAGTCTGCCAGCGCTTGAGCGGCTTCCAGATGCTCGACCCCCTCGGCGACGATGTGCAGGCCGAGAGAGTGGGCCAGGTCGACGGTTGACCGCACAATGGCGGCGGCCCGCGGGTCCTGCGTCATAGGTGCGACGAAGGACCGATCGAGCTTGAGCTCGTCGACAGGTAGCTCGCGCAGGTAGGCGAGGCTGGAGTAGCCCACACCGTAGTCGTCGATGGCCACGCGCACGCCCCGGGTGCGAAGAGCAGCCAAGACCTGCCGCGCCCGTTGTCGGTCACTCAGCAGCGTCTCCTCGGTGATCTCGATCTGGAGGCGCTCTGGTGCCACACCGTGTGCCTCGAGAATCGAGCGGATCTTCTCGGGGAGGTCTTCGTCGACGACGACGGAACTGGGGAGGTTCACCGCCACCGTCAGGTCAAGGCCGACTGCCTGCCAGAACCCGGCCTGCGCGATGGCTTGCTCGAGCACCTGCCGGGTGAGCTCAGGCATGAGACCGGCGGACTCGACGAGCGGCAGAAAGGATCCGGGAGCGACAAGTCCCTGCTGCGGGTGGTTCCAGCGGACGAGAGCTTCCACCCCCGTGACGTCGCCGCTCCCGAGCTGGATCTTGGGTTGGTAGTGGAGGACGAACTGTCCGTGCTGCAGCCCCTCACGCAGGGCGGCGATGCGCTCGAGTCGGGACTCGCTGTCGTCGTCGGGGTCACCGGCATCGACGGCCACGCCCGTGCGTGTGGTCTTCGCGCGATACATCGCTATGTCGGCACGACGCAGCAGGTGCGAAGCGTCGCGCTGCAGCCCGTCGGCGGAACTGTGGCTCGGGTCGCCCGCGACGGCCACCCCGACGCTGCCCGTGACATGGACCTTCACGCCATCGATCGTCAATGGTTCGAGCAGCGAGTTGCGCAGCAGCTGGGCCGCGGCTTCCGCCATGTGCGTGTCCGCTCCTGTCACGAGCACGGCGAACTCGTCGCCGCCGAGACGGCCCAGCGCGCATGAGCCCGGGACGTTCGGCGGGGCGAGGGCGCGCGCCAGCCGGCCGGCAATCACGACCAGAAGGGCGTCACCGGCGCTGTGCCCCAGGCTGTCGTTCACCTCCTTGAACCCGTCGAGGTCCAGGAGCAGCAGCGCCGTTGGCCGGGTGTCGCTCGACAGCTGCATCTGGGCGGCTGCCATGAACCCGCGGCGATTCGTCAGGCCGGTGAGGTCGTCAGTGTGAGCCTGGCGACGGGCGTCCTGCAACGCGTACAGGTCTCGATAGGTCAGCGCTGTCCGCAGCGACGCTACGAGCAGAGCGGCGATGGCCAGCCATCGCGCGGGCGCGTTGATGACGCCCGCCACTGGTGGTGACAGCAGTGCCAGGGCCGACAGCGTGCCGACCGCAGGCATGGTCAGCAGTCGCCACCACGCGCCGAAAGCGTCGGACTGCCAGGCATGTTCGGGGACACCGGCGGACGGGGACGACGTCACCGTTGTGGGCTGCCGGTCTTGTCTTCCCTCGGCTGAGCCGCAACGACTCCGGGCCGTCGCAGCCGCTGCAAGCAGGCAGACACCGACCAGCCAGGTGAGGTCCAGGTAGCCACCTTCGGTGTAGGTGCCTGCGGTGTCCACGACCGTGTAGACGAAGTCGCCGATGGACATGAAGGTGAGACCGAGCAGGACTAGCGCGAGCTCGAGGTCGAACCGGCCGCCGATGACCAGGCTGCCTGCTGTGAGAACGGCGAGGAGTAGCAGGTCCCCGATCGGATAGGCAAGGTTCGTGATGGCGACCGCAGGTCGGTCCCCGCTGATGTCCAGGACTGGGGCAAGGACGAATCCTGCGCAGCCGGCCGCGGCGACAGTCGCCGCCAACGCGCCGTCCAGGCCCAGACTGGCGTGCCAGCGGGGCATCCGCTGCCGCAGCAGGGCCAGGACTGTGACGTAGACACAGGGAAAGAAGACCAGGTACCCGGCGTCGGACCACGACGGATACGGCGGCGTCGCCATAGGTGCCAGAACCAGGGTGTAGTAGACGTTGGCAGCCGTACTCGCAGCAAGCCCCGCAGCGAGTGCGGCCCACGGCAGCACGGGACCGCGACGTGCGGCCCTCAGGCCGGCGGCCACGGCAGCGAGGCCGAAGACCAGGGGGTACAGGCCAGCGTCCCGCCACAGCATCAGCGTCGAGTTCTCTCGATGCGTCAGCACCGCGAAGACGACGGTGCTGAGGACTGCCCCGGCCATGGCGGCCCGCTCAGGGAGAGAACCAGCCCTCGACAGCGCAGCTCCGGGCCGTCCGGCGGGAGCATCAGAAGGCCTGACAACGCCCATCGACCACTCCTCCGACATGTGAACCTTCACGGTGACAAGGTTCTCGGCAGAATCTCGGGAACCTTGATCCTCAGACGCAAGGCAGTCCGGCGAACACGGCTGGCTCGACCTGCGACGGCGCTCTCCGCCCGGTGCGCCGCGGCGGCACCGACCGCCGGGCCGAGATCCCCACCCCGCGGAGGGAGGCGACCAAGCGCGCATCGACCCGTGTCGGCGGTCTAGTACATGCAAGGATTGCAGTAACCAAGGGTAGGAAATACACCACTCAATGTGATACTCCTGAGACGCCCGCACAAGGCCCGACGCCTCGTTGACACCCGCTCACCTCTTGCCCACCTCGGGGGGATCGATGACCGACGTCGAAGGCAGAGGCCCCAGCCTGGATGCGCAGCCGGTCGACCTCCGCGAACCCCCCGTTCTTGTCGAGGCGGCGGCCCTGCTCGAACCGGGATCGACCGAGGTGAGCGCGCTGACAGCAGCCGTCGGTGCCTTCGCTCAGCACGTGCTGGTGACGAGCCGGTCGGCACCCACCGTCTGGCCCTCAGACCCAGAGGTCCACGCGACGCCGGCAGGAGTGGTCCTCCGTGATGGCCCTGAGACCCCGGACGCCACGCAAGATCGAACTTCCCAGCCGCCGTCGTCGAGGGAGCTGGGCGTCACGGAGAGCCCACGCGACATCAGCAGCACGCTGGACGTGCTGACCCGCCGGGTCTGGCAGTCAGGGGTGAACACCCGATCTCCGGGCTATCTGGGCTACCTTCCGGCGGGCGGACTGTACGCGGCGGCGCTCGGTGACTTCCTGGGGTCGGTCCTCAACCCGTACAGCGCGATGGAGTCCATCTCGCCGGGTGCGGCAGAACTCGAACAGGTGGTCGTTCAGTGGCTGTGCGAGGCGGTGGGCCTGCCCGTCGGATCGTCGGGCACGCTCACCTCGGGCGGGAGCAGCGCGACGCTCACTGCCGTCGTCGCCGCTCGTGACTGGATGGGTGTCCAACCGCAGGACGCCGGGGCATGTTCAGTGTACGTGGGTGAGCACCGGCACCACAGCGTGGACCGGGCGCTTCGCTTCGCGGGGCTCGGAGGCTGTCCCGTCCGCGTCGTGCCGTCCGACGGGAATCATCGGATGGACTCGGTGGCGCTGCGCCGCCTCCTCTCGGTCGACGCCACGAGCGGACTACGGCCCTGGTTGGTGGTGGCCACTGCCGGCACCACCGGCAGCGGTAGCATCGACCCGCTCGACGACGTGGTGTCGGCCGCACGCGACGCCGGGGCCTGGGTGCACGTGGACGCTGCGTACGGAGGCCTGTTCGCGCTCGCTCCCGAAGCCCGCCCGCGACTGCGCGGTCTCGGTGATGCCGACAGTGTGACCGTCGACCCTCACAAGACTCTGTTCCTGCCGTACGGGACTGGCGCCATCCTGGTGCGTGACCCTCAGGTCCTGACGTCGACCTTCTCGCACGACGCGAGCTACCTCCCGGCCAGACCCCCGCTCTCACATGGTTGCGGTGCCGATGCTCAGGACGGTCCGGGGGCCGTACCGTCGCCGGCCGACCTGGGCATGGAGCTCACACGGCCCTTCCGAGCGCTCGGCCTGTGGTTGCCCCTGCAACTGTCAGGCGTGCAAGCGTTCCGGGACGCTCTCAGCGAGAAGCTGAACCTGGCCCGCAGCTTCCACGCTGCGCTCGCGGAGCACCGGCTGTTCCGGGTCGGCCCGATTCCGGACCTCACCGTGGCGACCTACCGTGCCGCCCCCGCCGGAATCGACGGCGACTCCTTCAACCAGGAGCTGGCTCGCCGCCTCCAGCAGTCCGGCCAGGTCTACGTCACGACCACCGTCCTGCAGGGACGTGTCACGTTACGCGCGGCCATCGGATCCGCCTACACGCACGAAGATCACCTGCTCAGGGCCGTGGCCACCATCGTCGCAACGGCAGAACGACTCGCGGATGGCTAGGGCGCACGCACTCCTGACCTTGCTCGCCCGAGCCGTGGTCCCCGGTCTCTGCACCGCCTGGACACTGGCCACGCCAACCGGCCTGAACGGAGCCCCATGCAGCCCTCTCCCATGCAGCCCTCTCCCATTCAGCCCTCTCCCATTCAGCCCTCTCCCATGTACCGCCTGACGATGGGGCGGTCCGCGGACGCATCGGTCCGTCGCTGCGAACTGGACGTCCTTGCCCATTGGTACGGCGACACCGAGCAGTTGCTGGACGAGGCCTACGGAGGCTACGCCGACCAGACGGCCTTCTTGGCGGTCGAGCGCGACGACGGATTGGTGGTCGGAGTCAGCCGCGTGATCATCCCGGGCGGGCGCGGGCTGAAGACGCTGGCAGACATCGGATCCCCGCCGTGGTCCGTGGACGCACCTCGCGCCGTCTCCGCCGCGGGACTGGATCCTGACCACACCTGGGACATCGCGACGATCACGGTGCGTCGGGAGCTCGGAGCGGCCGGGCGCGTCGTCGCCGGCGCCTTGTACTACGGGCTCATCAATGGCACCCGGGTCAACGACTGCTCATGGATCGTCGCGATCATCGACCGGCGCGCGCGATCCCTGCTGTCCATGGTGGGTCTGCCGCTGCACGCCATCCCGGGGACGGCGCCCGAGCTGTACATGGGGTCACCGGCGTGCGCGCCGGTGTATGCCCATATGCCGACCCTTGTCGACATGCAGCGCGCATCGGACCCTGAGGCACATCGCCTGATCACGCTGGGGCACGGCCTGACGGACGTTCTGCTACCAGATGACGAAGGCCTTGCCCTGGACACTCGCGATGTCGTCGACCTCAGCGCCGCTGAGAGCTCATCGTCGGAGGTCAAGAACGTGTGACCGTGCGGGCCGTTCGCTCCACGAGCCATGTCGCCAGGTGTGCCGGTGGCATGGGACGCGCGAAGTGGTAACCCTGCAGTTCATCGACGCCCAGCTCGCGCAGTCGCTCTGCGATGACTTCGTCCTCGACCCCTTCCGCAACCGTCCGCATACCGAGACCGCGCCCGAGCTCGAGGGTGGTCCTGACGATCATCTCGTTGCGAGGGTTGGTGAGGATGTCCGATACGAAGGATCGGTCGATCTTCAGCTCTTGGACGGGGAGGTCCCTGAGGTAGGCCAGGGAGGAGTAGCCGGTCCCGAAGTCGTCGATGGCCACTTCGATGCCTCGTGCTCCGATCGCCTCGATCACCTCGCGGGCGCGGTCCGGGTCCGCGAGGAATGAGTCCTCGGTGACCTCGATGACCAGACTCCCGTCGCCGAGGCCCGCGCGAGCGATCATGCCGAAGAGGTCGGACATCACGGCCGGCGCGAGCAGCTCGGCAGGGGCGACGTTGACCGCCGCGTGCATGTCGAGGCCGTCCGATCGCCAGCGCGCGAGGTCGCTGATCACCTGGGCGAGCACCGCCCGGGTCAGGGCAGGCATGAGACCGGTGCGACGAGCGGCCGGGAGGAACGCCGCCGGTGGGAGGAGCCCGTCCTTGGGGTGCGACCAGCGGACGAGCGCCTCGACGCCTGTCGGCGCTCCTGTGGTTGCGTCGACCTTCGGCTGGTACCAGACAACGATCTCGCCGGAGTCGATTCCGCGCCGCAGCTCCTCTGCGATCCGCAGCCGCTCCCGGGAGAAGTCGTCGCGCGCGGCGTCGTAGACCAGAACGCCGGCGCGGCCGGTCTTCGCCTGGTACATCGCGACATCAGCACGACGCAGGAGGCCACCGACTCCGGCGGTGCCATCGTCACGGACGGCGATGCCGATCGATACGTCGAGACAGACCTCGAGCCCGTCCACGCGCACCGGCTTGCGGACCGCGTCCCGCAGCCGGAAGGCCAGCTCCGTGAGCCGGACCGGGTCGTCTTGGGGCACTGCTACGGCGAATTCGTCACCGCCGAGCCTCACGACCAGCGCGGACGCGTCGACCGCGGCCCGGATCCGACTGCCGATCGCTCTCAGGACAGCGTCGCCGGCCGCATGCCCGAGGGTGTCGTTGATCTCCTTGAACCCGTCCAGATCGAGGAGCAGCAGACCGTGCCCGCCCGAGTCGCGGTCGCTGCCCAGCAGGTCGTTCAACGCGCGTCGGTTCGGCAGCCCGGTCAGGTCGTCGGTCCTGGACAGAAGCAACGCCTCGTTCAGCTGCTGGGCCTGGCGAAGCGCCAGCCCCAACCGCAGCCCCGCCGCGAGCAGAGTGACCAGTGCGGGGGCCACCACGACGAGACGGATACCGGTGGCCTGCTGAGGCAGCAGCGTCACCAACGCAACCGTGGCCGCGAGGATGATCGGGATCGCCCCCGGCTTGGGCTGCGTCACGTCGTCCGGCACGGTTCTGCCCGCGCGGTGACAGGCCGCTTCGACGAGCAGCAGGAAGCCCACGCACCAGGTGACGTCGAAGAGTTCACCGGACTGGTACGACCCCGATCGGGCACTCGCCACAAGGCTGGTGTCGGCGATGCCGAGGACGACGAACGCTGCCGCCAGCACTAGGCCACGCCCGCCCACAGGCCGCTGCCGCAACGCCATCTGCGCAACCACCAGAAGCAGCAGCGTGACGTCCAGCAGCGGGTAGATCAACGCCACGAGCAGCGGCAGGGCGCCACCGGGATCGGCCGCGAAGGGAGTCAGAACCGCCACGAGCGCGACGCAGGCCGTCCCTCCGACGATGATCAGTCCGTCGAGCCATCCGCCGCCCGCGGCCTGTGTCGCGCCGGCGCGGTCCAAGACCAAGAACGCGGAGAACCCGATGTACGCGGCGAGGAACAGCCACTCTCCCGGCGCCGGGAACGACACGGTCTCGGGCTGGGCCGTCGAGTTGAGCACAGCCGATCCACCGGCCCATAGAACGAGCCCGAACGCCAGTGCCCACAACGGGGCACCTGCAGCGCGGCGGCGGGCCGCGGTCACCGTCACCCGGCCGATGAGCAGAAGGAACAGAACTCCGACGACCGCGACGGCGACTGTGCTCGAAACTTCGGGCCCAGTTGTCGGCGGCGAGAAGCGGATCCACCCCACCCCCGCGCACGGGACTGCCCAGGAGATGGCCCTCACAGCAGAGAGCGACCAGGTGCTACCGAAGGTCACGCCGCGTTGACGCACGGGTCCGCTCCGCACGCGATGCACCTCCGCCTCTGCCAACGCTGGATCAGCCGTCACACTCGTTCTCAACTGCATGTCGGCTCGAACAGTCCGAACATGAATCCGACATTTCGATCATCACCGCCATGGGCTAACCGGATCAGCCCATGGAGGCTATGCGACATGCCCGTCGACGACGTTCACAACCACAACAATCTGGGATCTCCGGTCGCGTTCTCTCCTGCCGACCCAGCTATTCACACGCTCGAGTCGGTGACATGACTGACACTGACCATCCCGACCAGGAGTCGACAGCACACACGACCTCCGTCTGGATCAAGTCTCGAGCCGGGCGCTGCAACCCCCGATGAGAATGACGCCTTCGCCGCCCCGATGCGCCACCGACTTGGGCCGCACGGCAGGTCAGCTCCGATCGACGCCAGTGATGTCGACGGCGCGAGGACCAGCATCGGTCGCTTCTCACCTGTTCGACGGCCGGCTGTTCTGGCCGTCCGGGCAACCGGCGGACGCCAGTCTCAGTGCGTATCTCCCGAGCTCAGCGTGAAGGTCATCGTCGATGACGCTGCTCAGTTGTCGAGACATACCGACCGCGAACTGCGCACAGTAGGTGGCGACCGCCATGAGCTCGTCACGGGACATAGAGACGAGCAGAGCTGCTGATCCATTCGTGTCGCTGTTGGCGCAGGACAGGATCAGTGCGACTGAGAGTTGCTCTAGATTCACGCCGGTCATTGGGCCCTCCCTCGGACCTGCGCAGGCTCGTCATGGTCCGGCGCACTGAATGTGTTATCGATCGCTCGCCGGTCCTACTTGAGGGCGGGCTCCGGTTTGTCCGGGAGCCGACCTCTGCCTGCTGGATGGGCCCACGTCACCCGCCCATGAGCGCTGACAGCGCCTGTTCGTAGGGTGGGCGTTTGTAGACGATGCGGGCAGCGACGCTGACCTGGTCAGGGTCACTCGCTTCCACACGCAGGACGACGCAGGTGAAGTCCAGCGGCCCGGCGGGGGTGTCGAGGGTGAGGCGAGCCTTGGCGCCCGCCTGCGGGCCCGCGGTCGCGGGCAGTTCGAATGCCGCACCGGTCAGGCTGAGGTTGTTCAGGATCCCGTTGACCTTGCGGTCACCGAGGTGAACCTGGACAGGGCTTCGTACGGTCGCTCGGCGGGCACCGCGCCGCTCGGCGGCCCGAATCGCCTCCACGAAGCCGGCGACCTGGGTGGCCAGGCGTTGGGCGACGGGGACGAGGCCTTCGCCGTTGCCGTCCCCTTGAACGGCGGCGGCGATCTCCTCGACCTGGTGGCTCATGTCGGTGATCCGGTTCGTGACGGTCTCCAGGACGCCGATGGTGGACTCTGCGGCTCCTCTGACTGCGGTAACGCCGTCGATGATGGTCTGGGAGGAGTCGGTCGACTCGTCGGCGAGGGCCTTGACCTCGGTGGCGACGACGGCGAATCCACGTCCGTGGTCGCCGGCGCGGGCAGCCTCGATGGTGGCGTTGAGCGCGAGCAGACGCGTCTGCGCCGCGATCTGGGTGATCAGGTCGACCGCGGAACGGATGTCGTCGGTGCTCGAACGCAGCGACTCCACGGTGCTGAGGGCCTGTTGCGCCTCGCAGCGTGCCTCCCCGGCGAACGCTGCGACCCCGGTAGCGGTCGTGCCCATCGAAGTCGCGGCCGAGGACATCTCGTCCGTCAAGGAGAGCAGTGTCGTCTCCAGTTGCTGTGCGAGATCTCGACGGGACTCGGCAGCGGACACTGCGGCGTCGTGGGCTGCTTCCATGGCCACACGACCGCTCTCGATGATCCGTGCACCGTCGAGGAAGGCTCCCCGAAGTCCTTCCTCGAGAAGTCGACGGTGGAACTGCTGCTGGCTCGCGGCGACGATCGCGGCCGCGGTCTCGCGCATGTACGCATCGACGACATCGAGCATGCCGTTGACCGCGGTGCGAAGTGCACGCTCGACGTCCGCGTCGGTCTCGGCGAGACCCAACGGCGGGATCCTCGCTTCAAGGTCTCCGTTCGCGATCGATCCGGCCACGGCCGTGATCGTCGAGATGGCCGTCAGCAGCGCGTCTGTTCGAGCGGCCGCTCTCCGCGTGCGCGTCATCGCGGCCCCTTGCCAGGCTGGTTCCGATCCACAGTGAGCATTCGACCCCACGCGTCGCGCGCTTGAATGGTGACGCTCACCAGGAGGTTGCCCGAGTCGTGCGCAGTAGTCCCAGCCGGCCGCCGTCCCGGGACCAAAGCCCTAGAGGGTGTCTGCGCTTCCCCTCGGTCGGCGACGCTCACGTTGGCCGCTCGATCGCCGATGCCGACCGCACGACGCCGTGACTGCGCAGTCCGCGGTCGCCTGCGTGAGGGTGGACGTACTCGGGCGAGAAGCAGGAGCGGGGCAGCCGTAGCGACCAGCGGTGCGGGGTCACCGTCGCGGAGCGCGAGGTAGGGGGCGCCGACGAAGGGCAGCACCAGACGTGTGCGGCCTCTGACGAGTCCCCGGTCAACGGCTGGGAAGTCGTCCTGGCGGTTTGCGTCCCCACGGGTCACGAGCGTTCCTGTGACGGATGTGGCGACGACGCGATGCAGGTACGTGCCTCCGGGCGTGTCCGGTGCGCTCACGGTGATGACGTCTCCGACGGAGACGACGTCGCCCCTGCGGACCGGTTCGAGGACGACGACGTCGCCCGCGTGGATGGACGGACGCATGGATCCGGAGAGCACGACGGTCGGGGTCCAGCCGATGAGCCGCGGAGCATTGGCCGCCGCCAGGAGGACGTAGATGGCACTGACGTAGACGATCAGGAGCTTTCGAACGGCCTTTCGGGCGTTCACGTCTGAGCCTCCCATTGCAGCGTGGCGGTGGTGGTCGCACCCTGCTTGGTGTTGGGAGTGGCCGCGTTCAGCGCATACGTGACCTTGTACACGCGTGCGGTACCCGAGGTGGCATTCCATGCTCCGACCCCGGTGCCGTACGAGGCCTTCGTGGTGATGAACGTCGCGAGGGTGCCGGTGTAGGGCGTCGAGGTCGGCGTGAATCCGGTACAGGTGCCGAAGCCTCCCCCGGTTCCTTCCTGGATGGTCAGGTCGAGGTAGGCGGCCACGGCCGCGGCGTCGGTGGAAGCGGAGGCGTAGAACCGCACGGTCGCCGCGACACTGCCGCTGTAACTCACGGTGATGCAGTTGGATCCTGCGGAGCCGGGCACCAGACCGGTGGCGGTGAACAGGGCGGTGCCTGCGTCGTCGTCCGAGAGGGTCACCGTCCCGGTTGTCCAGGAGTTGTTCCCGGACGGCGTCGAGGACGTGAAGGCCGCAGTCGTGCCGCCCCAGATGAGCCCGAGGCTGACCAGGGCGCCCACGCCGAACGCTGTGCGGTTGTCAGCGACGATCCGACGCCACGCGGCGGCCGTCGGCTGTTCGCAGAGGACGTGCCGGCCGGTACTGGTCTGCCACCGCTCCTTGCGACTCGATGCACCTGACCGTTGCCGGGAGGCGCACCGACGCAGCATCGACGTCCTGCCGCGCACCCGTGCCCTGTAGGTCACAGCTCCATTCCTCTGCCGGTGAGCCGATCAACACCCCTGTGATCGTTATCGAACGGGCGGCCCGAGTTCTTGAGACCGGGATACCGCGCGGCACCGCGGGTTCTACGCGAGTCTGCGGACCCGCTGTCCGTCCTGCTCGACGAGGTACAGGTACGTGCCGTAGAGAACGATCGACCTCGGGCCGTAGACCGTCGCGGAGCTGGCTGGTCCGCCGTCCCCGGTCGAGCTGGCAGCCCCGTTGCCGGTGACGGTAGTGATCACCCCGGCTGGAGTGATCTTCCGGAGCCGGTTGTTGTAGCGATCCGCGAGGTAGATGACGCCGGCCGAGTCGACGGCCGCGCCGGAGGGACCATTGAGTCGGGCGGAGATCGCGGGTCCCCCGTCTCCGGTTGAGCCCGCAAGACCGGAGCCGGCGACGGTGCTGATGGTCCCACCGGGGCAGAAGGTCCTCAGCCGATGATTGCCTGTGTCGGGCAGGTACAAGCAGCCGCTGCCGCCGAGGGTCAGGTCGTAGGACTCGCTGATCTGCGCCGCTGTCGCCGGGCCACCGTCACCGGAGAAGCCGCTGGTCCCGACGCCGGCGACGGTGCTGATGCTGCCGCTCGCATCGATCTTCCGGACGCGAAAGTTGAGGCTGTCGACGAAGTAGACGACGTCGTGGCTGGTGTCGCTCGCGATGCCGCGGGGCAGGTTGACCATGGCCGCGGAGGCGGGTCCGCCGTCACCGGAGAAGCCTGCCGTTCCGTTGCCGGCCACGGTGGTGATCGTGCCTGCGGGGCTGACCTTGCGGATACGGTGGTTGCCGCCATCCGTGATGTACAGAGCGCCTGCGGCATCCAGCGCGACGCCGCGCGGGGCGTCGAGCTGCGCGCTGGTCGCAGCGCCTCCGTCTCCGGAGTAGCCCGCCGCGCCGGTGCCGGCGATCGTGCTGATGACGCCGGCTGCAGTGATCTTGCGGACACGGTTGTTGCTGATGTCCGCGACATAGAGGTTGCCCCCGGCGTCCACTGCGATCTGGCTCGGCTGAAGGAACTTCGCCGAGGTGGCGATCCCCCCGTCGCCCGCGTAGCCGGAGACCCCCGTGCCGGCCCAAGTGCTGATCACCGCGGTGTCGAAGGCGAAGTAGCCGACGGTGAAACTGCTCACGCCGGCGTCGGTGACCCCCGAGAAGACCGCCGACGTCCCGGACAGGGCAGACAGCGACAAGGTCATGGCGGCAGCGCCGAGGACAGCCGCCGTCCGGCGCCATCCTGCTCCACGACCGGGGGACACGGGAGATCATCGCCATACAGGACGATCTCCTTGAGCCATGAGCGTGTGAACGTCAAGGTCACTCGTCCTCCGGCCGAGATCTTCTCCGTGACCGCGGCGACGCGGCCTGGGGGTCACCGAGGCGGAGGAGCAGGAGTGGGACTGGCACGGAAGGCGTACACCGGGTTCTCCGTCGTGTTCCTGAGCACCGTCGCGGTGTCGGGGCTGGTGTTCCACCAGGCGGACAGGACCTCGCAGCACCTCAAGGAGTACCGCTCGGTCACCGCGGCGCTCGAGACTCGGGTCGCTTCGATGCGAGCGGAGTTCTACGCCTACGACGACCAGATGAACATGTACGTCGCCGTGATGCTCGATGCAGAGGCCAACCGGGACGGCCGCATCGACGAACTCGCGTCCGAGACCCGTGTCCAGGCCCAGGCAGCACGTGCTGCGCTCCACAGCGACCTGGCGACCGCCCGACAGCTGGCCACCATCACGGATCATCCCGGCCCTCTGCCAGCCGCCCTGACCGCAGTGGACGACGCCCTGGCCGCGTTCGACGGCTACGCCGACCAGACGCTGCGCCTGGTCGGCAGCGGTGACCTGCACGGCGCGGTGCGGGTAGCGACCCGGGACAACCTGGAAGCGTCGAACACCCTGATGGCCGCGCTGGACCAGGCCCGTGACGCCGCGACCGAGTCTGCCACGCAGGACCTGGCCGACCTCGACGAGCGCCAGACCCGGGTGCGGCTGCTCGCCATCGGCTCGGTGGTCGTGGGCACGCTTCTGGTCGCAGCCCTGGCTCTCGGGACACGGTTCGCCGTCCTTGGCCCGCTGCGGCTCTTGCGAGCCCGTGTGCTGGCGATCGCCCACACAGGCGCCACGACCGGACCCGGGACCCGCAACGGAACTGACACCGGGCCCGACACGGCGACCGGCCGCCACGATCGCCTTCCCGAATCGGGCGACGAGGAGCTGGCCGCTGTGGCGCGGGCATTCAACAACATGCTCGATTCCCTTCGGGCACGGGACGCCGAGATCTCCGCAGCGCACGCCGACCGCGAGGCCCAGATGGCCGCCGGCTTCGAGCACCAACGCGCCGCAGAGCAGTTCGTCCGCATGCGCGCCCAGGCGATCATCGACGACACTGCGGCCGGAGTCCTGACCGAGCTGTCGACGCTCGCCGAACACGTCGACGCCGTTCGCCGCGCAGCCGGTGCCATCGAGTCCCGGGTCGCAGCGACAGACATCGTCACCCGGGGCGTCGTCGCGGACACTCGCGCCGCCGACCAGGACGTCGCTTCCCTCGGCAACAGCCTCCGCGAGGTCGCTTCGATGGCGACACTCATCGGAAGCGTCGCCGAGCAGACAAAGCTGCTCGCACTCAACGCAACCATCGAGGCCGCTCGCGCAGGGACCGCTGGCCAAGGATTCAGCGTCGTTGCTACCGAGGTGAAGAGCTTGGCCACGACGGCCGCCTCCTCCACCGAACGCATCAGCACCACGCTGGCAGCCCTCGAGGCGGACGCCGGCCGCGTCGGGCTGGCCATCAGTACTGTCGGCACCAACATCGGAACCCTCGACGACGCCACGGCCGCACTCACTCAGGTTGCCGCCGAACAGTTCGAAGCCGTCGCTCACCTCGACGATGCCCTAGCCACCGCCATCACCCGCGTCCACGAGATGGGCACCCTCACCGAACGCCTGGAACGCCGCGCCGCAGAGCGCCACAGCGTCACCGGCACCGCCACCATCGACATCGACGGCCGCCAATTGCCAGCCCGACTCATCGACATGAGCACCACAGGTCTGCGTTGCCGCCTCGACGACAGCGAGCCGCACACGCCCGCCCCACCCCCGGGGACACCGCTCACGGCAGCACTCGTCATCGACGGCCGCGCCTTGCGCATCAGAGGCTGCATCGCCCGTACCACCAGCGATGTGGAGGCAGAGGTCGGCATTCGATTCACTGACCTCACCTCGGACGAGCTGCACACGATCCACAGCATCATTGGGCTCTGACCCCGAGGCGGCCTCAAGCCGAATCGTCGAGGTCGTAGACCGCGCCCCAGGGAGCTGGTGGCTGAGGGGAGGGCACCGGCCGGCTCGCCGCGCTGCTCAGCGACGGTGGAAGCGGGAAGCATCGGCACGTTGGGCGAGTACATCGATCTGCCATTCAGGGTCCGCGAGGCCCCTCTGCGCGCTTTGGAGCAGAACGCGCCACAACATTGACGGTCCCGAGACCGCCGACACCGGCACGCGACGCCCAAGAGCAACGGGCTTCGTCACCGGCCAGCGCCGCCACGAGGCCAGTCAACCGTGACGGTCGTGGGCGCGGGCCGCGGTCATCGCAGCCGCCGTCGCGGCGAATGCGAACGATGTGACGGCCAGAACGATGGACGGACTGCCTGTCCGCACGACTAGGGCGAGCAGGACCAGGCCCGGCACCAGCGCCAGGAACCCGGCGACGGCGGCAGCCAGGGCCCACCGCCACAGTCGAAGAGAAGCTATCCGTTCGGGGCCGCTCCAAGTCCCTGGCGTTGCAGCGCCGATCCTGGTCGCGAAGGCCCCCACGAGCACACCGATGACCGGTGGCCCGAAACCTCCCCCGACCACGAGTAGCACGACCGACAACAAGATGATCTCTTCGCCCGCCCTGCGACGGTGCAGCTGCGTGGTACACCAGACCCCGAGGGCACAGGCAACCGCGATGCTGGCCAAGCCGGACACCGTGTAGCTCGGCAGGACGGACAGCGCCGGCTCGCCGCCCACGAGGTGGAACGCCTCCGCATCCCCCCAGGCCGTGAACATCGGCTCCGGAAGCCGCTGCCACCCCTGGGTCACCTCGCCGATCCCGTGCTCCACGCCCATGATCGCGGCGAGCACGCCGAGCCATTGAACGGTCCGCCACGTGGCGTTCGGACGCCTCGACACATCCTCGCCCGCCGGGCGAACCGTCCTCAACGGCGCTGGACCGACCATGACACACCTCCACCACCGAGGCGGCATATACAGACATTTTGTGGCGAACGGACGCAGGGCGGCGACTGACGAACGTCCCACGCCCTGCGCGTGCTGCCCAGCTGGGGCTCACTGCAGCATCCGCTGCCCGCACCTGCCTCAGACCGCCTCAACCTGCGCCGCGTCCGTCGATCTAAACCCGAGGGGGTTTCCGGCGGCTGCGTCGCGGGGCTTGCCCCGCGTATCAACCAGCCGGGACGCGGCCTTGGACTCGGAATGCCAGTTCAGGCTCGGCCCGAGTCGAGGTCATGCGTGATCGTCGGCGCTCGTTCGGTCCTGGGACGGGGCAGCAAAGTGCTGGCCGTGCTGTCGGAGAGCGAGCGGTCGCGGATGCCGGGCCATTGCGTTCGCCAGACATCGAAGGCCGAGGCGGCGAGAGGGTGGCAGAGGTGATACCCCTGTGCGACGTCGCAGGAGTAGCCGATCAACGTGCGCAGAGCCTCCTCGGACTCGACACCTTCGGCCACGCAGGTGAGGCCGAGGTTGTGGCCGAGTTCGACGACGCTGCGGACGATCATCCGGTCACTGGTTTCGGTGGCCATGGCCTGCACGAAGGTACGGTCGATCTTGAGTTCGCTGATGGGTAGTCGCTTGAGCTGGGCCAAGCTCGTGTACCCGACCCCGAAGTCGTCGATCGACAACGCAATCCCCAAGCTGCTCAGTCGTCCGAGGGTGGACCTGGCACGCTCGGGGTCGGCCATGATCGCGGTCTCGGTGACCTCGAGCTTCAGGAGGCCGGCAGAGACGTGCTCGCTGGCGAGCAGATCTTCGACCAGGGGGACGAGCCGTTCGTCGAGCAGGTTGCGAGCAGAGAGGTTGACGGCGATCTGCAGCGGCTGACCGGCGGCCGCCCAACGCGCGGCTTGAGCGACGGCGAGTCGAAGAACGGTGGCTGCAACGAGACCGATCAGGCCGGTGTTCTCGGCGAGCGGGATGAACGCCTCCGGCGAGATGGACCCGTGTGTCGGATGTTGCCACCTGAGAAGGGCCTCCACACCGCAGACATCACCGGTCCGCAGGTCGATCTTGGGCTGGTAGACCAGGCACAGTTCGTCGTCACCGGCGAGGGCCCGCCGCAGGTCTGCGAGCATGGACAGTCTCTGCGGACTGTTGTGGTCCGCGCCTGGGTCGTAGACCGCAACCGGTAGACCGGAGTGCTTGGCCGCGTACATGGCGATGTCGGCGCGCTGCAGCAGGACCGAGGCGTCGTTGCCGTCACGACCGGACAAGACCACTCCGATGCTGGCATCGACGTCCAGATCGGCGCCGGTGACGACGAATGGCGCGGTCAGGGCCTCGTGCAGCGACTCAGCCACACCGAGCGCCGAGTTCGCGTCGCCGATCGCCGGCAGCAGCACGGCGAACTCGTCGCCACCGAGCCGCGCAACGGTGTCACCGGCGCGGACCGTGGACGCCAGGCGGCGGCTGACCTGGATCAGCAGCTCGTCACCGACGTGGTGTCCGAGGGTGTCGTTCACCTCCTTGAACCGATCCAAGTCGATCAGCAGGAGGCCGGTCCTCATCCCCGACTCGGCGCCGGCGCCCAGCGCCTGCTCGAACCGGTCGGCCAGCAGAGCCCGGTTGGGCAGCCCGGTCAGCGCGTCGTGCAACGCACGGTGCTCGAGCTCGGCCTGCAAGAGGTGTCGCTCACTGACGTCGTGCCCGGTCCATACGATCCCCGCGACCTGCGGCTCGTGGGTCAGATCACGCAGCGTCCAGTCGATCACCCGGTGGCCGGCTGCGGTGTCCACACGTGACTGCAGCGCGACCGGACCTGCCGTGCCGACCTCGGCCACTGCGTTCCTGGCACACCCGCGGTCCTCGACCACGATGACGTCGAGCAGGTTGTCGGTCTCCTGGCCCTTGGGTGTCGCACGCTCGGCGGCAGGGCTGCGGAAGAGCACCCGGCCGGCACGATCGGTGACCACCACCAGATCGGCGGACTGGTCGATCAGCGCCTGGTACCGGCTCTCTCCACGACGCTCTGCCTCTCGGTGAATGTCCAAGCGACGCTGACGCCGTAGCAGCAGCCCCACGGCCAGCAGCGCGAGGACAACACCGATGACCAGCCCCACGTCACTCAGACGGCGTGCCGTCCGCCCGTAGGCAGCCTGCTCCCGCCCCTCGGAAGCCATCGCGTCCGCCAGAGCGTCGAACGCCGGATCAACAGCGTCTTCGTCGAACTCCTCCGCTTCCCGATCCTTCCCCGCGGCGTACAGGGCGAGCTCCCTGTCGACCGCTTCCGCATACGTGCGCTGCAGCGCCGCCACGCGGCGCACGTCCCCATCCGGATCAGATTGCGAGTCTTCGGCGGTCTCGACCAGCGCGGCCAGGCGGTCTCGTGACTGTTCCAGACCGACCGCGATGTCCCGCGGATCCACGCGCCCGCTCACCATCCGCCACTCCAGAGCGTCCTGGCGATACAGCTCGGTGAACGCGGACTGCAGATCCCGCTCCGCAGCTACCGCCGCCTCCCCGGAGTGCTTCAGCCGCAACGTCCCCCAGGCGGCCAGCGCAACGAGGAGCACCACGAGCACGATCGCCGCTGACGACCGTGCTCGGTGGTACCCCCTCGCCAGTTCGACCCTGCTCACACAGCTACCGTCGACCGAAGATCACCGAAGCCAAGCCCTCAACAGGGTGAACCTGCACGTCCTGTGTGCGCGTTGAATCGGCACGTCTCCGCTGCATGCCCACGCCGGCGTCACGACCGTCCGCGACCTCGACGACCTCAACTGCCGAGTGCTGGACTTCCGAGACCGCCCGGGTCTTCCGCGCGTCGTGGCGGCGGGCCCACCGCTGACCACTTGCGGAGGGCAGCGCCACGACGTCGGAGCAGAAGTTGCCGGCGACTCCCGAGCCGCGGTCGAGGAACATGTCCGCCACGGTGTCGACGTCTTGACGGTTGATGGCTTCCGGCGGGTTCGCGACCCCGGCAGCGACCAGACCGGCCCTCGGTTCACCGCAACGAGATCCGCACAAAGGCTGACACGGCACATCGAGCCGGCCTTGTCGTACGCTCCACTCACCGCTGAGAGCCCGCAGCGCCTGCGCCCGATCCACCACCACCGTCCCTTGGCCGCGCTCATGGCAGGGTCGGCCCAGCGCCCCTCGACAAGCTGTACGGCGCCCGCCTCGCCTTCCTCAGCCGGCTACGGGAGCACGGGCTCCGGGTCCTCGCCGGAGTCGACGCAGGCATGCACCCACGCTCGGTACCCCTGCCGACGTCCTCCTGCACGGGACCCGGTCCACGCGGCAGCGGCCCGGCTGCTCGCTGGGTCATGTCGTGTGGCCCTCGGTGCTGACACACAGGACCCTGGGGTTCCAGTCCTTGGTCGCCCCGGTCGGGTTGGTCTTCCAGGCCCATGCGTGCAGTTCGTAGAAGGCGGGCAGTCCGTAGCGGTTCGGCGTCGCGACAGTGACGAAGGTCTGCCCGAAGAGGCGTGGTGGTGCGCTGTGTCTTGCGTCCCACGCGTCCTTGAAGACGACGTACTCGGCGCCCAGCAGCTCGAGCCGGCCGTCGGGGCGGACGTCGTACATCAGCGCCTCGGGCCGGGTGGCCTCGATCGTTCCGTCGCCGACCAGCGCCTGGTTGACGAAGTGCGTGCCCATCGCGCCGGCCAGCGGTTCGTGCACGCAGCCGAAGAACTGCACGTAGCCGGCGGCGACCGCCCGGTCGACGTCGCGGTAGGCCCGGGTGGCCTGGCGGACCTGGCCGAGCGGGTCGGAGCCCCCGACAGCTGCGATGCCGGGGACCAGGCCGCCGGTCAGTGCGGCAGCGGTGGCGAGGACGGCGGTGACGCCGGTGAGCGTGATCGTGCGGCGAGCGGGCATGGGTCAGGCCCCTTCCCGCACCTGGTAGATCGCGTCGGCGACCAGTCCGTGCGCCTCGCGGTGCACCAGGTTCGCCGCGTCGGCGTCCGGGGCCTCGACCAGGCAGAAGACCTGACCGCCGGACTCGTCGACCCAGTACCGCAGGTAGCGCACGTCGTGGCCCTCCTGGGTGGCGAGGTCGGCCTGATGGGCCTTGGCGACGGCGTCCATCGTGACTCCGTCGCCGAGGTGGTGGACGTCCATGAACAGAGGCATCTCGCGGTCCTTCCTCGTGGCGGCGCGGCGCGGACGCACCGCTGGTCGCCTGCCTCTGGTCTACCGATCGACGGGACGGCGCCACATCCGTGAGGACTACCCATCCGGACCGCCCGCGGTACCTACCGAGGAGCGTGACAGCCGCTGCAGCCCCGGGCTCAGGGGTGACCGGGTCGGGCTTGCGAGCGCGAGGCGGCCTCGCGACGGGACCGCACCCCGAGCTTGCGCAGGACGGAAGCGACGTGGTGCTCGACGGTCCGTCGTGACAGGACGAGCCTCTCGGCGATCACAGCGTCCGGCAGGCCCTCCGCCAACAGCTCCAGCACCTGAGCCTCGCGGGCGCTGAGCCCGTCGGGGTGCGGCTGGTCGCAGGCCCGCGGAACGCGGGGAACCGACCAGCCGTTGGCTCGCAGAAGCGCCCGGGTCCGGGCGGCCGCCCCGGTCGCGGACAACGCGTCGAAGCACTCGACCGCCTCGGTCATCGCCGCGCGCTCACCGCTGCGCGCCAGCGCCAGGGCGTGCTCGTAGGGGCATCCCAGCTGCTTCCACCGCTGCGCGGCCTCGCCCCAGCGACCGGCCACCTCGAGGGCGTACGGCGGAGCCAGCGCAGCGCCGTCACCGGCCGTCGGGTCGCCGAGCCAGGTGGCGACCGATCCCCTGTTCCACGGGCAGTCGGCCGCTGTCGCCTTCGGCCAGGTCTCGGCGGCGTACCGTCGCGCACTCTCGGCGTCACCGGACAACCAGGCGATCTCGCAGCGGGCGGCGGTGACGGGCCCGAGACGCTGGATCTCCCCGATCCCGTCGGCCAGCCGGACCGCACGCTCCATCGGCTGCTGCCATCGGTGGTCGCCGCTCCGGGCCAGGGACAGCGCCTGGACGACCAGCGGTTCGACCTGGCTGGTCGGCGCGGACTCGGTGCGCTGCAGCACCTTCTCGGCGCAGTCCCGAGCCGCGGTCGTCTGCCCGCGGTTGAGCAGGAGCTGCGCCTGCAGGCCCTGCAGGTAGAGCGTCCAGGCGTCCAGGTCGCGGTCGATGCAGTACTCCAGCCCTGCCTCCAACCGCTCCGCGGCGTCGGTGTGCCTGCGCTGGGCGACGGCACAGGACACGAGGTTGCAGTAGGCGCGCGCGGCGTGCTCGTGCAGGTCGGCCACCCGGGCCTGCTCCAGGCTCGTGGTGAGCATCCGGATGCCCGCGTCGAAGTCGCCGGACACGACCTCCGCCGTTCCGAGGTTGTTCAACGCGTGCACCCGGACCTCGGCCCGCTTCCGCCCGTCCGGCAGGTCGTCCAGCGCGGCCAGGGCACGCCGTCCCCAGAGCCTGGTTCCGTGCACGTCCGACGACAGCATCCGAAGCTGCGCGACGTTGCTGTAGGCCATGGCGAGCTCGACGGTGCCCGACCCCTCGAGCGCCTGCACTGCAAGCTCTGCCTGCCGTTCGGACACGTCGTTGCGCCCTGCGAACCAGTGCAGACGGGACAGGCAGCGATGGGCGTCGCCGACCCTGACCGTGTCACCGGACGCCGCCCAGATCTCCAGAGCCTCCTGGATCGCGCGCAGTGCATCCTCGACCTGGTCGGTGAGGTAGCACTCGTAGCCCAGCGCCCACAGCAGGTCCGCGCGGCGACCGTCCGCCGGACCGTGGGCGCATCGCAGGGTGCGGCGGTACTGATGGACCGCTTCGCGGTGCGCCCCCAGGTCTGCTGCTCGTGCGGCCGCCAGAGGAGCGTGCTTCAGCACGGCCGCGGTGTCGCCGGCGGCCTCGGCGTGGTGCGCGACGCGCGCGTGATCGAGCGCGCCGTCTGCCGCGCGCTCCAACAGGGCGGCCAGGATCCGGCGGTGGATCGCGACGCGCCGGAACGCCGGCATCGGCTCGGCCACAGCCAAGCGTGCCAGTTCGTGCCGGAACGCCACCTGGCCGGAGGAAGCGGTGAGAAGTCCGCGCTGAAGGGGCTCGTCGAGCACTTCCGGGCCGTCGTCCAGAACGTGCTCCAGCAGATGCATGTCCGCCTGCGCCCCGCACAGGGCCACGGCGTCCAGCGCGGCGCGGGCCGGCGGGGTCAGCCGGGACACCCGGGCCTGGACGGCATCCCGGACGGTCGGCGGAACCGCACCGGTACCGGCCGAGAGCACCTCGGTGACGAAGAACGGGTTACCCCCGCTCACCCGGTGCAGGCGGTCGACATCCGCCGGAGCGGCGTCCGGGTTCGCGAGGGCGTACTCCCGTGCGAGGTGCCCCACCGCCGAGCGCGACAGACCCGGAAGATCCAGACGCCGGGCACCAGCCGCTGTCGCGGCGTCCCCGAGGACCACACGCAACGGGTGCCCCGTCACGACGTCCTCCGGGCGGTACGTGACGAGCACCAGCGCCCGGCATGCATGGACGCGGCGGGCGAGATGGCGGACCAGGTCCAGCGTCGCCTCGTCCGCCCAGTGCGCGTCCTCCACCACCAGGAGGAACGGCTCACCGAGACCGGGCTCCCTCAGAGCGGTGACCAGCCGGGCGAAGACCTCGTGCCTGGTCGCCCCCGGAGGCCACACCTGCGCCGGTAGCCGCGGCAGCATCTCGATCAGCGGGCCCAGCGGCGCCGGCGTCGAGGACCCGTCGCAACCACCGACGGCGACGCGGGCCATGTCTGCCGCCTCCTGCACGACTCGGCCCACGAACGAGGTCTTGCCGACCCCCGCCTCCCCGGCGACGAAGACCATCCGGCCATGACTGTCCGCGGCCTCGGCGAGGTAGCCGTGCACCGCCGCGACCTGCTGGTCCCGTTCAAGGAGCCGCACCAGCCGATGCTAGGAGGCTGCTCCGCGCCAGCACATACCGTCAAGGCTCCCGAGCCTGGTGAACGGACAGCCGCGGGCGGACACCTCGCCGCGGTGGTTCACGCTGCTGCCGCCCCGTTCACCATGATCTTCGCCACCGGTTTCGATGCCGCCCCCGGGTCGCTGACCCGGCTCAGCACCGCCGGCGACCGCTGCCTCATGGTGCACCTTCGGGCAGCGAGCGCGGCGGCCCGGCGGCCGTGCAGCCGGCCGCCACCACGGCTGCGACTGGGTCGCAGAGACGCTCACGGACGCTCGACGGAGACCCGTCGACCTCGGGTGCACTGATGGCCGCGCCCCGGCGACAGTCGATCATGGTGGTGACGACCGTGTCGCCGCAAGTTAGGCGCGCGTGACCGTTACCTTGCTTCGGAGCGGCGGCCGCCGCAGCGATACATGACTGGCGCTACTGCACGAGAGGCAGGGTGGTCGACAGTGTCGAGCTCACCGATTGCCGCCCGGAGCGCCCCGCCATGGGTGACGGACACCGTGCTCTCAGTCGGAGTCCTCGTCGTAGTCGAGGCCGAGGCGATCACATGGGTCTCCCCATCGGTGTCGGGGCTGCTCGGATGGACTGCCAGCCAGCTCCTCGGGCGCCCCGTGGCGTCGCTGGTGCATCCCGCGGACGCCCTGCTCGTCGATCCACCGTCACCATCGACCGGGCCGCCACGGCGGTTCAAGCGGCGAAGACTACTCTGCAGCGATGGTGAGTATCGGTGGGTCGAGGGCGTCGTCCTAGGCCAGCATGCGGGCAACAACGGCCGACCTGCGACCTTGCTGCGACTGCACGATGCCTCGAACGACCGCCACGCAGACGGAAGCGACAGGTCGGACACCCTCGACGAGGACGCCGACTGGCGGTGGCTGCCGGCTGCACTGGACGCCAGTCCGGACGGCTTCGCGATCTTCAGGGTCCATCGCCGCGGCCCCGAGCCGGCCACAGAACAGTCGATCACACTGCAGATGATCAACAAGGTGGGTGCCACGGCGTACCAGATCGACCCTCCGCTGCTGCGCGGACGGTCGCTCGAGGAGATGGCTCCGCCCGAGGTCGCGATCCCGCTGCGGGACCTGGTCACGAGGTCGAGCGCCGGCCCCGGCCTGCACCGACGCCGGATCGTGGTCGAGCTGCCGGGCTGGGAGAGCATCCTGGATGTCGTCGCCGCCCGCCTGGACCCGACGCGGGTCGTCGTGACGTGGCGGGACATCTCCACGCAGGTGCAGGCCGAGGGCGTCCTCATGGACGCATACGCCCGCGCGCAGACCGCATGGGACCTCTTGCACGACATCCTGGCGTCACTACCGGACCCGGTCCTGCTCGTCGATGGCTCCGACGCCCGCAGTGACGGGCACGACCACCGGCCCCCTGCCGCGACGTCGGACAGCCCTCTCGGGCAGCACGGCCCGACATGCGTGTTCATCAACCAGGCGGCGGCCGGCTTCCTCGATATCGACGAGTCGCATGCAGCCGGGGCTCCCTTGGAGCACGTGGTCCCGGCCTCATGCAGGAGCGAGCTGCTCACCCTGGTCGGCACCGTGGCCCGTTCACGACAGCGCCACCAGGCCCGGCTGACGACGAGGTCACCAGCCGACTCCGGTGGAGAACCTCCTCGGGACGTCGTCATGTTGGTGACCGCCTCCCCCACTGCCGGCGGCCGGATCGCGGTGATCTGCCGGGACGTCACAGCCGAGGAGCGCGAACGCGAACGCCTGCAGCAGCAACGGAACTCCGCCGAGCTGGCCGCGCGCCGGGACCCGTTGACCGGGTTGCGCAACCGGCTCGGACTCGAGACCGCGCTGCACCAGATCCTGCTGAGCTGCCCGCCGGACCGGCACGTCATCGTCATTGTCTGCGACCTCGCGATCGAGACCGTCAACGCCACCTTGGGGCGGCCTCGGGGCGACCGGCTTCTCAAGGACACCGCGAAGGCCCTGACGGACGCCGTCCCTGACGCCGCTGCCGTCGCTCGCCTCAGCAGCGGAGAGTTCGTCATCATCCTCGCGGACCGCAGACCGGGCTGGACCGTCGGCTCCGTCTTCGACGCAGTGCGCACCGGCATCGACTCGTGCTGGCCACACGATCAGATCGACGTACTCGTACATTACGCGCACTACTGCGCAGACCCTGCTGCGCGCTCGAGCGATCGCGACGGCAGTGACGTCCTGAACGCCGCGATCACCGACGTCCGAAGCCGATGGCGCGACCATGGCTCCCCGTGACCAACTACCGCGCAGGGCGCCGTCCCCGGCGTGGCCTCGTCGGACGGCAGGTGCACACCGGTCCCGCCCGGCGGCTCGCCTGAGTGTGCGCCGATCCGGAGCCGCGGGGTTGAACGAGCCCGGACGCCACCGCCCTTCAGGCGCTACCGAAGTAGTCCCGGCGCCCCGAGCGCGTGCCGCCCCGCCTCGACGTGCGTGACCTCCGGCGTCAGCGGGTGGAACGGCGCAGCGCGGATGTCGCGGTAGGCACGTTCTATGACCGACCCCTTGAAGTACGCCTGGCCGCCGGCGACGTCCATCGCCAAGCTGCAGACGTCCGCCCCCGCAGAGGCCACCTCGGCCTTCGCCGCCATCGCCGCCAGGAAGCACTCGGCGGAGGGGGCAGGGTCGTCCCCGACGACGGCCAGCGCGCCGTCCAGCGACCACTGCGCGACCTGCAGCCTGTGTCGCATGAGCCCGATCGTGCGCTGCAGCAACGGATCCTCGGCCCGGCCCCTGGCGATGCTCAGCGCTGCCGTGTACGCGGCCTCGGCGACACCGAGGTACACGCCGGAGATGATCGGGAACGCCACGCTTGCGATGACCTGCAGTGCAGGCGGCCCGGACGAAGTCGTCCAGCTGGTCGAGGTCGGGGCCGACGGCCGGCCTGTGCCGACCGAGGGTCCCGTGGTCCAGGAGGTGGTCTCGGACCGGTTGCGGCCCGAGAGCCGGTGCACCGGGCCGACATGGACGACTCTGACGGACAGCGCCGGCCTGCTGCTCCAGCGACGCAACGGCGATCCCGCCAAGGCCGAGACGCCCTGGGCCACCTACCGGTTCGCGGTTCAGGCCGGGACGACAGGGATCGAGGCGACGGCGTCCTTCGGTGAGAGCGTCGAGCAGGACGCCGTCGCGGTCCGCGTCGGTGCGCGGCTGCTCGAACGCGCCACGGGTCGCACCCTGCCCACCGGCCCGGCTGCGACGAGCCTGCGAACCACGGACCTGATGCCCGGTTCGGCCCTCGGACCGGACTGGACGACCGACTCCGCCGTCCCGCCTCCGCAGGACCCGGTTCTCGCCTACCTCCCCTGCTTCCCGGCAGGCGCCCGTCCGACGCCGAGCCAGGCTCTCGCCGGTGCGCTGATCGACTCGGCCGCGACGCTGCCGGCCGGGACCCGCCAGCAGCTCCTGCGCTTCGACTCGGCCGACGGCGCGGCCTCCTGGGTCAAGGACCTGCGTGCCTTCGCCGGCTGCGACACCCCGGCCGAGCGGTCCGACGTGACGGTGCCCCACGGCGTCGCGCTGCGTGAGGCGACGGGGCAGGGCTCCGCGGTCAGGGCCGTCGTCGTGCAGCAGGTCGGAACGGTGGTGTCGGTGACCCGGGTGTTCGTCGGCGACGGCGACGTCCCCGCGCAACTCGTGCAACAGGTCGCGGACGGCGTGTCAGCAGCACTCTGCAGGTTCAGCACAGACCGGACGTGCTGAGCACCCGCGGCCCGCGGGAACGGGTCTCAGCGCCGCAGACCCCACACCGTGACGACCGCGAGCATGCCGGCACCGATCATCACCGCAGCAGCGCCGAGGGCCATGTTGATGATCTGCACGGTCCTGTCCGCCAATTGCACTGCGGTGCCGTTGATCGGGTCGACCAGCAGGTTGACGAAGTCACCCGGTGCCATGTCAGGGCGGTGCGACGGGTTCAAGGTCTCGACCGTCACCGTCGCACCGTGAGCGTCGAGAACGCTGACGGTCGGGCGAAAGAGCCACTGCCCGGTCGATCGGTCCTTGCGCACCGCCAGGACCTGGCCGACCGCGGGCCGACAACCCCGACGGCGATGCAGCAGCCGACCCTCACGGACGAGAATCGACGTACCGCTGACGAGCCAACCGGCCCCGAACAGGACCCACAACACGGTCACCGTCGAGGACCCGATCCCCGCGGACGGGTCGCGTTGCCCGAACCGGCGTCGCGGGCTGCCACGACAGCCATCAACTGCGACATGACCTCACGATAGCCGCGATCCGGCAATCGCCGATCCTTCGGACGACCGCGAGGAGGTCTGCACCCGTCCCCTCGTGCCCCGCCATCATCTCCGGTCCATGGGTCTGCCGTCCGACGGTGCCCGCCGTACATCCCGCATGCGCTCGTCGGTGGACTCGGCGCCCGTTGCCCGCATCGGCCGCTCGACCTGGCAGCGCGACACCCCTTTGATGGCCAGACGGCGCAGGTGCCCCCACATCTTCAGCGACCCGTACAGCGGCCTTCGGCCCCCGCCGACCGCTCTGGTCGGGCTCGTAGTAACCGGAAGGAGCTGGGTGACGACCGCGTCCCGCAGGGCCCGTTTCAGCTACTCGAAAGGCCCAGCGGCGTCGCTACCCGAACGCCACCGTTCCTCACTCTCGTGGGCGATGCGCGCCGAACCATTGTGCTCCATCCTTCAGTCAGAGCCGGTGACCACCATCGGCGAATGAGGCGGACACGGAGCAGGACCACCACCATGACGGCGACGGTTGTGTACGAGGCACCCGGGGAGGTCAGCGTCTGGTTCGACGCGAACCCCGCAGAGATCGTGGTGCGCTGGACCCGGTTCGGTGACCACACCACGTTCCGGGACAGCCTCGATGCGCAGGCCGACCTGGTCGAGGCGGGCCGGGCCCGCTTCATCGTCGTCGACGTCCAGGCCGCCACCGGCTCCCCGTCCGCCCGCGACCACGACTACGTCAACCGGTTCGTCTACCCCCGCTACCGCGCAGGCGGCCTCGCCGCCATCGTCACGGTCCTGCCCCGCGACGCCCACACCAGGATGGGCACCCAACGCTGGCAGCAGCACGGCCGGGCATGGGGATTCGCCGTCTACGAGACCGCCACGCTGGACGACGCCCACGACCTGCTCCAGGACCACCACGCGCGCATGCCCGTCTGAGGGGACTGTCCGATCTTCGGTGTAACTGACTCTCGCTCGGTCAGTTGGTGGTGCTCGGGTTGAGGCGGCCTTCGAAGGTGATGGCGAAGGCGTTCAGGGCGGGCTTCCAGCGGATGGCCCAGCGTGCCCTACCCCTGCCGGTCGGGTCCAGGGACCGGGTGACCAGGTAGAGGCACTTGAGCGCGGCCTGCTCGGTGGGGAAGTGGCCTCGGGCGCGGACGGCGCGTCGGTAGCGGGCGTTCAGGGACTCGATCGCGTTGGTGGTGCAGATGATCCGGCGGATCTCGACGTCGTAGTCGAGGAACGGCACGAACTCGGTCCAAGCGTTCTCCCACAGCTGCACGATGGCCCGGTACTTCTCGCCCCACTCGGCGGCGAACTCGGTGAACCGTTCCTTGGCAGCGGCCTCGGTCGGGGCGGTGTAGACCGGCCGAAGGGCGCGGGCGATCTTCTCCCAGTCCTGCCGGCCGGCGTACCGGAAGCTGTTGCGCAGCAGGTGAATGATGCACGTCTGGACCAGCGCCAGCGGCCAGGCGGTGTTCACCGCGTCGGGCAGGCCCTTGAGGCCGTCGCAGACCAGGATGCAGACGTCCTGGACCCCGCGGTTCTTGACCTCGGTCAGCACCGACAGCCAGAACTTCGCGCCCTCGCCGCCGTCACCGGCCCACAGACCGAGGATGTCGCGTTCGCCGGTCACGGTGACACCAATGGCGGCGTAGACCGGCCGGTTGACGACCTGCCCGTCGCGGACCTTGACCACGATCGCGTCGATGAAGACCACCGGGTAGACCCGGTCCAGCGGCCGGGTCGACCACTCGGTCATCTCCTCCAGCACCGCGTCGGTGATCCGGGAGACGGTGTCCTTGCTGACGGAGGCGCCGTAGACCTCGGCGAAGTGAGCGCTGATCTCACCGGTCGTCAGACCACGGGCGCTCAACGACAAGACGATCTGGTCGATCGAGTCCAGTCGGCGCTGCCGCTTCTTCACGATGACCGGCTCGAAGGTTCCGGCTCGGTCCCGAGGGACGTCGATCTCGACCGGGCCGAGTTCGGTGAGCACCGTCTTGGGGCGGGTCCCGTTGCGGGAGTTCTCCCCGTTCCGGCCGGCGGGGTCGTGCTTGTCGTAGCCGAGATGGTCGCTCAGCTCGACCTCGAGCGCGGTCTCCAGGACCGTCTTGGTCAGCCCGGTCAGCAGACCGCCCGGGCCGATGAGTTCCACCCCCTCGGCGCGGGCCCGCTCGACGAGCTCACTCGCCAACGCCTGATCCTGCTCACGCTGCTGCTTCGATCCCCGGGTCTTCGCCACGGGCTCGATGGTGTCGCTCATGATCCATACCTCCCCGCCAAGCCCGCAGGCTCGGCGTGTCAGGCAAGATCAGTTACACAGTGAGAATGGGCGATGGCTCCGGACCGGTCTGACTCTCAGTTACACCGACGTCCTCTGGACTGTCCTGCAAGGGATCCGTCGACCGGTCCGGGGCCTCGCGTTCTGAGCGGGCCGGGCCTGACCTAATAGAAGCCTGGGCGCACGAGCCCTCATCACTGTGTTGTCGACCAGGCCCGCTCAGATCGCCACCATGGCCCTGCTCGCGAAGGTGGCACCCTCACAATGACCAGCACCGGCACCACGACCGCCCAATCAGCGAACGACGTCATCGTCGGCGTCGACACCCACAAGGACGTCCACGTCGCCGTCGCCATAGACAGGCTGGGACGCCGCCTGGGTGACCTCAGCGTCCCGACCACCGGCGCCGGCCTGAAGACACTCCTGGCGTGGGCGCGGGCGCTCGGACCGGCCAGGCAGTGGGGGCTCGAGGGTCCTGGAAGCTACGGCGCCGGCTTGACCCGCTACCTGCGCCAGCAGGGCGAGGCCGTTCTGGAGGTCTCCCGGCCGGGCCGGCGACTTCGCCGTGAGCGCGGCAAGTCCGACCAGCTCGACGCCGAGGCGGCCGCCCGGGCACTCCTTGCCGGCGAATCCTCCGGCAGTCCCAGGCAAGGGATCGGTGCCTCCGAGGCGTTGCGCCAGCTCCGTGCCGCCAGGCGATCCGCGATCAAGGCGCGTACCCAGGCAGCCAACCTGCTCCAGGCCCTCCTGGTCACCGCCCCCGCAGATCTACGCGCCAACCTCGACACCGGCACGCTCCGTGAACGCGTCACACGCTGCGCCGCGCTGCGCCCCGGCCGCGGTACTGATGCCAGCACCGCCACCAAGACCGCTCTGCGTTCCGCGGCTCGTCGATGGCAGCACCTGGACGCCGAGATCCGTGACCTGGACGAGCCGATCAAGGTGATCACCGCGGAAGCAGCACCCCAGCTCCTCGCCCAATTCGGAGTCGGTCCCGATGTCGCCGCAGCGCTGCTCATCACCGCCGGCGGCCACCAGGAACGACTCCTGGCCGAACCAGGCTTCGCGGCCCTCTGCGGCGTCAGCCCGCTACCTGCGTCCTCGGGCAAGACTCGCCGACACCGCCTCAACCGAGGAGGCGACAGGCAAGCGAACTCCGCCCTGCACACCGTCGCCGTCGTGCGCATGCGCAGTGACCCTCGTACACGCCAGTACGTCGAACGACGCACCCGCGAAGGACTCGCACGCACCGAGATCCTGCGATGTCTCAAGCGCTACATCGCCCGCGAGCTCCACCCACTGCTCCTGCTCGCCCGGACCGGTTGACGAACATAGAAGCATCCCTTGATCGGACAGTCCCCGGCGGGAGCGACGAGTGGGTGCTTGACGACGCCCGAGTTCGCCTGCTCGTTCCGCGTGATGTGCGGGGCCTCGAGTTCGACGGCGTCGTGGTCGTGGATCCGGGGCTGTTCCCGCGGAGCGTCGACAAGGAAGGGCCGCTGTACACCAGCCTGACACGGGCTAACCGGGAACTGGTCGTGGTGCACTCGCGCGGGCTGCCGGCCAAGCTGCGCCGTGTGCTCGGCCCGCCCGACCGTCACGGACGGTCCTCAGTCTCGGCGACAGTAACGCCTGCTTCCCGCGATGCGTACTCGACGCGGTGACATGTGCCGCTCGCGACATGAATGCGATCCAACAGCAGATCCATGCTCCTGAGCTACGGAGGACGACCACTCATG
Organism: Kineosporia sp. R_H_3; assembly: GCF_002198675.1. Classification (GTDB taxonomy): domain Bacteria; phylum Actinomycetota; class Actinomycetes; order Actinomycetales; family Kineosporiaceae; genus R-H-3. The sequence continues at coordinate 22,659 of NZ_MWLL01000013.1, read as the reverse complement.
ATCTTCACTACAGCCATCACGAGTGCTGATGCTGGGACGGTCTCGGCGGAGCGGGTCGCCCTGGTCGTCGGCTCCATCGCCGCCGCGTTTGGAGTCCTGGTTCTGGTGGCCTGGCAGCTGAACCGCCAGTACATCAACTCTCGACAGAAGGGCGACGATGGTCGCCTCGTCGGCATTCGTCAGGTAGACGCCACCTTCGCTCGTCTGATCGGCCTCATCGCCATCGCCGTCCTGGGCCTACTCGGCCTCGGCCTCGCCCTGGCGATCAAGAGTGAGACGGTGGCAGCCTTCTACACGCTGCTCGGGACCATCGCCGGCTACCTGGTCGGCGCGAAGACCAGCAACACCACGACCACACAGCAGGAAACGGACGCCGATGGCAACGTCGTCTCCTCCAAGTCGCAGGACAGCCCGCAACTTGGGTGACCACTGCCCGGACACGGCCACATCGAGGGACCGCAATCGCCGACACCGGGCGTGCTGCACCTCCGAACCTCACCGGATGAGGGCGGCTAGTCTTCACCCGTGGAGAGCGATGCGGAGCCGTGGTGGCGAGTCCGCCCGCCGGCGGCGCTGAACGGCGATCTGGCGCAGGTCCTGGCGTCCGTCGACGCACTCCAGCGAGCCTGGGCCGACGTGGTAAGAGACGAGTCGTCTGCCGAGTTCCGAGAGTCACGCCAGCGAAACCTGCGGCGGCATGCGATTGAAACCGGCATCATCGAACGGCTCTACGACGTGGACTGGGGTGTCACCGAGGCGCTCGTAGCCGAAGGGCTCAGCGCTGAAGTAGCCGCTCGTGAGGGAGGAATCGATGAGGGTGCCCTGGAGACGATCCGGTCCCAGTTCGAGGCGCTGACCTTCCTCGCCGATGCGGCAGGGAACGGCCGGGACCTATCTGCCCACTTCATCCGCGAGCTGCACACCGCACTCTGCCGGTCCCAGTCGACGTTCAAGGCTGTCGACCAGTTCGGCCGGGTCACGGAGCGACCGCTTCGCCACGGCTCGTGGAAGCAGTCACCGAACCAGGCCCACATGCGATCCGGTGGGGTGCTCCTCTTCGCGCCCCCAGACCAGGTCGACGCCGAGATCGATCGCCTGGTCGCCTTCTACCCCCAGGCATCTGAGCTCCACCCCGTCGTCGCAGCGGCCTGGCTGCACCATGCTTTCGTGGCGATCCACCCCTTCGACGACGGCAACGGCCGTGTGGCGCGTGCCTTGGCGTTGCTCGTTCTGCTACGCAGCAGATATGCCCCGTTGGTCGTGGACCGCTACTCGCGCGAGGACTACCTGCTGGCCCTGGAGAACGCCAACGACGGCGACCTACGGGCGCTAACGCGCTTGTTCGCCCGTCTCGAAGTCGTCGCTCTCCGCGCGGAGATCGAGCGTCCCCTTGCCGTCGCTGCAGCCCCTGCGGTCGGCGCAGGCGCCGTGGACGTGGCGCGGGCGTATGTGGAGCGGTTGCGGGCGATGCGCGACGAGGACGCCACACAACGTGCCTCCAGGGCCCTAGGCCTCGCTGACGAGATCCACAGACATGTCGAGACGGCGTTGGAGTCCGTCGGGCGTGACCTTGCGACCCAGTTCCGCGCGGTCGATCCAGATGCCACTGCCGTGGTCTTCACAGCGCGTCCTCCAGAGCCAGCAGCTCGTTGGTGGCGCGCACAGATCGTTCGAGCCGCAAGGCACGGCGGCTTCTTCGCGAACATCTCCGAGGGGACCTGGTGGACGCACCTGCGGCTAACCGCGCTCGGGCAGAACCTACGCTTCGTAACCGTTGTGCAGAAGGTCGGCCACGGCGAGACTGGCGTCCTGGCCCTAACTGTCTTCGCGGAGTCGCTCCAGGCGGCCTCAGGCCGCCAAGCGCCCGGTGACGCCCCTGCAGACGGCGCTCCTGAGGCACCGGTCGCTGTCCCCCTGCTCACTCCCGATAGCACCGACTCCGTCACTCTCGTCAGCGAAGAGACGCTCGCCCCACGGCTGGCCGAGATCGACGCCGTCATTGAGCAGACGCTCGCTGCGGCCGTCGCGCGGTTCGCGGAAGGGCTCGGGTAGCTCACCGGCGTGTCGGACTCGAGGCTCGCTGCGGGGTCGAGGAAGCCTCCCCGTCCACTGCGCCGTTTCGCTCGCATCTACTCGTCGTCCGCCGAGGCGCTCTTCTTCGGTTCACGCAGGCCTAGATAGCTTCGGAACATCTGATGTATCTGAAATCTCGAGATATTGTCTAGGCGCAAGTTCGAGACTTGGTGAGGGCCGAGGTATGAACTGCCACTTCTTCGCTGCGCCTTGATCCCGCCCTGCGCGCGGGCTCTCAGAAATCCCACCTGCCATAGGATGGTGATGAGGTCACTCGGGTCACCAAGTTTGGTCACCCAATCCTGGGCTTCGGCATCGATTACCAGTCCGCCAAGTATCAGATCCATGCAGATAGACTCAAGGTCGTCTCTATCAAATGAATAGACCCGACCGCGAAACGCTTCGAACACACTCAGAAGCGAAGGATACTGAAAACGATACTCGGCGGCGATATCTTTCGTACGCGCCTCGGAATATGTGGTCTCGGCATTCAGAATGACACCATAGTCGAGCGCGGGATCAATTCTACTGTCTTGGGCGCCTTCAATCGCCGTCGCACAGAATTGGATTAGTTCACGAGGGCGAAAGAGGGTCCTATCAACCATGTAGTTGAACGACTTGTTCTGCCTGTAACTCAACGTCTCGGCGAACACTGAGTTCCAACAACCCTCATCGTCAGCATCCTTCAACTCCCGTACGTTGTACCTGAGCCTGCGGGCAATCAGTTGACGAAGCCCCGGTTCCGACCAGGAGACCGTCTCGATCACATCCCGGAACTTCTGCGCGTCGTCGTACAGGGCGGGGATATTCTCGTAAAGCTCCTGTCGAAGCGACATGTAGACAGTGAGGCCGCGCGAAAGGTTGTTGATGGACATACAAGCCTGGAAGAGGCCCGCGACAAACGCTTGAGCATCCTCACTGGCGTCCCAGCCTCTGTCGAGCTCGTCAACAAACACGTAAACACGCTGCTTCTCAAGGACTTCCCTTAGCGCAGGCAAGACTGCATGGATCTCCTCCAACTTATAGAGCTTTTCAAGTTCGCGAGTCTTGAGTGCGGCCTCCACCCCGCCCACCTTCACTCCTTCAAGGCGCTTCATGTAGCCAATCAGGGCGGACAGCTTGCTCATCTCAGTGTTTGGGTGATTGTCGCGAACATAAGCTGTGATCTTCGCGAGCGGCCCGCGCCCAGGGCGGCCCCCACTGCGGGAAACGAGTTCCTTCATGACCAGAACATAAATGAGAAACTTCCAAGCTACGGAGTAGGCGCCAAGTTTCGCCCATGCTCCGTCAGACTCCTTGGCCAGCGCGCTCTGAAGAAGCTCGTACGAGTAGTCTTCAGGCGCAAGTTCGATTACGACATCGTTGCGCGATTGGGCCTGACGGCCCAGCATCTGGAAGATTGCGCTCTTGCCCGAGCCACGGTTCCCTAAGATGACAGTCTTCTGGCCTGAGGCGACGCGACGGAACGCTTCACTCTCCACGAAGTAGTGCTCGAGTCCACTGTGAATGTCACGTTCAGCGCTCGGCGCTCCGAGGTAGACGGTGCTCAAATCGATCGGGACAGCGGTTCCAGGCGTCAACGCTCGATCTCCTCTGACTGTCAGTGCCTGGAACGCTACCTGAAGTAGTCGAGGCGTGTGGACAAACGTCATGATCCATCAGGAAAGCCTGCTTCGGCGCGGCGTCGCGCCAGTGGTGACGGCTTCCGATGTGCACCCCACGCAGCCGACGCCCATCCTCACGACCGGCCGTCCGATGCACATGCTCGGCGACAAGGGGGACCAGTGTTGCCTTCAAGTGGCGAGGCGAGGGTGCGCCAACGAGGGCAGTGGCAGGGCCGTCCGATGCGCTCCGTTGTCCGCCGTTCAGGAGTTGATGCGTCCTGACGCCACTCAATTGAACTCATCAACCGTTGGACCTGCGCGGAGCCGCTGAGCCGCCACGAGACACACACCTGCCGTCGTGGCCCGGCGCTCTCGGCCTCGCCCACTCAGGGCAACAGCGCGCAGGCGCGGCGGGCCGCTGCCAGGCGCGCAACCGGGCGCCGGTCCTGGCGGAGTTGATCCCGAGGCGAGCCCATAGAGACACCTCTCAGCACTCAGAGCATGTTTCTAAGGTATCTCGATAGCCGGTGAACCCGCCACCAACAAGGATTACAGAGGCACGCTGCTACTTGCGCTCCACGCATCGCCAGGCACATACATCGCTAGAATGCCGACGTCCGACACCGACACAATCAGCAGAAGCATGAAAGCCATCGACCTAGGAGCGATTCCTTACACATGGTCTTTGATCGGCACTCGTGGAGCGACCCGGTCCCCAGGAAGTCATGGACCCGTCTCGGGAAATGTGATGAGAATGGTCGAGCAATCGATCACCGGCGCCCCGCGAACGAGAAGCATCCCCACGTGAACAATCCTTACGATAGCCTATTCGTTCCCCGAGACTCTGACTACGAGGACTTTCTTGGCCGAGCAGAAGATGCTGAAATAGATGCTTTTGCTGCAGAGGTGACAGGCGAAGCCAAGATTATGGGTACTGGCGTGCAACAGTATCCGAGAGCGTTTCGAAGACTCGGCCAGATAAGGCCAGTATTGGTGAGCGAGGGACTACAGATACTGATCAGCGACGCACTGGCAAACCCGCGTGCTGCCGGCCACTACGTCATCACCACTTGGCGAAGGTACAACCCCGACCCCTTGCCCGCCGCCCTTCAGATGGCAGCAGCGGTGGCCGACGGCTTGGAGCACGCCGAGGTACAAGTCAAGTCCGGCATGATCGCAGGAAGAGTCCCGCCGCAGCTCTCCAACACGTGCGCCTCAATGATCAGCAATTTCAGAGCTATGCAGCTCGCGCGGGGGCACGGCGCACTTCAAGCGGCATGCAGAAAGCGACTTCGGGCCCTCATCGAGTCCAACCCCGAGGACTGGCTGCTGCTCGTTCCTTGGGCACTCCAGTTGAGCACGGACGAGCGGACCCTCGTCGAAACAATCACATGGGCGCACGGCCAGGAGGTTGACGCAACACCTGCCTTGCTCGCAACTGAGCATGCCGCCATAAACCCGGCCGCGGACCGGGCAACTCAACTGCTGGATACCCTGCGCGGCCGCGACTCGGATGACGCTCTTTTGAATGCGATCGCGCGCAACTATGACAGGAGCCTACTCGACGCCTTTCCGCGCCCACTCGCCTCTCCTACAAGTACGTGGATGTCGAGCTTGGACGTGGAGGCGCGCCTGCGCGGCGCCCTCAACGTTGCCCGCAGCGAGTGGGCGCAGGACTTTCCGGCCCAGGCGAGGTCTGAGGAAGAGGGTCATTTGGGCTCTCTCATCACTCACATCAAGCTTGCTCTCCGCCAGGCGGCCACAACGACTGAGCTGGAAACAGGCGCCACGCCGGTCGACGTCCGGTGCGACTACAGGAGGATCCCTAAGTCGGAAGAGGCGACCGTCTACGCCGACCTCGCGATCGTCGTCGACATCGACATCCTCGGCGAACTGCGCACCAAGGTTGCCGATCTCGTTCAGGTCAAGAAGACCCTCTACAACGGGGCCACCACGGCACCGCCTCCGAACGACCGGTGGAAGATTGACCTTTTGCAACTACACGGACTGCTCGCCAAGAGTCCAACATCGGCATACTGGCTGATGTGCCATGACGGCACGGTTCTCGTCGTTCCAGCGAAGTTGCTGGATGCAATCAGGCAGGCGAGGGCTGCGAGCGACCAGAAGACAATCATCGTCAACTACACGCAGGTACGCCATGCAGCGGTCGGTCTCGACACATACTTCATCGACCTATGCATAGGGACGTGGCTTGGGAGCAGCGGTGTCGACTTGGTCGAGCTGGCCCGCGGAGACGGCACGAGCACCGTCGCTAGCGGACTGCTCGAGGTAGCAGTGCGCTCCCTGCGAGGTTGACACCGGGGCCACCCGACAACTCATAGGCGGCCGAGGCACCCCGCGGATCGCCGAACCCGACGGGGGTCGGGCTCGCCATGTCGACCACCGGAGTCCGTGGGCGACGGACCAAGCGCTTCGCGACGTGTTCGTTGTGGCCTTAGGCCGGTGCCCAAGGGCGTTCGCAGGGTCGCGTGAGCAGGGCGCAGGCGCGGCGTGCCACCGCCAGCCGCGTGACCGGGTGACGTTCCTCCCGGAGCTGCTCGCGCGCGAGCCGTTGCAGCCGCACCCGGTCGCCGTCGGCCTCCGCCAGCCGCGCCTCCAGCGCTGCCAGCTCAGCACCCGACGCGTCGTCCGTTCCGTCGCGAAGCCGGTCTATGGTCGGTAGTTCCCACCAGGGGCCGGGGCAGGTCAGGCGGGCTGGGCTGCGGGTGGCCGGGTCGGCGGCCAACGCGAGCAGTGCCGGGACGGCGATGCTCGCGGTCATGCCGTGCTCGAGGACGGCGTCGGTCAGGACGTTGAGGAGGGTGGTCTCGGTCCACAGCCGGGCGGGTAGCCCGAGCTGTGCACGCAGGTCGTGACACCGGGCGGCCAACTCGGCGAGGTCGGGGTGTCCGAGGGCGTCCAGAGCCGCGGCGCGCTGCTGCTCGGCCTGCTCGCTCGAACGCCACGGCCGGCGACCGCCGGCCGTCGACGGTGTGGAGGGGCGGGGAGGAGGGTGCTTCCTCTGGGTCAAGAACTCTGGGTTGGGCCGCAATCTTGCGGCCACCCTCGCCGCAGAAATGCGGCTACCCCTGGCCGCAGGAATGCGGCCACCCCCATCCACACCCGCGCGAGGTCGCGTGGTCGAGGCCGTATGGACGACCGCCGGTTCGGAGGGGGGTGGCCGCAGATCTGCGGCCACCCCCTCCCCCACCACCTCGCAGACCGGAGCACGCGGTTCCTCCTACCCGCCCACCTGGTGCCCCTGCCGGCGCGCCGGCGCTCGAGCCGGGCACGTCGGTCCGGACGACGTACCGGTTGGTCAGGTTGACCGGCCCCCGCCGGCGCCGCTCGACCACCACCGCCCCGACCGCCACGAGCTCCTTCATCGCGCGGTCGACGGTGTCAGTGGACCGCTTGCGCAGCCGCTGCGCAAGCAGCCGCCGGCTCGGCATCCTCGCCCCCGACGTCTGCCCGTACCGCAGCAGCACCGCGTACAACCGGACCGCGACGTCGGAGACGTCTGCGTCGAGCAACCACTCCGGGACGATCGCGAACCGGCCCTCCACGACCAACAGATCGCGCTCGGCACCGACGACGGTGTCGCCCGCCTCATCGGCGTCCGAGCCGACAGCGCCGACACCGACGCCGCATTCGGCTGACGCCGGCACCGCCAGCGACGCACCGTCTTCTTCGTGACCTACGATCTGTGGGGATGCTGAAAGAGTCATCACGTCCGAGGCTCCAGACATCAAGCCCGCACCAAGCCGACGTCCAGGTCGGCGAGCGGGCCGGTTGACGGGGAACGGAACGACCCCTCCAGCGTCCAGAGCACTGCTCTCGCCGGTGGTCACTTTGGTGGTCACTACGTCCTTCCGCAGCGACCCTCCAAGACCGGAGCCGTTCCTACGTCATCTGGCCTCTGACCAGCACGAACACCCATCCGGACCCCACCTACGACCACCCACCCCAACGGGGCGAGCATCGGTTCTGCGTCTGCACTGACACGTCGCGGCCCATCCCCGCCCCTGGCCGCCGGGAGAGGGCCGCTGACCTGCGGAGACGAAACCTATTCTTCGCAGGTCAAAGATCTTCGTCGCATGTGGCCGCCCGTGCCGTCCACGCCGACCGTGGCCAGCCGAAACAGGCCGGACGGCGGACACGGTCAAGATCCCGCCCATAGAGCGCCTACAGCAGCGGCTCGGTCATCCACGCGTCAGGCCGCCCCAACAACGCAAGACGGGCGAAGGCGGGACAGGTCCTGGAACCCACTCGTCGGCCCCGTCCCGGAGGGCTCTTCCGGTCTACCCCGGCCGGAACGGCGCAGGGTCGACCGCTGGCGTCGTTCCGCGGACCAGATCGACGAGCAGGTCCGCAGAGCCGGCTGCCTGGGTCCAGCCGAGCGACCCGTGACCGGTGTCGAGGAACAGCCCACGCCGCCGGGTCGCCCCGACGAGCGGCAGTCCGTGCGGGGTCATGGGTCGGTGCTCGGCTCGGTACTCGGCGTTCTTCCACTCGAGCGCGTCGGGGAACAGGAGTTCGGCGGCCCGCCGGATGGTCGCGACGGCGGCGGGGTCGACGAGGTGGTCGTCCCGACCGATCTCTGCTCCGGTCGACAACCGCAGCCGGTCCTCCAACCGGGAGAAGGCGACGTGGAACGGCTCCAGGACGCCTCCGATCCGCGGGCCGGCTGCAGGGTGGGCCAGCGGCACGGTGGCGCTGTACCCCTTGACGGGCAGCACGCGTGCCGTGACGCCCGCGCTGCGCGCCAGGCGGTACGAGGCCGCGCCTGCTGCCAGCACGACGGCGTCGGCCCGCAGGCTGCGCGTCGCGGTGCCGGCACCGACGACGGTGTCACTGCGCAGGGACAGCGCCGTCACGGGCTCGTTCTCGAGCACTTGCGCGCCCGAGATTCGCAGCTCGCCGGCGAGCGCTTGGGCGAAGGCGTGGCTGTCGCCCTGCGCCGCGTGCGGCGCGTAGAGCACCCGCAGGTGCGGCGGGAGGCCCTGATAGGCAGGGTCGAGAGCTGCCAGCGCCTCCGGCCCCAGCTCGGTGTAGGTCTCCCGGAGCGGCGCTCGGGCGTGGCGCGCCGCGGCAACCGCATTGTCGGACCCGACGAGGAACAGCATTCCTGTGTTGTACAACGGCACCGACAGCTGCGCCGCCCACGTCTGCGTCACCGCGAGGCTGTGGGCGCTGAGGGTGTGCGCCGCCCTGCACGACGCGTCGTATCGGCGCCGCCCGGAGGCTGCCAGGAAGCGCAGCCCCCAGCCTGCGGTGGCCGGGTTACCGAGGTTGACGCTGATGGTTCCGCTGCGGCCCAGCAGGGTTGCCGGTATGGCCCTGGCGTTCTCCGGCCCGGGCCACACCACGGAGTCGGCCGGCACGAGCAGGCCGGCGTTGCCGGCGCTCGCACCGTCACCGACCCGGCCGGCGGTCACGAGCGTGACCCCGTACCCCGCCGCGGTCAGGGCATAGGCCGCGCTGGCGCCGACGACTCCGCCCCCGACGACGAGGACGGTGCCGCCGGGCGGGACGGCCGGGGTCACACCAGGAGCCCGGCGGACCTCAGGACCGCCTCGAGCCCGGAGAGCTTCGCGGGGTCGGTGACGGGCAGCTGGGGCTGGCGGACGTCGCCACCGGGGTGGCCGAGCATCCGCATCGCGGCCTTGAGCTGTCCGGCCGGCGAGCCGAACCGGCCGCCGAAGTCCGGTGTCACCCACGCGCCTGTGAGGTCGGCCCAGCGGCGGCCGTGCCCTCGGGCGGTGTCGAGGTCGCCGGCCCAGAGTGCCTCGAAGTAGGGGACGGCGAACGGCGCGCCGATACCGCCGCCGTCGATGTAGCCGTCACCGCCGAGGCCGGACAGCACCGCGAGGCCGCGCGGGCTGATGAGGGCGGCGAAGACGCGGACCCGGTCCGAGAGCTTCTCGATGTAGTCGAGGACGACGTCCGTGTTCGCGGTGCTGCACTTGAGCGCCACGACGTGGTCGAGGTCCGCGACGGCCGCGGCGGTCTCGACGTCGATCTCGACGCCGGTCCCGCGCGGCCAGTTGTAGGCCAGGATCGGCAGGCCGATCTCGGCATCGGCGAGCCGGTAGTGGTTGAGGATCTCCTGCTGCGAAGGGTGCGCGTACGGGGGCGGGGTGAACATGACGCCGTCTGCGCCGGCGGTCTGTGCGTGGTGGGCGAGCGCGACGACGCCCGCGGCGGTGAACGAGGAGCAGCCGACGATGACCGGGACCCGGCCGGCCACCGCTGCGATCCCGATCTCGGCGACGCGGCGGCGCTCGGCGTCCGACTGGGTCCACCACTCCCCCGCCGTCCCGTTGAGCATGACGCCGTGGACGCCGGCCGCGACGTAGTGCTCCATGAGCGCAGCGAGGGCCTCTTCGTCCACGGCGGCGCCGCCCGCGGTGAAGGGGGTGGGTGAGGCAGGGATGTACCCGCGCCAGGACACAGAGCTGCGGTCCACGAGGAACTCCTTGTGCGACAGAGGCTTCAGACGGTGAAGCCGGCCGGGAACGGGTCGGCGGGGTCGAGCAGGTGCTGGCTGAAGCCGGTCACCCAGGCGCGGCCGGTGATCCGGGGGACGATGGCCGGGCGGCCCGCCACGTCGGTCATGGTGAGCACCTCGCCGGTGAACCGGGTGCCGAGCATGGACTCGTTCACGTGCCGGCCGCCGACGGAGAGCTCGCCGCGGTGACAGCGCAGCGCCATGATCGCGGACGTGCCGGTGCCGCAGGGCGACCGGTCGAAGTAGCCGGGCACGTTGAGGACGGCGTTGCGGGTGTCCGCGCCGCCGGTGCCGGGCTGTACGAACTGGGCGTGGTGGATGCCTCGGATCGCCGGGTCACCCGGATGCACGGGCGGGCGCTGTTCGTTGACGGCGTCGATGATGCGCAGTCCGAGGGCGAGGATCTGGTCCTTGCGCACGAGGTCGAGCTCGACGCCGAGGGCGGCTGCGTCGACCACCGGGTAGAAGTTGCCGCCGTAGACCATCGCGTAGCGGACCTCGCCGAGGCCCTCGACGTCGACGACGGCCTCGTCCTCGAGGACGAAGGCCGGAACGTTCGTGAGGGAGACCGAACGAGCGCGACCGTCTTCGACGTCGACCGATGCGATGACCCGCCCGGCCGGGGTGTCGAGCCGGATCTCGGTGACCGGTTCGGTGACGGGCACGAGCCCGGTCTCGACGAGCGCGGTGGCGACGCCGATGGTGCCGTGCCCGCACATCGGCAGGAAGCCCGTCGTCTCGATGTAGAGCACACCCCAGTGCCCGTCGGGCGACGTGGGCGGCTGGAGGATGGCTCCGGACATCGCGGCATGGCCGTGGGGTTCCCGCATGAGCAGCCCGCGCAGGTCCTCGAGGTTCTCCTTGGCCCATGACCGGCGTTCGGCCATGGTCGCACCGGGGACCGGCGGGACACCGCCGGTGACGACCCGAGTGGGCATGCCCTCGGTGTGGGTGTCGATCGCGTGGACGACCCGCGAGCTGCGCACGATGCCTCCTGGTGTTCGTGTCCTGCCGACCCGTGTGGACGGCGTCCGGGCGGGACGGCCCGCCCGGACGCCGTCACTCGGGTCAGGACGCCGAGACGGTCTGGGCCTCGAGGAACTTCTCCGTGCCGCCGGTGAGCTGCAGGTAGGACACCTTGCCGCCGATCGGGTCACCGGACGCCGGGTCGATCTTGATCTCGTCGCCGAGGATCGACGTGTCGGCAGGGATGGTGATGCCCGTGCCGGAGAACACCGCGTCGGTGGCGCCCTTGCGGGTGCCGTCGGACTTCTCGACGGCGGCGAGGAGCACCTGCATCGCGGCGACTCCGTACAAGGCGTAGCTCGACGCGGGGTAGGCGCCGTACTTGGCCTTGTACTCGTTGAGCAGGTCGGCGGCGGCGCCGCCCGCGGCCACCGCGGCGTCGGTCGGCTGGCCGGCGAAGGTCAGGTACATGCCTTCGCCCTGGGGCAGCTTGTCCATCTCCGGGAAGCCGGAGAAGCCGTCGGGGGCCATGAGCTTGACCTTGGTGTTGTCACCCAGGACCGAGACCTTGTCCTTGACGAGCTGGCCGCCGTTGTTGTCGTAGATCCCCGACAGGTAGACCATGTCCGGGTTGGTGGCCTTGATCTTGTTGAAGAGCGCGGTGTAGTTGCTCTGCTTGCCGTCCCACGCCTCGTTGCCCACGACCTCGATGCCGTACTTCGGCGCCGCGTCGACGAGCGACTTCGCGACGCCCTGGCCGTAGGTCTGGTTGTCGTTGAGGACGTAGATCTTCTTGACGCCGAGCTTCTCGCTGGCGTACTTCGCGGTCGCCGAGCCCTGGAAGTCGTCGCTGAGGATGACCCGGCCGAAGCTGCGCTTGCCGCTCGGCGCGTACTTCTCCGGCTCGCCCGGCTCCCACGTCTTCGTCAGGCCCGGGTTGGTGTTCGCGTGCGACACCATGAGCATCGGGCCGGTCGGGTCCTGGTTGAGGATCGGGACCAGGATCTTCGCGCACCCGGAGTTGAACGCACCCATGACGGCGATCTCGTCGGTCGCGGCGACGTGGGCAGCGCCGTTCTTGGCGCACTGCGCGTCGTCCCACGAGCCCTTCGCGGCCGTCGAGTCGTCGTAGATGCGCAGCTTGATCGTGTAGGCACCGGCCTTGCTGCCGATCTTGTCCAGGTAGAGCTGGATGAGCTTGTTCGTGGCGTCCGACGCGTCCTTCGGCGCACCCTGCAAGGGCAGGTCGGTGCCGATGTAGAGGGTCTTGCCGTCGCCACCGGCGTCCGACGCCGACGAGCCGCCGCCGCACGCGGCCAGCGCGAGTGATGTGAGCGCGATGACGGCGCCCACCCTGACCGTTCGGTTCATTGCGTGTCCCTCCTGGGGTGGACCGGGGGCGCGGACCGCTCCCGGGTCGTGCGAACTGCGTCCGGCAGGTCGCCGGCACGGGCCGCCGTCAGATCGCCCTGCACAGGCGGGCGGCGTCGAGCATCGCCGCGTGCACGCCGCGGCTCGCGACGGCGTCGCCGATCCGGAAGACCTGGTAAGCGCCGTCGGGGTTGCGGACCTGCGTCTGGGGCCGCAGCGCGAGCAGGTCGTCCAGGTCGGTCGCGCCGCCGTTGCGCGACCCTGGGAGGAGCCCGTCGTAGACGTCCCCGACGGGTGCCGTCCCCGCCTCGACGACGACGGCGTCGAACGTGCGCTCCTGCGTCCAGTCGGTGCCGTCGACGCCGAAGGTGACGACGACGCTGTCCGGTCCGCGTCGCAGCGCGAGGATCCGACGCAGCACCGACAGGGCGACGTCATTCTCGGCGAGAGCGGCGAAGTAGCCCGACGCGACGAGCCCGCCGACGTCGGGCGCGACCGTGCGCTCCGGCGTGGCCAGCTCGACCTTCGCGCCACCGCGCAGGACCGCCTCGACGACGTCGAGTGCCTGGTTGCCGCCGTGGTCGTCGTAGACGAGCACCCGGCCCGAGACCCTCCGGGCGCCGGACAGCACGTCCCAGCCGTCGACCGCGAGCTCGGCGCCGGGGACCCGGAGCCCGGCGGGCAGACCACCGGTCGCGACGACGACGACGTCCCAGCCGCCGGCCGCCAGGTCGCCGGCCTCGACGTAGGCGTTGCAGCGCACCGTGACGCCGAGACGGGCGAGCTCCTGCGCCCGCCAGTCGACGACACCGAGGAGGTCGCGCCGGCGCGGGGACCCCGAGGCGAGGACGAGCTGGCCGCCGAGCCGCGGGCCGGCCTCGAACAGCGTGACGTCGTGGCCGCGTTCGCCGAGCAGGCGGGCGGCCTCGAGGCCGGCGGGCCCGCCGCCGACGACGGCGACCTTCCGTCGCGCCGGGGCGGGCCCGACGACGTGCGGCAGCTCGAGCTCGCGGCCGGTGGAGGGGTTGTGGATGCAGTACGCCGCACCGGTCGTGTAGATGCTGTCGATGCACTGGCTCGCGCCGACGCACGGGCGGATCCGGTCCTCCTGGCCCTGGGCGACCTTGAGCGGCAGGTACGGGTCGGCGAGCAGCGCGCGGGTCATCCCGACGAGGTCGAGCAGTCCCGCCTCGATCGCGTACCGGGCCGTCGCGACGTCCGCGATCCGGGCCGCGTGCATGACGGGCACGGACAGCTTGCGCTTCACCTCACCGATGAACGCGAGCGCGGGCGCCGACGGTGTCCCCATCGGGGGGATGATCTGCTTGGCGACGCTCGCCTCGAGCTCGATCGAGCCGGTGAGCGCGCTGACGAAGTCGATGCCGGCGTCGATGAGGTCGTGCGCGACGGTCACCGACTCCTCGACGGTCACGCCGGGGTCGCGGCCCTCGTCGAAGCTGAGCCGGGCACCGACGAGGAAGCCCGCCGGGACGGCCGCGCGGACGGCCCGGACGACCTCGAGGGGGTAGCGCATCCGGTTCGCGTAGGAGCCGCCGTACTCGTCGTCGCGGTGGTTCCAGTAGGGCGTGATGAACGCGTCGAGGAAGTGGCCGTACATCATGAGCTCGACGCCGTCGAGGCCCGCCTCTGCGCAGCGCTGCGCGGCGGCGACGAAGTCGGCCCTGATCCGCTCCAGGTCCCAGACCTCGGCCTCCTTCGCGAAGGCGCGGTGGGTGGGCTCGCGGACGGCGCTCGCAGACACCGCGGGCAGCCAGTCGTGGGTGTGGCTATGGGTGCGGTGCCCCATGTGGGTCAGCTGGGTCATCACGGCCGCACCGTGGTCGTGCACCTCGTCGGCGAGCCGGCGCAACCACGGCACCGACTCGTCCTTCCACAGCAGGAGGTTGCCGAAGGCGGGCGTGCTCCCCCGGCTGACGATGGCGCTGCCGCCGATCATCGTCAGGCCGACGCCGCCCTTGGCCTTCTCCACGTGGTACGCCCGGTAGCGGTCCTTCGGCAGGCCATCCTCGCTGTACGCCGGCTCGTGAGAAGTGCTGACAATGCGGTTGCGCAGAGTCAGCCCTTTCAGCTCGAAGGGCGTCAGCAGAGGATCGACGGTCACACCGCGCTCCATCTCGTGCGGATCAGTTTCACCTGTCCACCAGCGGGTTCCACAGCCCTGAACTGACGACTCGCCGTCGTGTCAGGTGGGGAAACGATGGAGCAGAACCTGCGCCCTGCCGAGTGAGCAGACCGATCGGGCACGAGCCATGAGTCAATGAGTCATTGCGTCGTAGACTCGACCGGTGCGCCGAGACCCTCCGCCCGAGCTGCTTGCCGAGCGCGACCGGGCGGTGCTCGCGGCACCGCTGCACCTGCCGACGCCCCGCTGGTCGTCGCGATCGGTGGCCGCCTTCACCGGCACGAGCCAGTCGGACGTCGCCCGGGTGTGGGCGAGGTGCTACGCACGAGGAGCCGGCCCGCTCCCACCGGGGCCGCTGCGCCTGCTCGCGGTCGCCGTCTCGCCCGAGAACAGCATGCTCGTGCTCACGTCGACGACGTCGTCCGGGACGCACGTCCCGGGGGGCCCGCGGACGTTCATGCGGTCGGTCCGACGGCCGGCCCTGCAGACCGTCCTCGCATCCGACCTGCGCTTCGACGCCACCAGCGGCGCCGCGGTCGACCCGGGCGGCCCGGCCCGTGACGCCGCACTGGCCGGGAACGCACGCTCGGTCGTCGACACCGGTGCACAGGTTCTCGTCGTCAGCCGGCGCGCGCTGCCCGCCCTGGATGACGGCTGCACTCACATCGTCGTCGCCGGGGACGCCGACTGGCAGCGCCTGCTCGAGGCCCTCGTCCGGCAGTGCGCTGAACCCGCGCTGCCGGTCCTGACCGGTCTGCAGCACCAGCTCATGCAGTGGGCACGCGGCGGGGCGCAGCGCTTCGAGTGGCTCGACGCCGAAGCACCCTACGAGCCGAGACCGCCGATGCAGGGTCCGCCGCCGACGGCCCGGGCTGTGGCTGACGAGATGTTCCGGCTCATCGTCCGCCGGCTCGTCGAGGGCCGGTTGCGCGCCGGGTCCCGGCTCACCGAGGCGGACCTCGCCCGGGTTCTGCGCACGTCGCGGCTGCACGTGCGCGATGCCCTCCGAACACTCGCCTCCGACGGCCTCGTCGACCTCGAGCCGCACCGGGGCGCGTTCGTGCCCAGCCCCCTGGTGAGCGACATCCTCGAGACCTACGCCGTCCGGCGGGCGCTCGGCGCCATCGTGGTCCGGCACGCCGCACAGATGCCGGCCAGCACGCTCGCCCCCGTCGAGCAGGCGCTGGAGCGGATGCTCCGTGTCGCCCGCACGACGAGCGACTCCTACCTCACCGGCGACGCCGACCTCGACCTGCAGGACGTCCTCGCCGGGGTCACCGGCCTGCGCAGCGCGGCCCCGATGTTCCGCACGACGACGGCGCAGATCAAGCTGTACGTCGCCGTCATCGGGCTGAGCTACTCCTACCCGATCCCCGACATGTGCCAGGACGACATCGCCCTGGTGCAGCACCTCCGCGCGCACGACGAGGCGGCCGCGCTGCGTCGCTGGCACGCCAAGGTCGACGCTGCGACGGGTCTCATGACCCTGAGGCTGCGTCAGTCCCGACCCGCGGGGGCAGCGCGGCCCGCAGCCGGGACGCCGTGACGCCGTCCGCGGGCAGGTAGGCGTTGAACCGCGTGCCCGGCGTCGCGACGCCCTGGAGGTTGACCAGCGTCAGGGTCAGCCGGCCCACGGGGTGGTCGACCTCGAGGGTGTCGGAGTCGGTGCGGCGCACGGTGTGCGCGCCCCAGAGCCGGGCGAAGCGGGGATGCTCTCGGACGAGGTCGTCGACGAGCGCAATGGCGACCGGGTCCTCGAGGTAGGCGCCGGAGCGGCCACGGAAGGTCTGCACGACGCGTGCGGCGTACTCGTCGCGGTCGACGAGCCGGCCCGCGAACGCCGGCTCCTCGAAGAGCAGGCGCAGCAGGGTCCGCCGCCCCGCCGGCCAGCGGCCGTAGTCGCCGAAGACCTCGGCGGCGAGCGGGTTCCAGGCGATGACGTTGGTCAGCGCGTCGGTGCAGTAGGCGGGGACGTCGAGATGGTCGACGAGCTGCTGGAGCAGCACCGTGTCGGCGGACCCGTCCGTCGGCTGCGGCGGCGGGTGCCCGGTGAGCGTGTGCAGGTGCTGTCGGTCGGCGTCGGACAGCTGCAGCGCATCGGCGAGGGCGACGACGACGCGCAGCGAAGGGCTGACCGGCCGACCCTGCTCGAGGCTCGTGTACCAGGCGACGCTCACCCCGGCGCGCTCCGCGACGTCTTCGCGGCGCAGCCCGGGTGTGCGGCGGCGGGCCCGCACGGGCAGGCCGACGGCGGCTGGGTCGAGGCGGGCGCGGCGCAGGCGGAGGAACTCGGCGAGCTCACGGAGCCGTCGCCCGTCGCCCTCGAGAGTGGGACTCACAGTCCTACGATAACAAGCGGCTGGTAGCAGGATGAACCGGTCATCAGGCTGGTCCTGTGACGACACCCGACGACCTGCCGCGCGCCGCGGACGTCGTCGTCGTGGGCGCAGGCGTCGTCGGTGCGGCCACCGCGTCGGCGCTCGCCGCCCGTGGCGCGCGGGTCGTCGTCCTCGACAAGGAGCCTGGCCCGGCCCGTGAGGGGTCCGGCCGCGCGCAAGGGTCGCTGCGGGTCCAGGGCCGGCATCCGGCGGAACTGCCGCTCGCGGTCGAGGCGTTGCGGCTGTGGCGGCAGGCCGTCGCCGAGGACCCGGACGCCGCGGACGCCGAACTCGAGACCCGCGGGAACGTCTACCTCGCAACGCGCGCCGACGAGCCGGATCGGTTGCGGGCGCTCGCCGAGCAGGCGCGGGCGGTGGGGCTCGACGCCGTGCGCTGGGTCGGCGCCGACGAGGTGCGCGCGCTCCTGCCCGCCGCGACCGGCCCGGTGCTGGGCGCGATGGTCAGCCCCTACGACGCGCAGGCGCAGCCGGACGCCGCGACCCGGGTGTGGGTCCGGCGTGCGGCCCGCCTCGGTGCCCGGTTCGTCTACGGGAGCAAGGTCACCGCGGTACGGACGGCGGGCGGGCGGGTCACCGGTGTCCGGACGGCGGACGCGGACGTCGAGGCGGACCGCGTGGTCGTCGCGGCCGGGGCCTGGGCGGCGCACCTGCTCGCCGGCGCGGGCGTGCGGCTGCCCCTGATGCCGGTCGTCCTGTCCGAGGTCGAGACCGCACCGCTGCCGCCCCTGCTCGGCCCGACGGTGCGCGCCGCCGGGTTCGGGGCCCGGCAGCGGCCGGACGGCCGGCTCGTCGTCAGCGCCGGGCTCGGCGCGCGCGTCACCCGCCGCGCGTCCTTGGCCGACCTGCACGGCCTACGGTTCTGGCTGCCGCGGGCGGCGGCCTTCCGCGCCCACCTGCAGCTTCGCGTCGACGGCCGGCAGGTGCTGCGCGAGCTGCGCCGCGGACGTGCCCTCGACCCGGCGCTCGTCCCCGACATGTCGCCGGAGCCGTTCTGCGACAGGGCGTCCCTCGACGCGGCACTGCGCGCGCTCGCCGAGGTCTTCCCCGCCGCAGCCGGTGCTGTCACGCAACGGTCCTGGGGCGGCGTCGTCGACCTCAGCCCCGACGGGCTGCCCGTCGTCGACGGCCGCTGCGGGGCCGACGGGCTCGTCGTCGTCGCCGGCCTCAACGGTCACGGTCTCGCCGTCGCGCCCGCCCTCGGCGAGGCCGCCGCCGACCTCACGCTCGACCGGCCCCCGGGCCACGACCTCAGCCCCTTCGCCCTGGCCCGGTTCGCGGGCCGGGTCCCGTCCCCCGAGGTGATGATCTGATGCCGAGCCCCGACGTCCCGAACAGCACCGATGTCCCGAACAGCACCGATGTCCCGAGCAGCACCGACGTCCTCGTCGTCGGCGGCGGTGCCGTCGGCGCCGCCGTCGCCTACTACCTGCGGCTTGCGGACCCGTCCGTGTCCGTCACCGTCGTCGAG
Organism: Kineosporia sp. R_H_3; assembly: GCF_002198675.1. Classification (GTDB taxonomy): domain Bacteria; phylum Actinomycetota; class Actinomycetes; order Actinomycetales; family Kineosporiaceae; genus R-H-3. The sequence continues at coordinate 4,124 of NZ_MWLL01000013.1, read as the reverse complement.
CGCGACCCGACGTACGAGCGGGCCTCGACGCCGCGCGCTTCCGGCGGCGTCCGGCGCCTGTTCTCGCTGCCGGAGAACATCGAGCTGTCGAAGTACTCGATCGACGTCTTCGCCGGCTTCGCCGACCTCATGGCCGTCGACGGCGTCCCGGCCGAGATCGGCTGGAAGCGCAACGGCTACATCTTCATCGTCCCGCCGGAGAGCACCGACATGCTCCGCGCCAACCACGACACCCAGCTCTCGCTCGGCTGCGACGTCCGGTGGCTGACGCCCGACGAGGTCAAGGACCGGTTCCCGTCGATGTACGTCGGCGACCTCGGGGCTGCGGTGCTCTCCCCCGACGACGGCTGGCTCGACCCGCACGCCGTCCTCATGGGCTACCGGAACAAGGCCCGCTCCCTCGGCGCGCGCTTCGTCGCCGACGAAGTCGTCGGGCTCGACGTCGCCGGGCACGCCGTGACCGGCGCCCGGCTCGCGTCCGGGACGACGGTGACCGCGAGCCACGTCGTCAACGCGGCCGGCGCCTGGGCCGCCGACATCTGCGCGATGGCCGGCGTCGACGTGCCGATCACCCCGCTCAAGCGGTACGAGCACTACTTCGAGGCCCAGGAACCGATCGAGCCGCTGCCCTACCTCAAGGACACCCAGCGGCTCGCGTTCCGGCCCGAAGGCACCGGCTACTCCGGCGGCGTCCCCACCCTCGACCAGCCCCGGGGCGTCGACTTCTTCGTCGACCGCCGCTACTTCGAGGACGTCGTGTGGCCGGCGCTCGCGCATCGGTTCCCGCAGTTCGAGCGCACGAAGTGCCTCAGCACCCTGCCCGGCCTCTACGACCAGAACGACCTCGACGGGAACGTCGTCATCGGCCCGGTCGCGGGCTACGGCAACTTCCACCTGCTCGCCGGCTTCTCCGGGCACGGCCTGATGCACGCCCCCGGCTGCGGCCGCGCGATGGCCGAGCTCCTCCTCACCGGCGGGTACGAGACCATCGACCTGACCCGGTTCGGCTGGCAGCGGATCGCCGACGGCACTCCGCTGCCCGAGCGCGGGATCATCTGAGGAGCGCCGCACGATGACCACTCCTGACGAGTACGACTACCTCGTCGTCGGCGCCGGCCCGGCCGGCAGCGTCGTCGCCTCCCGCCTCGCCGAGGACCCGGGCGTCCGGGTCCTGCTGGTCGAAGCAGGCGGCCGACCCCGCAGCTTCCTGCTCGATATGCCCGCCGCCCTGCCCTTCACCTACCAGAGCACCCGCATCCAGTGGGGGTACCAGGCCGGTCCCGAGCCGCACCTCGACGGCCGCACCATCGACGAGAAGACCGGCAAGGTCGTCGGTGGCTCGTCAGCGATCAACGCCATGATCTTCAACCGCGGCAACCCGATGGACTACGACGGGTGGGCGGCCCTCGGCCTGCCGGACTGGTCCTACGCGCACGTGCTGCCGTACTTCAAGAAGATGGAGACCTGGGAGGAGGGCGCCGACGACTGGCGCGGCGGCGACGGCCCGCTGCACGTCAGCCGCTGCCGCGCGGAGCACCCGCTCTTCGAGACCTTCCTGCGCGCCGGCGAGCAGGCCGGGTTCGAGGTCGCCACCGACCACAACGGGTACAAGCAGGAGGGCCTGCACATCGCGCAGGCGTTCGTGCACAACGGGATCCGCTGGAACGCCGCCCGCGGCTACCTGCGGCCCGCCCTCGAACGCCCGAACCTGCAGCTGCTGACCCACGCCCTCGTGGAGAAGGTGGTCGTCGAGGGTGGGCGGGCCACCGGCATCGTCGTCAGCGGCCCGCACGGACGTCGCACCGTCCACGCGAGCCGTGAAATCGTCCTCTCCGCGGGCCCGTTCAACTCCCCCAAACTGCTCCTGCTGTCCGGGATCGGCGACGCCGACGACCTGCACGGCCACGGCATCGACGTCGCCGCGCACGTGCCCGCCGTCGGCCGCCATCTCGAGAACCACCCCGGCGTCGACGTCCAGTTCGGCACCCGGCACGCCGACTCCCTCACCTCGCAGATCGGCCTCGTCGGCCGCGCGGTGCTCGGCGCGCGCTGGCTGCTCACCCACCGAGGTCTCGGCGCCTCGAACCTCTTCGAGGCCGGCGCCTTCCTGCGCACCCGGGACGACGCCGACTTCCCCACCATGCAGTACGAGTTCCTCCCCCTCACCCGGCAGCTGCGCGGCGGCAAGGTCGTCCCGGTCCCGGGGTTCCAGTTCTGGATGGACCTGTCCCGCCCCGAGAGCAGAGGGCAGGTCAGCCTCCGGTCGGCGAACCCGGCCGACGCGCCGTCCATCGTCTTCAACCACCTCGCCGACCCCCGCGACGCCCGCGACCTTCTCGACGGCGTCAGGCTGGCCCGAGAGATCGCCCGGCAGCCGGCGTTCGCCCGCGTCACCACCGGTGAGCTCAGCCCTGGAGCAGACGCCGTCACCGACGCTGACCTCTTGGCCTACCTGCGGCGGCGGGTCGGCACGTCGTACCACCCATCGAGCGCCTGCCGGATGGGCACCGGCGAGGACTCCGTCGTCGACGACGAGGGCCGCGTCCACGGCATCACCGGGCTGCGCGTCGTCGACGCCTCGATCATGCCCAAGAGCGTCACCGGCAACCTCAACGCACCCATCGTCATGATGGCCGAGAAGATCTCCGACCGAATCCGAGGGCGCGCGGCCTTGCCTGTCGCGACAGCTGCCTTCCACCGGTCGGGCGGCACGCGGTGGTCGCCCTCCGGGCCGACCTGAGTTCTTCAGACCCGTCTGCCGATAAGCCTCTTGGGGTGGCGGCCCGGCAGCCGCATGACATCCCCCTGCGCGTGCTCCCACACATCGGCCGCGGTCGTCCGGCGGTGCCCGTCAGACAGTCGTGAGGCCGCGGGTGAGATTGGCGTCGGCGTCCTTGAGGACGGCGGCGGCGACCTCGAGCCCTTCGAGCCGGCCGAGCTCCGTGTCCTCGTGCTCGATGTTGACGAGCATGTCGGGGTCCACGTCGTGGAGGGCGCGCAGCCACTCGGTCCAGAAGGCGACGTCGTGGCCCTTGCCGAGGGCGACGAAGTCCCACGCCGACTCACGTGGCCACTCGTTGGCCCACTCGTCGCCGCCGAGGTTGACCCGGTTCTCGGACGGGTCGAGGCGGCGGAAGCTGTTGTCGAGGACACCGTAGACGGCGGCGTGCTCAGGGTTGACCCGGACGTCCTTGGCGGCGGCGTGGAAGACGAGGGGGCCGAGCCTGCGGACGACGGCGACCGGGTCCATCTGCTGCCAGAACAGGTGGGAGGCGTCGAGCTCGACGCCGACGTTCGTGGCGTCGGTGAGCTCGACGAGCTTGAGGATGTCGGCGGTGTTGAACACGAGGTTCTGCGGGTGCAGTTCGAGAGCGACCTTGACGTCGTGGTCGCGGGCGAGCTTGTCGATGTCGGCCCAGAACGGTGCGGCGACGGACCACTGGTAGTCCAGGACGTCGAGCGCCGCGGAGTTCCACGCGTTGACGATCCAGTTCGGGCGGGTGGCGCCGGGCTCGCCGCCGGGGAGGCCGGACATGGTGACGACCCGGTGCTGGCCGAGCCGGGAGGCGAGCCGGATGGAGCGTCGGACGTCCTCGGCGTGCTTGTCACCGATGACGGGGTTGGGGTGGAGCGGGTTGCCGTTGCAGTTGAGGCCGGCGATCGAGACACCGGTGCCGTCGAAGACGGCGAGGTAGTCGTCGCGGGCGGCGTCGGAGATGAGAATGTCGTCGAAGCTGGGGATGTGCACCGGCGGGAGGAAGCCACCGGAGTTGATCTCGATGCCGGTCAGGCCGAGACCTGCAACGACCTCGAGGGCCTCCGGCAACGGTCGGTCGTGGAGGATCGCGTTGTAGACGCCGAGCTTCATGGCAGGCCTTTCGTTGTGCTCGAAGGAGTTACCGGTGTCCGGGCGGGTGCGGAGGGCCAGGTCACCAGGTGGAGGTGTGCTTCGCGATCTGCTCGCGCATGAACACGGCAGACTCGCGGGCGCGTTCTTCCCAGGCGAAGACGCAGACGGTCATGATGTTGTCGTCACGGTCGCCGAACTTCAGGTCGCCGAGGGTTGCGAAGAACTCGTCCCAGTCGACCTCGCCCTGACCGATGTCGAGGTGCTGGTGCACCCG